>CAYZFD010000028.1:0-19794 GCA_964477735.1 uncultured Flavobacteriaceae bacterium
TTTTCAACTTTGTAGTCGCCTATTTTTGTGCGTCTAAGTTGATGAAGATAAGCGCCAGATTTTAGGGCCTTTCCAAAGTCGTAGGCCAAGGATCTGATGTAGGTGCCTTTGCTACAAACGACCCTAAAATCCACCTCTGGGAGCTCGATTCGGGTAAGTTCTAATTCAGAAATGGTCACCTCGCGACTCGAAACTTCAACACTTTCTCCTTCTCTAGCAAATTCATACAGGCGCTTACCATCCTTTTTTAGTGCTGAAAAAAGGGGCGGCTTCTGCTGGATGTTGCCCACAAATGTTTGGGCGGTTTTTCGGAGGAGTGATTCGTCTATATGCAGGGTTGAATAGGTTTGATTGATCTCTGTTTCTAGATCATAGGACGGGGTAGTGGCACCCAAAAAAAAGGTACCAGTATATTCTTTTGCTTGACCTTGAAGGCTTTCGATTTTTTTTGTGAATTTCCCAGTGCAAACCAACAAAAGTCCAGTCGCCAAAGGGTCGAGTGTGCCGGCGTGGCCAACCTTAATTTTTTTAATTCCTGTTTTGTTTTTCAAGAGCCATCGTACCTTATTGACCAATTGAAAAGAGGTCCAGTGTAACGGCTTGTCGAAACATAAAATTTTTCCTTCTAAGTATGTGTTGCTCATAAAAAAACAATGTAAGAAATGGCCAGAATACCTACAAGGAAACAGTAGCAAGCGAAGAAGTATAGTTTACTTTTTTTAACTAAGGCCATCATCCATTTGCAGGCCAATAAACCTGTTGTGAAAGCAGCTACAAAACCTACTAAAACAGGAATTGTTTGGGTGTTTTCGAATTTTCCTTCAAATTCGAGTAGCGATTTGGCCATGCTGCCCAATATGAGCGGCACTACCATTAAAAATGAAAAGCGTGCGGCTTTGCTGCGGTCTATTCCTAACAACACAGCGGTAGCGATGGTGGCACCACTTCTTGAAATTCCAGGGAGTATGGCAATGGCTTGCGCCAGTCCAATGAGCATGGCACTGCCTTTTTGAACATTTTTTTGGGTATTTTTTGCTCGATCTGCCCAGATTAATAGAATCCCCGTGAGTAGTAGCATGGTGCCCACCAACAAAATATTTTGATGAAACAATTGCTCGATTTCTTTTTCGAAAAACAGGCCTACAACAACTGCTGGAACCATTGAAATGAGGATGTTAATGGAGAACAGGCTTTGCGCATTTCGCTTAAAAGTCGCTAGTCCTTTTAAAATTTCATAGATATCTTTTCTAAAAATCACTAGGGTGCTTAGGGCGGTGGCTGCGTGCACGGCTAGGGTGAACATCAGGCTTTCCTGAGGCAGAGAGTGGTCGCCCAAAAGGGCTTTTCCAAGTTCGAGGTGTCCACTCGATGAAACAGGTAGGAACTCAGTTAATCCTTGAACGACACCAAGTATCAGTGCTTCCCAAACGTTCATGATTGTTTATTCCCTTTGGTGAGGATGGCATAAATCTCAATACCAAAACCAATGAGCACGAGTGTGGGGGCTAAACGAATGCGTCGAAAACTAAAGATCTCGGGGTTGAAAATGTTGGGATCTTCGCTACCTCCACCTGTCATGAGTATAAATCCTAGGGCTATAAAGAAAAGCCCAACAAACATGATGACGAAATTTTTCTTTTGAAATAGAAAAGGCTGTTTTGAGTTTTTCATTTTAATAAAGTTGGTCGGTTTTTAAATTGAGGTAGCGTTGTGTGGCAAAAAATGTGCTGATAGCCGTGATGACCAAGCCCAAAAGAAGCACCCCTCCAAAAAGGACCAATAGGGTGTTGTGATCGGATTGAAGTTGCAAATCAGGAAAAACTTGATCTAAATATCGAATGACAAAATAAACGCCAGTTAGCGCTAGCACAGCGGCGAGTAAACCCAGCTGCATGTGGGTATATATAAAAGGCCTGCGAATGAACCTTTTCGTTGCCCCTACCATTTGCATAGTTTTGATAATCAGTCGTTTACTGTATATTGCTAATCGAATTGAATTGTTGATGAGCAGTATGGCCACAATCAAAAAACCTACAGAAATGGCCAAAATCCAAAAACTAATTTTTTTGATATTGTCATTGAGGAGTTCCACAAGTGGTCGGTCATAGGACACCTCACTCACCGAGGCTTGGGCGATGAGTTCAGCTTCAATATCTTCAAGTTTTTCGGCAGTTACAAAAGCTGCATTGATGAATACGTCTAAGGAATTTTGAAGGGGGTTGTAACCTAAAAAATCCATAAAATTTTCACCAATAGTGGCGCTATGTGCTTCTGCGGCCTCTTCTTTAGAAACAAAGCGTACAGATTTGGTGTAGGGGGCCATGGCCAACTGAGTGCGAAGTTGTTCGATTTCTGCTTCATTGGTGGAATCATTCAAATAGACCGTTAGGGCCAATTGTTCCTTAAAATGGTTCGCTACTTTTTGAGTGTTAAGCACCAAAATTCCAAATACGCCAACCACAAAAAGCACCAATGCAATACTCAATGTCACGGAGACATAAGAAGTAACCAAACGTCTTTTTTGAAAGGATTCGAACGAGCTTGACATGGACTAGATTGTTCTGTAAAAATAAGAAACCTCTTTGAATTACCATCGAACTTTTTCTTTGGTGTTTAAAAACGTATTTTTGCTGCCGTTCTCAATAGGCATGAAATACAATTTTTTAGAAATAGAAGCGCGTTGGCAAAAATATTGGTCTGAGAATCAAACTTTTGCCGCCTCAAATGATACCAGTAAGCCAAAGTTTTATGTGTTAGACATGTTTCCATATCCTTCGGGTGCTGGATTGCATGTTGGTCACCCACTGGGCTACATAGCCAGCGATGTTATGGCTCGTTACAAGCGGCATAAGAATTTTAACGTTCTGCATCCACAAGGCTATGATTCCTTCGGTTTGCCTGCCGAACAATATGCCATTCAAACGGGTCAACATCCAGCTGTTACTACTGAAACCAATATCAAAAGGTATAGAGAACAACTCGATAGTATTGGATTTTCGTTCGACTGGAGTCGGGAGGTCCGCACTTCAAATCCTGCCTATTATAAATGGACTCAGTGGATTTTTCATCAATTATATCACGCTTGGTTTGATCAGGATTTAAATAAAGCCCGACCAATAGACGAACTCATTGCTTTGTTCGATGTTCAAGGAAACAAAGATGTGCATGCCGTTTCCGATGACGACACGCCTTTGTTTGACGCCTCCACTTGGCGTTTGTTTTCAGAAAAGGAAAAAGAAACCATTCTCCTCAAGTATCGACTTGCTTATTTGGCAGAAGCAGAAGTGAATTGGTGTCCAGAATTGGGTACAGTTTTGGCCAATGACGAGGTTGTGAATGGGGTGTCCGAAAGAGGGGGGCATGAAGTGGTTCGAAAAAAAATGACCCAATGGATGATGCGCATTGCAGCCTACGCTGGTCGATTACTCGATGGTCTCGATCAGATTGATTGGCCAGAACCCTTAAAAGATATGCAGCGCAACTGGATTGGCCGTTCGGTTGGGGCCAATGTTCAGTTTGAAATTGAAGGACATAAAGAGATCCTAGAGGTCTTTACCACCCGCCCCGACACTATCTTTGGAGTCACATTTATGACTTTGGCACCTGAGCATCCTTTGGTAGGCAAACTGACTACACCCCAACAAAAAGACGCCATCAATAGCTACGTTCAAGAAACTGCTAAAAGAAGCGAGCGCGATAGAATGGCCGATGTAAAAAACATCTCAGGGGTTTTCACGGGTAGCTATTGTGTTCATCCTTTCACAAAAGCACTTATTCCCATTTGGATTGGGGACTATGTGTTGGCGGGTTACGGAAGCGGAGCGGTGATGGCCGTTCCTTGTGGCGACCAACGTGATTATGATTTTGCAAAGCATTTCAATTTGCCTATTACGAACATTTTTAAGGGTGTAAGCATTGAAGAGGCTGCTTTTGTGAGTAAATCCGAAACAGTCTTGGCACAATCTGATTTTTTAAACGATTTAGACTATGAAAGCGCTTGCAAAACCGTAGTCGAAGCCTTAGAAAAGCAAGGACGAGGTCGAGGAAAAATCAACTACCGATTGCGCGATGCTGTTTTTAGTCGTCAACGCTATTGGGGGGAACCTTTTCCGGTCTATTACAAAAATGGCATGCCACAACTTATAGACCCTGTTCATTATCCAATTGCTTTGCCCCAGGTAGAGCACTACCTTCCCACCTCAACAGGCGAACCCCCTTTGGGCAATGCCAAAGTGTGGGCTTGGAACACAAAAACTAACCAGGTTGTTGACAATGAGCATATCGATCATAAAACTGTTTTTCCGCTCGAACTCAACACCATGCCAGGTTGGGCAGGCAGTTCGTGGTATTTTAATCGTTACATGGATGCTCAAAACGATTTGGCTTTTGCGTCGAAAGAGGCACTTGAATATTGGCAACATGTAGATTTGTATGTGGGCGGTAGCGAACACGCTACGGGCCACTTGTTATATTCCAGATTTTGGCAACATTTTTTGTTTGATTTAGGCCTTGTTCCTACGTCCGAATATGCACAAAAACTCATCAACCAAGGAATGATTTTGGGTTATAGTGCTTTTGCCTATAGAAAAAAAGGAACTCAAACCTACATTTCCAAAGGTCTGATCGAAGACCTTGAAAAGGTAGAACCTATTCATATCGACATTTCCCTTGTAGATGCTTCAGACAGTGTGAATTTGGATGGGCTTAAAAAGTGGCAACCACACTTTTCTAAAGCTGAATTTTTAGAAGAAAACGGAAAATTTATTGCCGGTAGAGAAGTGGAGAAAATGTCCAAATCAAAATATAATGTGGTCAATCCCGATGCCATTTGCGCTCAATATGGTGCTGATACACTCAGGATGTATGAACTTTTTTTAGGACCCATTGAGCAAGCCAAACCTTGGAACACGGCTGGTTTATCGGGTGTGTTTGGTTTTCTCAAAAAATTCTGGAAATTGTTTCACGTAAACGAGAATTTTCATGTGGAAGATACGCCAGCGTCAAATGCCTCTTTAAAATCTCTTCATAAAACCATCAAAAAAGTTACAGAGGACATAGAAAATATGTCGCTTAACACTGCAGTGAGTGCTTTTATGATTTGTGTAAACGAATTGAGCATCCAAAAATGCAACAATCTGGAGGTTCTCGAGTCGCTAACAATTCTTTTGTCTCCTTTTGCGCCTCACCTTGCAGAGGAAATTTGGATGAAATTAGGGCATTCCGAAAGTATCTCTAGAGTTCCTTACCCACAATATGAAGCGCAATATTTAACGGAAAACAGTAAAGAATATCCTGTTTCTTTTAATGGAAAAATGAGATTTACCATCAACTTGCCCTTGCAAATGGCTCCACAAGATTTAGAAAAAGCCGTGATGGCCGACTCTAGGACTGCAGGATATTTGGAAGGAAAATCACCCAAAAAAGTGATTGCTATCCCAGGCAAAATTGTAAATATTGTGGTATGAAAATAACCACCATTGAGCTTATTGGCATGTTGGCGGCTGTGCTCACCACTGTGGCTTTTGTGCCTCAGATCATGAAAGTTTGGAAGTCAAAATCGGCTGCTGGTCTATCACTAACCATGTATCTCATTTTCTTTACAGGAATTGTTTTATGGTTAATTTACGGTTTTATGATTTCTAGTCTCTCCATGATTTTGGCCAACATCGTCACAGGCTTATTGACACTATTTATCATATTTTTTATTTTATCAAAAAGAAGGTAGTTGTTATATTTTGTTGTAAATTTAAATTCCTAAAATTACAAAGATGAGCGGATATTACTTGATTGTAGGCCTTTTTGCTGTGTTGAGTATGGTTGTAAGCGGAAGGCTCAAAAGCAAATTTAAAAAGTACTCAAAAGTAGCCTTGAGAAATGGGCTAACAGGTGCTGAAATTGCCGAGAAAATGTTGGCAGATCATGGCATCAGAGATGTTAAAGTGGTTTGCACGCCAGGAATGCTCACGGACCACTATAACCCCAAAACAAAAACAGTCAACCTTAGTGAAGGGGTCTATGGGCTTCGAAATGCTTCAGCAGCTGCAGTGGCCGCTCATGAATGTGGCCACGCTGTACAGCATGCCATTGGCTATGAGTGGTTACAGATGCGTTCCAAACTCGTTCCCATTGTGAGTGTGGCTTCAAATCTTTCCATGTGGGTTATTATAGGCGGTTTGGCCTTGATGGCCACCAGCTCTATGGGCTATAACATAGCAGTAGCCGGTGTGGTGATGTTTGGCTTTGGAACCTTGTTTAGCTTTATTACCCTTCCAGTAGAATATGATGCTAGTCGTAGGGCCTTGGCTTGGTTGGAGCGTAAAAATATGGTTTCTAGAGAAGAATATGCAGGTGCCAAAGATGCGCTGAAGTGGGCCGCTAGGACCTATGTAGTGGCTGCGATTGGCTCTTTGGCCACGCTCATCTATTTTGCGCTTCGAGTAGCGGCATCAAATCGAAATTAATTAGATCGACAATTGTCGGTCGATTTGCTGATTGAGAGAAATGAATGTTTCTGTTCTTGAAACACCTTCTATAGATTGAATTTCCTCGCTAAGAATGCGCATCAAATGTTCGTTATTCATACAAATTACCTTTATAAGCATGCTCCAGTCTCCTGTGGTGTAATGACATTCGAGTACCTCTGGAATTTTTTGGAGTTTTTTGGCAGCCTCAGAGTTTCGCATAGCCTTGTCTAGATAAATGCCTACAAAAGCCAATGTGCGATACCCCATCACCTCGGGTTTGATGATGAGTTGCGCACTGTCAATTAAGCCACTTGCTTCAAGTTTTTTGAGTCTTTGGTGGATCGCAGCACTCGAAATCCCCACCTTTCTTGCGATTTCTATAAGGGGCTGACGTGCGTTTTGCATGAGCGCCCTAACAAGTTGCTTGTCGATGCCGTCAAGTGCTAAAGTTTCATGAAGACGTCGCATAAAATCTTTAATTTTTATACAAAAATCGTTATTTACATTGATAATTCAAATCAATATTATTCAATATTCTAGTTTTTATTAAGCACAGTTCTGTTTAATTTTACAAAAAAAATCAGTTTTATGAAAAATCATATCCTCACTAGAATTCGCAAATTTTATTTGACTTGGGCTGTTGTAATGGGTTTAGTTGGGGTGATGTTGGGTGCACTAGGCACCCATGGTTTAGCAACTAAACTTTCTGATGCTGCACTGAAATCTTTTGAGGTGGGGCTCCTTTATCAGTGGTTTCACGCACTTGCTTTGCTTGCCATTTCATTAAGCAGTTGGGTGAGCGAAAAAACCATTAAAACTGTTGGTTTATTATTGATCCTTGGAGTTGGCCTTTTTTCAGGGTCAATTTATTTGCTAAGTCTTGATGAATGGATGGGTTATGACTGTTCCTTTTTGGGGCCAGTTACACCCATTGGTGGACTTTTACTTATGCTCGCTTGGGCAATGTTGCTTTTCAGTATTCTTAAGAAGAATTAGCGCGTCCTTTTATTGGCTTGCTCAATATACTCGTCTAAAGCTTTGGTCATCGAAGGGGCCTTTACTGTTGGGGCCTTGATGTCGATCCGAAGACCTGCTTGTTCAGCAGCTTTGACTGTAGTGTTTCCAAAAACCGCAATTCTAGTGTTGTTTTGCTCGAAATTTGGGAAATTTTTGAAAAGAGATTCGATTCCTGAGGGACTAAAAAACACCAAAACATCATAATAAACATCTCTCAAATCAGAAAGATCGCTGACCACTGTTCTGTAAAAAACGGCTTTGGTCCATTTGATATTATAAGCGTCAAGCTCAGTAGGGATTGAAGGTTTTAGTTGATCTGAGCACGGCAGTAAAAAAGTTTCGTCTTTATATTTTTTAAAGAGTGGTTCCATATCTGAAATGGTTCTTCCACCTACATATATTTTTCGTTTTCTATACACCACATATTTTTGGAGATAGAAGGCGACAGCTTCAGAAATGCAAAAGTATTTTAAGTCGTCGGGGACTGTGTAACGCATTTCCTCGGCCACTCTAAAAAAATGATCAACAGCATTTCTGCTGGTCAGAATAATGGCAGAAAATTTGGTGACATCGATTTTGTTTTGTCTGATTTCGAGTGAAGGCACACCTTCAACATGAATGAACGGTCGAAAATCGATCGAAACTTTTCTTTCTTTTTTTAGCTGTGCGTAGGGAGAGTTGTCAACACTAGGTTCAGGCTGAGAAACAAGTATGGTTTTTACTTTCATTTTCTAGCATTTGGTTAATCAAGAAAAAGCCCATAATGCAACCATAATGGGAGCGATTTCGAGGGTGCAAAGATATAAAATAAAATAGAAAAAATAGGCTTTGATGGGGTTATAAAATTCAACAAATATCCATCCATTGATGAGCGTATAACCCAACAAGCAGCTGATCAATAGAAGCCATTGAGCCGTAGCTTGGCCAAAGAATCCAATTCCTAAAATCATAAAAATCAGACCACCATATAGTGAAGTAAATTGTCGTAAGGCCGTTCTTTTTTGGTGCAATTGTTGCCAAAATTCTTTGGCATGGAAGGCGTAGGCGATTGTTTTTTCTATTCCCCATCTTATGATCCAATATAAGGTGTAATAAATGGCCGCTTGAAAATATAAAGCTATTGTGAGTTCTTCATCGAGAAAAAAGGAAAAAGTGGTCGTTGCCAAAAGAGAAAAGAGGAGTGCTCTAAACATAAAGAAAATCGCATTAAAAAGATCAAAGTAGGGGTGTTGTACACGGGGGCTTAGAAAACTTTTGTTCCAAAAAATAAAACGAACATGCATTCGATTTGCATCGATTGCTTTTAGAAGGCAAGCCCATCCAAATAGCGTAACGATCACATAAAAAATCCACTGTGGCGTGGTGTTGCTCATTTTTATTTTATTGAGAATACTGTGGTAAAATTACATTTTTTATCACCAATGGGCATGTTCGAAAAGCGCTTAAATGATTACTTTTGTGAATGGATTTTTATAGATGAAAAAATCATTAGTCATCATTCCGACCTATAATGAAGCAGAAAACATTTCAGACATGTTAAAGTCTGTGTTGTCGCTTCCTCATGGTTTTCATGTGTTGGTGGTAGATGATTCATCACCCGATGGAACAGCATCCTTAGTGGAAGCGTTTCGGCCTCAGTCTGGTGGGCGCGTTTTTTTGGTATCAAGGCCTCAAAAACAGGGTTTGGGTCCCGCCTATGTTGAAGGTTTCCGTTGGGCTTTGGACAACAATTATGATTATGTATTCGAAATGGACGCTGATTTTTCTCATGACCCTAAGGATTTAGAAAGGCTTATAACTCCATTAGAAAACAATGCGTTTGATTTGGTGATAGGTTCAAGATATATCAAAGGAGTTAATGTGGTCAACTGGCCCATGAGTAGGGTGCTGATCTCCTATTCTGCTTCGTTATATTCTAGGTTCATCACAGGACTTCCTGTGCATGATCCCACAGCGGGTTTTGTTGGATATAGAAGTGCAGTTATAAAAACCATCCTTCAATCTCCCATACGTTTCAGAGGTTACGCCTTTCAAATCGAAATGAAGTTTAAGGCCTGGAAGTCCGGTTATAGGCTCAAAGAAATTCCGGTTATTTTTACCGATCGAACAAAGGGGCAATCGAAAATGAATGCTTCAATTATTTCTGAAGCCATAGTTGGAATTGTTAAAATGAAAATTAAAAGCTTTTTTTAAACAAACATGATGACACAAAAATGGCTCATAAAAAATGCTCAGATGGTCAACGAAGGCCAAATAAGTGCTGTTGATGTGTTGATTTCAGGAGCTTATATAGAGAAGATTGCACCCAGCATCTCCAATCTCTACCAAGCCAAGGAAATGGATGCCCAAGGACAATTCTTGCTACCTGGTTGTATTGATGATCAAGTGCATTTTAGAGAACCTGGCCTTACCCACAAAGCCACCATCGAAAGTGAATCTAAAGCAGCGCTGGCTGGAGGAATTACTTCATTCATTGAAATGCCCAATACCCAACCCCAAACCACTACGCTAAAAGACCTTGAGGATAAATTTTGGCGTGCACAACAAACCTCATGGGCCAATTATTCTTATATGTTTGGGGGTACTAATGACAATTTAAATGAGATCTTAAAATTAGATCCTACAAAAGTGGCTGCGTTGAAACTTTTTTTGGGGTCTTCTACGGGGAATATGTTGGTGGACAACCCAGATGTGTTAAGGGAAATTTTTTCGAACACGCCTCTAGTCATCGCAGTACATTGTGAAGATGAGGCAACCATTCACGCCAACCTACAAAAGCATTTAGAAAAATTTGGTCCCGAAATTCCAATAGCTTGCCATCCCGATATTCGTTCAGCTGAGGCCTGTTACATTTCCTCATCTACAGCCATTGCATTGGCCAAAGAAACCGGGGCAAGATTGCATGTTTTTCATCTTTCTACGGCCAAAGAAACCCATTTGTTTACGCAAGAAACACCATTAAAAGATAAGAAAATCACAGCTGAAGTTTGTGTGCATCATCTCTTCTTTTCTGACAAAGATTATGCTAAAAAAGGCACACACATTAAATGGAATCCTGCTGTGAAATCAAAAGAAGATCAGGCCGCATTGTGGGCGGCACTAAACGATGACCGCATTGATATAGTGGCTACTGACCATGCGCCACACACCCTCGAAGAAAAAAATAATAGCTACACTCAAGCCCCTTCTGGAGGGCCTTTGGTTCAGCATGCGCTTTGCAGCATGATTGATGCTGCAAGCGATGGAAAAATCCGTATTGAAAAGGTAGTTCAAAAAATGTGTCACAACCCCGCCATTCTTTTCGATATAGAAAAACGCGGTTTCCTCAGAGAAGGCTATTTTGCAGATTTGGTATTGGTGGATCCCAATAACCCATGGACAGTTAGCCAACACAATTTACTTTATAAATGTGGTTGGTCCCCATTCGAAGGACATACATTTCAATCAAAAGTAATGGCCACTTTTTTAAATGGAACCCTGGCCTATGCAAACGATAAATTGCTGGAAAAGCCGAATGCAATGCGATTAACCTTTAACAGAAACCATTGGAAATGAAAAAAATGCTAATAGGCCTATTGGGCATTTTTTTATTAGGGCTTTCTTGTGATTCTCATGCACCTGAAGTTCCTAAAGACCTACTTACCGAGGCAGAGATGGTTGATTTCATCACTGATTTAACAATTTTAAACGCCAGCAGAGGCTATAGAAATCTCGATGGTATTACTTATGTTAGAATGCCAGACACTCTTTTTTACGCCCATCACGGCATCGATAGCCTGCAGTTTGCCCAAAGCCACGAATACTACGCTTCGAATCCCAAAAAATACATCAAAATTTTAGAAGCTGTTGGGGTTCAAATAGAATCGATGAAAGATTCTATAAAATTGGTGATGGATGCCGAACAAAAGAATAAATCAGCTCGAAAAGATACGGTTAGATCGAAAAATCTTTCAAGAAAGCAAGACTAACTTTTTCTAAAGTTTTATCTATTGGCTCAAATTGATAACCAATGACACGCTTAATTTTATCATGACTATAAATGGTTTTTTCGCTAAGCGTTTTCGCCATTAATTTGCTTAGTTTTCTTCTTTTGCCCATTAGTTTACTTCGAAGCCAATCCAACCGCCAAGCCAAATTTAAAAGTGTTTTTGTTGCAATTTTCTTTGGGGGATTTACGCCTAACCATTGGGCAGTTTTTTCGATAAAATCTTTGTAAGACAGATTTTCTGCCACCAAAATGAAGCGTTCGCCAAAGAAATTTTTATTGCTCAGCATTAATGTGCATGCCACAACATCCTCAACCGAAACAAAGCCAGTGTATCCAGTTGGCGCATATTTTAAACCCTTGTGAACAGTTCGGATAAGCGCGCCACTTCCTGCCCTCCAAAAACCTTGTCCCAAAATGACACCTGGATTAACAATGCATCCTTCAAGCCCTTCTTGAATGCCACGCCAAACATGCATTTCAGCTTCATATTTTGTGAGGCCATAGGCATGAGAAATTTGCTGAGGATCTCTGAAAGCATTTTCATCAAGAGGATCGCGGCCATTATAGTTTGAGAGTGTGGCTACGGAGCTCATATGAAACAATTTGGCTTTTGTTTTCAGACACAAATTCACAATGTTCGCTGTGCCTTCTTCATTTGTTTTTTGAAGTAAGTTGAGGTCTTTGGGATCAAAAGAAATGAATGCGGCGCAATGAAAAACCTTTTGAATTCCTTCGAAAGCCAATTGAAGTTGATAAAGGTCTGTTACATCGCCTGGGACCCATTCGATTTGCTGAAATAAAGTTTTAGAATCATCAGAATAGCTTTCAAAAAGTTTTTGAACACTTTCAATTTTGCTGTAGTTTCTATAAAGAGCTCTTGGTTTTTTGCCTTGCTTGCAAAGCGCCAAAAGCAAATGTGCACCCACCAATCCCGTTCCGCCAGTAACCAAAATCATGACACGAAAATACAGTAAAAAAAAGAAGTTCGAAGGCTTCGTTTATAAGGAATTAATTTTTTCTTTTTTCTTTTTCATTAGAGGTCTATCTTTGTCATTAAAAACAAAACATGCGTCAAAACTTTGTTGCTGAATTGCGTTGGAGAGGTCTTTTGCACGATATGACTCCAGAAACAGAGGCTTTTATGCTCGAAAACACTGTTTCGGGTTATATTGGTTTTGATCCTACTTCGGATTCTTTGCACATTGGGAGTCTAATCCCCATCATTATTTTGATGCACTTGCAAAAAACTGGTCATCGGCCCATCGCCCTGGTGGGGGGCGCCACAGGAATGATTGGAGATCCCTCAGGAAAATCAGTAGAACGCAATTTACTGGATGAAACCACACTTCAAAAAAATTGTGCGGGTATCCAATCACAGTTGGCCCGTTTTTTAGATTTCGATAGTCAATCCGAAAACGCCGCCTTGTTGGTCAACAATTATGACTGGATGCGACAGTTTTCGCTGATCGAGTTTGTTCGAGACATAGGAAAACATCTCACGGTGAATTACATGATGGCAAAGGAGTCTGTGAAGAAACGAATTAGCGGTGAAAACAGTGAAGGGATGTCCTTTACCGAGTTCACTTATCAACTCATTCAGGGCTATGATTTTTTGCATTTATATACCCACCACGACTGCAAGCTGCAGCTGGGGGGCAGTGATCAATGGGGCAATATTACAACAGGAACCGAGCTCATTCGCCGAAAAGTTTCAGGAAAAGCCTATGCCGTCACTTGTCCATTAATTACCAAAGCCGACGGCACTAAGTTTGGAAAAACAGAGGGCGGGAACGTCTGGCTCGACAAGTCGAAAACATCGCCTTATAGATTCTATCAATACTGGTTAAACACCTCAGATGAAGATGCCGAAGATTTTGTCAAAAAATTCACCTTTTTACCCCAATCCGAAATAGAAGACCTCGTTTCTGCGCATCGGGCTGCACCGCATTTGCGACAATTGCAGCGCACTTTGGCCGAATCGGTAACAGCGCTGGTTCATGGAGATGCCGAAGTTCAAAATGCAATTGCAGCATCTGATATATTGTTTGGAAAAGCCACAAAAGATGCGCTTCAGTCACTCGACGAAACTACTTTTTTGGACCTATTTGAAGGGGTTCCACAGGCTTCAATTTCGCTTCATAAGTTGGAAGATGGATTAGACATGATCGCTGCTTTAGCCGCTGAAACAGGTTTTTTGAAATCTAATGGAGAAGCACGCCGAGCACTCCAAGAAGGTTCTATTGCCGTGAACAAACAAAAAATTGATGAAGCTTATCAGCTTTCTACTACAGATTTGATTTGCGAAAGCTATGTGTTGCTACAACGGGGTAAGAAGAATTATTTTTTGTTGGTTGTTAGTTAACCATCAAATTACAACCCCTGATGTCGGCATGATCAAAGCGGCCCAAAACTTCAAAGCCTCCATTCGGAACTTTTTTTCCCAGGTCTTGCGTGGCGATAAATGCACAGGAGTATTTATTGGCCAAATCGATAATGTTCAAGCAACCCGACCCAATGTCTGAAACATCCATAGGATTTTCGGTGCTTCTTATGCGTATCTTCATCCAAGGAGGCGCTTGAAAAACACCATCTTTGGTGGCATAGGCTTGAGAAAGCAGTTCAGTCATCCCATATTCGGAATGGATCTCATCAAGGCCAAAGGCATGTTTCAACTCCTGATGAAGAGCTGCTCTTGTGATTTCTTGTCTTCGGCCTTTCATACCACCAGTTTCCACCAACACAGCGTTTCCCAAATTGATGGGGCTTTTAGAAGCCCAGTCGAGTAGGGCATAACTTACACCAATAATCCAACATTTTTTTCCTTTTTGTTGCGCCCATAAAATATTGTCGTTGAGAGCCTCGTAATTGTCAAGGAAGAAACCACTTTCTTCGTGCCCAGAAGCCTTAATTAATCGATCTACCATGTAAACCAAAGAAGCATTTTTTTGTTCTAGGTAAGAAGGCAAAAGACCCATAATGACCCAATTAGATGGATCGCCATAAACCCTAGAAAACCCCAACTTAAAGGCATCTTCATAAAGATTGGTGCTGTGTATCCAGTGACGACTGTTTTTTCCAGTGGTTCCACTACTCACAAAATAGGTTTTGGGCAAGGTTTTTACGCTGATAACCTGATGGGTTTTGAAAAGCTCTATGGGGAGGAAAGGAATTTCATTTAAATTTTTTACATCTGAGGGGTGTCTGTTAGTGAGGTCACAAAAAGTGCGATAAACTTTGTTGTGCTCAAACTGAAAACGAAACAAGTTTAACGCTTTATTTTTAAAATCTTCCGAACTTTTAACCAATAAGGATTCCACTTAAAAACTTTGACACAAAAGTAGGGATTTTGAAAGCAAAGATTTTCAATATTAAATGATTGTTAACGAATTGATGCTTCTATTTTTTTTGAGTAATTTTGGAATCAAATGGAAGTAAACAATAAAAATTTCAAGATCCTTCTTGTCGATGATGAGCCAGATATTTTAGAAATACTGTCCTACAATCTAACAGCAGAAGGCTATCAGGTTTTTAAGGCAGAAGACGGAAAAGAAGCCATTAAAAAAGCCATCAAGCACCAACCTCATTTGGTGGTTTTAGATGTGATGATGCCCAAAATGGACGGCATTGAAACTTGTGAGCAACTCAGAAAAAATGTAGAATTTCAAGAGCTGATCATTGTTTTCTTAACGGCTAGGAGCGAAGATTATTCCCAGGTAGCAGGTCTAGAGGCCGGAGCAGATGACTATATCACCAAACCCATTAAACCAAAAGTGTTTGTGAGTAAAGTTAAATCACTGTTACGTCGCTTAAACCAAAAAGAAAACGAAGCCAGGACAATAGATTTAGGCGGTATTATCATCGACCGTGAAGGCTACAAAATTTTAAAACACGGCAAAGAATTGTTGCTGCCACGAAAAGAATTTGAACTTTTCGCACTGCTGGCCTCACGCCCCGACAAGGTGTTTAAAAGAGATGAAATCCTCAACAAAGTCTGGGGAAATGAAGTTGTGGTTGGTGGTCGGACCATCGACGTTCACATCCGAAAGCTGAGAGAAAAGATTGGTGACGAACACTTTAAAACGGTAAAAGGAGTTGGCTATAAATTTGTTTCATAATTTATGCGCCGTCCATTAAAAGTTTCTACAAGATTGGCTCTAGTGCTGGCAGCAATTACCATGTTAATTGTTTTCACCTCCTCCCTTGTTTTTTTTAGTTTCTATCCGCCAGATGTTCTGCTTTCCTTAACGCCAATCATTTATTTAGCCATTACTTTAATTTCGGTTTTTGTCGTTGTTTATTTTTATATCCAATGGCGACTCGAAGTGCATATATATAACCGTGTGAAGGAAATCTATGACGATGTTTCATTCATTGAAGCCACACAATCGAGCAATCCCGTAACCACCGACATGAACACTTTGGTTGAAGAAGTTCGAAAATCTGTGAACAAGCGAAAAATTGAAATCGAAACCCTTAAAGATCAGGATGCTTTTAGGAAAGAATATCTCGGCAATGTGGCGCATGAACTCAAAACTCCGCTATTTACAGTTCAGGGATATATTCTAACCTTGTTAGATGGCGCAATTGATGACAAAGAAGTTAGAAAAAAATATTTGAATAGAGCCAACAAAGGCGTTGAACGACTGGTTTATATTGTTCGTGATTTGGATTTGCTCAACAAACTCGAAACAGGAATCGTGAAGATGGAAATTGGAGACTTCGATATTGTTGAATTGGTTTCTAATGTGATGGAACTTCTAGAAATGCGTGCATCAAAACTAGACATCACCGTTGAATTTGACCGTCATTACAGCACCCCCATTCTTGTCCGTGCCGACAAAGAGCGCATTCAACAAGTGCTCACCAATCTGCTGGAAAACTCTTTGAAATATGGCAAAAGTGGTGGCACTACCGAAGTGAGCATTGAAGCGCTAACAGAAGAAAAAGTGATTGTGAGGGTCACAGACAATGGCGAAGGCATTGATAAAAAAGACATTCCCAGATTGTTTGAAAGATTTTATAGAGTTGACAAAAGTGGTAGTCGAAGAGAAGGAGGGTCTGGCTTAGGGCTTTCGATCGTGAAACACATTATTGAAAATCATAAAGAAAAAATATTTGTTGAGAGCAAGCTAGGGATTGGCTCAGAATTTTCTTTTACCCTCCAAAAATCAAGTCATTGATTCTATTATTAAGTCCACAAAACCCTACTTTTGTCACTTAAACAAAAGGTTTTGGGCAGCAAAAACAAGCTTAAGAGATTTAGAGAAAACGAACAGTTTTCAAACGTAATCCAACCCACAAGGCAAACGCTCGAAAACGATGACTTTGAGTGGAAGGGTCGTTGGAAATCATTTTTCAATAACGATCACCCCATTGTGGTTGAACTCGGGTGTGGTAAAGGAGAATACAGTGTTGGTTTGGCTAAAGAATTTCCACAAAAAAACTTCATTGGTATCGATATTAAAGGCGCTCGATTTTGGAGAGGTGCCAAGACTGCTCTCGAAGAAAAAATGCAAAACGTAGCCTTTGTTCGAACACAAATTGAGCTCATTGAATCCATTTTTGATCCATCAGAAGTTGACGAAATTTGGATTACTTTTCCCGATCCACAACTCAAGTTTAAGCGCACCAAGCACCGTCTTACCAATCCAAGTTTTTTAAAAAAATATAAGCACATACTAAAGCCAAAAGGCAAAGTGCACCTTAAAACCGACAGTGACTTTTTACACGGTTACACCCTTGGGCTTCTTCAAGGCCTGCAAATTGAGGTGGATTGTGCACACCACGATGTTTATCATTATATACATGCCCCCAAAGAAGTAACGGCCATTCAAACCTTTTACGAACAACGTTATTTGGCCGAAGGCAAACCCATAACCTACTTAAGTTTTCAATTCCCAAATAATGACTGACCTACAAACCTCTTTTTTTGAAAAAGTTTATGAAGTGGCAAAACGCATTCCTAAGGGCAGGGTTACTTCCTATGGTGCCATTGCCCGTTTCTTGGGCGCCGCCCGCTCGGCTAGAATGGTGGGATGGGCGATGAACGCCTCTCACAATAGAGCAGATATACCTGCCCACCGCGTTGTGAACCGCAAAGGATTGCTGACGGGAAAGCATCATTTTGAGGGGATTAACCTTATGCAAAAACTCCTAGAAGCCGAAGGTATTGAGGTGATTGACAATCAAATTCAAAACTTTGAAAAGCTTTTTTGGGATCCAAATCTTGAGGGTTAAACTCAGGGGATGTATATTTGCCATGAGAATCAACAGTTGATAAATTCTTGCTTTGAAAAAATTCAGTAAAAAAGATATTCAAGAAGCCCTTAGAACACTGACTATTCCAGGTGAAGGCGAAAATATGATCGATAGTGGCGCAGTGACCAATATCGTAGTTTTTGGTGATGAAGTAGTCGTTGATGTTCAAATGGCAAACCCTAGTTTGCAAGCCCGGAAAAAAACTGAAGTTGAAATACTTAAGACTATCCACGACAAGGTTTATGAAAAAGCAAAAGTCAATGTAAACATAAAAGTAGAAACGTCTGCACAACCTTCAGCTCCACTCATTAAGGGAAAAACCATTCCCAATATTCAAAACATTGTGGCTGTTGCTTCTGGAAAAGGGGGTGTTGGTAAGTCAACCCTAACGGCCAATTTGGCTGTATCCTTGGCGAAAATGGGCTTTCGGGTAGGCATCCTCGATGCTGACATTTATGGACCTTCTATTCCCATCATGTTTGATGTGGCACAGGAACGCCCATTGGCGGTTCAAGTAGAAGGAAAATCTAAAATGAAACCCGTCGAAAATTATGGAGTTAAAGTGTTGTCGATAGGTTTTTTCACAAAACCCGATCAGGCCGTAATTTGGCGCGGGCCAATGGCTTCCAAAGCCCTAAATCAGCTTATTTTTGATGCAGATTGGGGGACTTTAGATTTTCTTCTCATTGACTTGCCACCCGGTACGGGAGATATTCATTTGAGCATTCTCCAAGCTGTACCCGTCACAGGAGCCGTTGTGGTGAGCACCCCACAAGTGGTGGCACTGGCCGATGCTCAAAAGGGCGTGGCCATGTTTCAGCAAGAATCTATTCAAGTGCCTGTGTTGGGGATGATAGAAAATATGGCCTATTTTACACCAGAAGAATTGCCCGAAAATAAATATTATATCTTTGGAAAATCGGGGGCTCAGGATTTGGCAAAAGATTTAAAAGTGCCATTTTTGGGAGAGTTGCCTTTAGTGCAAAGCATTCGTGAGGCGGGCGATGTTGGTCGTCCAGCAGCACTTCAAGAAGGCACAGTGTTGAGTGAAGTTTTTTTGAAATTAACCCAAGAAGTGGTGACCCAAACTGTGCGAAGAAACGAAGCCCTACCTCCTACAGAGGCCATCAAAATCACAAACATGGCGGGTTGTTCCGCTGTAAAATCTTAGTGTAATGGATCATCAAGAATTGAGATTAAATGTGGAAAAGGCCCTCGAAGAAATTCGTCCTTTTTTGGCATCAGACGGAGGCGATATTGCGCTCCTATCCATAGAGCATGATGTGGTGAAGGTTCAATTGCTGGGCGCTTGTGTGGGCTGTTCCGTGAATCAGATGACCCTTAAGTCTGGTGTAGAAATGACCATAAAAAAATACGCCCCACAAATCCGTGAAGTGATCAATGTGGAACTATGATTAAAACCGATATTCTTATTATTGGCGCTGGGCCGACGGGTTTGTTTACCGTATTTGAGGCGGGTTTGCTTAAGCTCCGCTGTCATCTCATTGATGCCTTACCACAAGCTGGGGGACAGTGCTCAGAGATATATCCTAAAAAACCCATTTATGACATCCCTGCCTATCCCGAAATTTTGGCGGGGGACCTCACCCATAAACTCATGCAACAAATCGCTCCTTTTCAACCAGGCTTTACTCTAGGTGAACGCGCAGAAACTCTTGAGAAGCAAGAAGATGGTAGCTTTATTGTGACTACAGATAAGGGCACCAAACATCAGGCACCCGTTGTGGCTATCGCTGGTGGTTTGGGTAGCTTTGAGCCTCGTAAACCCCCCTTAGAGCGCCTCGAAAAATTTGAGGATAGAGGCGTTGATTACAAAATAATAGATCCCGAAAAATACCGCAACAAGCGTGTGGTTCTGGCTGGCGGTGGAGATTCTGCTTTAGATTGGACTATATTTTTAGCTGAAATTGCAAGTGAGGTTACCCTTATACACCGTCGCAATGAGTTTAGAGGCGCACTCGACTCAGTTGAAAAAGTACAAACGCTGAAAAACAATGGTCACATTCAACTTATCACTCCGGCTGAAGTTGTAGGTCTTGAAGGCGA
>CAYZFD010000029.1:0-12615 GCA_964477735.1 uncultured Flavobacteriaceae bacterium
GCTCTGAGAATGGGGCTTTGTTCTAGGATTTTAGCAATGGTGTTTTCCACATTTTTCTGGGTGACTTGCGCCACAAACTGGTCGTTACTGCTGTCGTGAGGAGCATCAGCATCGGCCTTAGTGGCTTCAACGGCTGGCATAATCGCCCCAAGCATGCTGGTAATATGGCCCAGTTCAACCTTGTCGCAGGCGGCCTTTACGGCGCCACAGCCCTGATGACCCATCACCACAATGAGCTTACTACCGGCCACCTTACAGGCATATTCCATGCTGCCCAAAATGTCGGTATTCACAAAATTTCCAGCCACACGCGCCACAAAAATATCGCCCACTGTTTGGTCGAAAACCAACTCAACAGGCACTCGCGAGTCGATACAAGACAACACAATCGCCTGAGGGTTTTGTTCTTCTTGCGTTTGCATGCGCAAAGCCTGAAAATCGGCGTGGTTGAGTTTGTTTTTTACAAAGTTTTCGTTCCCCGCCTTCAATCTTTCTAATACCAAGGCCGGAGTTAAATTACTTTGAATCGTTTGATCAATTGCTTTTTTTCTCATTTTATTAAACTTTAAGATTCGGAGACTTTTCCTTTTATAAAGGTAAGACTTTCCGAAAGGTTATTGAAAATATTTGTGTCTGATACCAGTCGTGGCACCAAACCAATGCGCTCCATCATGTAGCGCGGTTGTTTAGAAAGGCCAATAAAACAGACCGTTTTTTGTTGTTGTGTTAAATCAACCAACACATCTTCAAGGGCATATAGCCCAGATTGGTCGATATAATCCATGTTGTCAAAACGAAAAAGGACAACTTGGGCATTGTTGGGAATTTGTTTGGCCAACTGCTGAAAACCACTGGTTGAACCAAAAAACAATGGCCCTTGAATGTGTTTAATGGCCACAGCATCATCTGTCAATTCGGGAATGCTTTGTTCGTCTTGCCAAAGTTTTTCTTTAGTTAAAGAGCTCACCCGAGAGCGATCGGTTGTGAGGTCGCCAATTTTTTTCATGAACATTAAAGAGGCAATTACCAACCCAATCCCTACAGCATAGACCAAATTCCAAAAAGTGGCCAACAGCATCACAGAAATCATAATCACAACTTCCATACTGATGCCTACAGGCCCCAGCTTTAGGTCGCGCGGAAGTGAAGGAATGGCCTTAAGACCTTTATAATCCATCACGCCTATACCTACAGTGACGAGGATTCCAGCCAACACTGCCGCAGGAATTTTAGAGGCCACATCGCTCAAGGCCAACAAAATAAAGAGCAAAACCAGCCCTGCAATCATCCCCGACAAACGGGTTTTGCCTCCAGAGTTGATGTTCACCACTGTTCTGATCGTAGCTCCTGCACCTGGGATTCCTCCAAAAAGCGCCGAAATGCTGTTTCCAATCCCCTGACCAATCAATTCTTTGTTGGGTTTGTGACGGGTTTTGGTCATGTTATCGGCCACCACACTGGTGAGCAATGAGTCTATGGCACCCAACAAAGCTAAAGTTAGGGCGGTGAACACATAGGGCGTTAGGCCCGAAAAACTAAATTGAGTAAACACTTCCCATTGTAAAGCAGGGAATCCGTCAGGAATAGATGAAATGGGTCTATAGTTTGGGAAGAACGCAATGGCCACTCCCGACATCACCACCAAAGCCACCAGAGTGCTGGGCACAGCTGTTGTGATTCGCTTGAATCCATAAATGATAAAAATGGTGCCTAGGGCCAATATGAGGGCAACCCAGTCCACACTTTTTAGGGCTCTTGGCAAAGCGTTTAGGGCGCCAATCACTCCCGAACTTTCTTTGGCGGCCAGCGTGCTGGCTTCTTCCAAAATGGCTGTTTCTGAAATTTCAGAACCTCTTGCAATGGTCTCCCGAAAATCTTCTAAAACCAACAAGCCTTCTCCCGCTTCTTCCTCCAAGATATGGCTTAGGATAATGGCCTCTGCTTGGGGTTTAAAACGCTCAACATATTGTTGATCTTCTTTAGGATAATAGCCCAAAACAGGAAGCAACTGGGTGATTAAGATGATTAATCCAATGGCCGTCATAAAGCCAGAAACAACAGGATAGGGGATGTAGCGTATGTAGCGCCCGAGTTTTAAAAAACCCAGTCCCACTTGCATCAAACCAGCCAGCAAAAAGACGGTTAAAATGATGGGAAGTGCCTGTTCAACACTGCCGTCGTTAGCGGCAATGAGTGTGCCAATGACTACCATGCTCACAGCGGTCATGGGGGCCGTAGGGCCAGAAATTTGAGTGTTGGTGCCCCCAAATAGTGCTGCAAAAAAACTAAGGAATATGGCGCCATAAAGGCCTGCACTAGGGCCTAGGCCCGACGAAACTCCAAAAGCCAAAGCCAATGGAAGGGCAACGATTCCGGCGGTTAGGCCACCAAAAAGGTCGCCTCTAAAATGTGCAAAAAATGCTTTCATAAGTTTAAAATAAAAAGGTTGTGACTCCTTGCTTCTTTAGGCAGAGAGACAATTAAAAAATCAGGTTGACGAGGAAAAAACTAGACTCGTTCGGGGGGTGGGGGTGTTTGAAGATAAACCCCTTCAGGATAGAAAAGTATTGGCGAAATGGGATAGTTTTTAAGGGCTCCATCTGTGCGCCAATAAGAGTTGGCCACAAAGATGCTTTCCATGTCGAAAAGCTTTTTAAATTCTTCTTTTTCAAAAGGCTTGGTTTGTTCAACCTCTATGGTTACCAATGAAGGGCCTTCTAGGGATTGAACCAATGGTAAAACGGCCACAAATGCCAGCATCCAAACCAGCAAGCAAAGGGAGAGGATTTTCGTTTTACTATAACGTCGCTTTGAAATCAAAGTGTTGCGCAATTTTCTTTTTTTAGCACTACAAAAATAAGAAATATTTCTTGAATTTTTAGGCCAATAGTTTCAATAACGCCTGTATGGGGTGGATCGCCGACCGTTGGCAACCATCCATAATTTGATGTCGGCAACTGGTGCCATTGGCCACAATCCAGGTGGTTTTTTCGGCCTTTCGAATGGCTGGGAAGAGGCTTTCTTCTCCAATCTTCTGGCTCACTTCATAATGCGCGGCTTCATAGCCAAAAGAGCCTGCCATGCCACAACAGCCTGTGTTGAGCACCTCAAGATCAACACCTTTTATGTTGCGAAACAAAGCTGCCGTATCTCCAGCACGACCCCAGGCCTTTTGATGACAATGGATGTGTAGGGCCATTTTAATGCCCTCGGTCGAAAACGCTTTTTCGCTGATGTGCCCCAAAGCCATCTCCTGCAGCAAAAAGGTTTCAATCAAAAAACAATGCTTCGCCAGTTCTTGAGCCGCCCTTTTATCATCGGCTAACTTGGGGAACTCATCCACAAACCCAAACAAAGCAGAGGGTTCAATGCCAAGTAAAGGGGTTTCGGCAGATATTTTATCTTTAAATTGAGCCACCAACAGATTGGCTTGCTTTTGTGCTGCTTTCAAAAATCCTTTCGACAATTGGCTTCTTGCAGAGTCTTGAGCAGTGACAACTTCTACTTGATAGCCCAAGTTTTCGAGTAATTCAACAGCAGCCATCCCCACCTCAGCTTCTAAAAAATTGGTGAATTCATCTATAAAGAGATAAACCTTTTTTGAGCTTTTCAGCTTGTGGTTTTTTAGCTTTTTCAGTCGATTTTCGAAGGAAGGCGTGCTCAGTAACGGCCAAGAACGCTCGGGGGCTACCTGAAGCACCCGTCGAAGGGTGTTGGCAAAAATGGGCATTTGCAACAAGACATTTGAAATTTTGGGAAAGTGACTTCCAAAGCGATAGAGACGGCCTGCAAAACCAAAAAAATAATCACTTAATGGCCTTTTGTTGTGTTGGTAATACTGATGCAAAAACTCGGCTTTATAGGCCGAAATATCAACGTTACTTGGGCATTCGCTCGCGCAAGCCTTGCAGCTTAAACAAAGGTCAAAAACTGCTTTAAGCTCAGGATGATTGAACCGATTTTTATTGGGCTTTTCATATAAAAACGCTCTAAGGGCATTGGCACGGCCACGTGTGCTGTCTTTTTCATCACGCGTAGCGCGATAGCTAGGGCACATCGTGCCCCCAGAAAGTTTACGGCAATCGCCAGAGCCATTACACTGTTCTGCTGCACGCACAATGCCCATGGTTTTAGAAAAATCGAAAATGGTATCGACTTCGGGTGTGGGTTGAAAGGGCTGTGTACGCAATTTTTGATCCATCGGCCATGGGTCTATGATTTTCCCTGGATTCATCAGGCCGTTTGGATCAAATGCCGTTTTAATTTTTTGAAGTAGGAGCATGTTTTCATCCCCCAACATTAGGCGAATAAATTCTGATCGGACAAGACCGTCGCCGTGTTCGCCACTCATGGATCCCTCATATTTTTTTACCAGATGAGCGACATCAGTGGTGATTTTTCTAAACAAAACAACGTCATGCTCTGTTTTAAGGTTGAGAATGGGTCGCAAGTGTAATTCGCCTGCTCCAGCATGTGCATAATAGACCGCCTTTTGGTTATATTGCGCCATGAGTGCAGAAAATTCAGCAATATAGGCTGCTAAGTTTTTTAAGGGAACGGCAGTGTCTTCAATACAAGCAACGGCCTTGGCGTCACCCACCATATTGCCTAATAAGCCCAAGCCCGCTTTCCGAAGTTCGATAGCTTGTTGAATTTGAAATCCTAGTAGCACGGGGTTTGCATAGGACGCTGTTTTTGAGTTTAGGGTTTGAAGCAATGCTGTGGTTTTTTTATCACAAGCGTCAACAGTTTCTGCAGCCACTTCTAACATCAGCAAAGCCATAGGGTCTTGCTCCACAAAAAACCTGTTTTGACGTTGCTCTGGGTTTTGGAGGGTGCAATCTAAAATAGTTTTGTCGAGCATCTCGCAAGTTTGCAAATCGTGTTGCATGGTAAGGCTAACGGCCTCTAAGCAGTCTTGAATGGAATGAAAATGAGCCACCACCATTGCAGAATGAGGGGGTGGTAGTGGGTCTAATTTTAGGGTAATGGCTGTGCTGAAGGCTAGGGTTCCTTCACTACCACACAAAAGCGGAGTTAATGAAAAAGGCGCACCCTCAGGGTTGAAGGGTTGTAGGTCAATCAATGCATCTAAAGCATAGCCCGTGTTTCGACGGTGCACATCGGGGTGAGGATAGTGTTTTCTAATTTGCTGCTGAATCTGGGGTGGCGTTAAGATTTCGAGGATGTTTTTGTAGAGCTTAGCTTCCAATCCTGTGCCCTGCTGCTTGGCGAGCAGTTCTTGAGGGTCTAAGTTTTTAAATTCTGCGGTGCTACCATCAGACAAAACAGCATTTATGGCCAACACTTTATCTCTTGTGACGCCATATTGAATAGAAGTGGTGCCTGAAGAGTTGTTGCCCACCATTCCTCCTATCATGCACCGGTTGGAGGTTGAAGTATTGGGTCCAAAAAAAAGGCCTAAGGGTTTAAGGACTTTATTGAGTTCATCACGAATCACTCCGGGTTGAACAGTGACTGTTTTGTTTGCCTTATCAATTTCTAAAATCTTGGTCATGTGTTTAGATACATCAACCACAATGCCGCTGCCCACACATTGTCCGGCGAGGGAGGTGCCGGCCGTTCTTGGAATGAGACCAATTTGATGTTTTTGAGCAAAAGCCACCAAAGTTTGAATGTCTTTTTCAGATTTTGGAAAAGCCACAGCGCGAGGCCGCTCTTTATAAACCGAAGCATCGGTGGCGTATAGGGCCTGAGAGAGTGTGTCCCATACCAATGAGCCGTCAAGTTGATTGTTTAAGTGCTCTAAGGTGGGGTCTGAAGGATTCGCAAAGGTGGTTTTCATCGCCCTAAAGATAAACATTTGCAGTAGTGAAAAGTTTCAATTCTTGTATTTTTGTGGCCATGATAAACGCACGCCTAAAACACACAATAGATCAGTGGCCTACTGCAGCACCAACAGCGGCTCGAAAACTGCTTTTAAATCAGCTTCGTGATTATATCCAAGAAAAAGTGAGTAATGGTTTGCCTGTGAAATTGGTGTTTATTTGCACCCATAATTCTCGCAGGAGTCACTTGGCTCAAGTTTGGGCTCAGGTTTTGGCTGCTCATTTTGAAATCCCAAATTTAGAAGCTTATTCGGGGGGTACTGAAGTCACAGCCCTTTTTCCAGAAGTAGCTAAAACTTTAACCTCACAAGGTTTCGAAATTCATAAAGAAACCGAGGGGTCGAATCCGACCTATCACATTAGATATGAGGCGACGGAAAAACCTATTGTTGTTTTTTCAAAAAAATATGACGCTGCTCAAAATCCTACAACAAACTTTGCCGCTATCATGACATGCTCTTCCGCCGATCTAGGATGCCCTTTGGTGCATGGAGCCGAAATGCGATTGGCACTTACTTATGAAGACCCGAAATTGTTTGACAATAGTCCGCAACAAGCCGAAAAATACTTAGAACGTAGTGTGCAAATTGGCGCTGAACTCTATGCCGTTTTTTCGACTATAAAAGTCTCTTAAGAATTTTTCGTAGCTTTAGCTTTTAATCCAAATTCTTCGAAATGGAAAGAAGGACTTTTATCCAAAATAGTGTGGCCGCCAGTTTATTTGTGACAGCGTGCAATCCTCTAAACAAAAAAGATGCTCCTATGGAATTTTCATTAAAAAACAACATCAATCACAGTGTTTGCCATTGGTGTTTTCATGATATTCCGCTCGAAACTTTTTTACAAACCTTACAATCATTGGGCATCAAAGCGATCGATTTGATGGGGCCTAAAGAATGGCCATTGTTAAAAAAATACGGGATCCATTCCGCCATGTGCAACGGAGCCGAAATCAGTTTAACTGAGGGTTGGAACGATCCTGAATATCACCCTCAATTGATTGAAAATTATAGCAAAATGATTCCTCTGGTGGCCGAAAATGGTTACACAAATTTAATTTGTTTTAGTGGTAATCGTCGTGGCATGAGCGACGAGCAAGGGCTCGAAAATTGTGTAAAAGGCTTGTCAGAAATCATGCCGCTGGCCGAAGCCCATGGGGTTGTTTTGCAAATGGAACTGTTTAACCAACAAAACCATCCCGATTATATGTGTGATTCTTCTGAATGGGGCGTTTCGCTTTGCAAAGCACTGGGTTCGGAGCATTTTAAATTGCTATATGACATTTATCATATGCAAGTCCAAGAAGGTGACATTATCCACACCATTAAAGAGTTTCACCACTATTTTGGGCATTACCACACGGCTGGAGTTCCGGGTAGAAACGAGATTGACGACACCCAAGAACTCTATTACCCCGCTGTAATGAGGGCTATTCTTGAAACTGGTTTTAAGGGGCATGTTGCTCAAGAGTTTATTCCAAAATCTGAAGACAAAATAGGTTCGCTCAAAAAGGCTTTTATGATTTGTGATGTTTAATCTACTGCACGAACAATATAGGCATATACTGGAAAATGGTCGCTAAAACCGCCAATAAAACGACTGCCAGACATGCTTCTGTAGGGGTAGCCTCTATAGCGTCCTTTTTGAGTGATGACATAGGGTTTGTTGTAAATTCCAACCTTCCAATAGCTCCAACTTTTTCGATGCTGGTCTAGTGTCCACCCACTCGAGAACAACAGTTGATCGAGTAGGTTCCATTCATCGCGATAACCGTTGGTGCCTCGCCCTCGTTTGTGAAGTTTTTCGAAGGGGTTGAAAAGTTTTATTGTTGGTTTGTTTTGCTTTTGGAGGGTTGTTTTCAGGTGTTTTCGAATGCTGTGATCTGTTGGGGTGTCATTAAAGTCGCCCATCACCACAATTTTAGCGGCTAGCTCTTGGTCTAAAATCTTATCGACGATTTGGCGACAAAGTTCGGCTGCTTTGCGCCGCTTCCAAGCGCTTCGCTTTTGGCCGCCGCTTCGCGACGGCCAGTGGTTGACAACCACATGAAGCGGCTCACCCTCTAACTTACCTGACACCATCAACTGATCTCTTGTATAATCTCGCTTTCCTTGTTTGTCTTTCAAATACAAGGGATAGGCTTTAAAAAATGTAGGTTTAAATTTGTCTTTTTGATACAATAACGCCACGTCAATCCCTCTTTCGTCGGGCGAATCTTCATGGATGTAACCATAGTTATAACCTATTAAATCGAAGGACGTAATGAGATCTTGTAAGACCGTTTCGTTTTCAACTTCACACACCCCCACCAAAACAGGAGCAGACTGAGTGGTGTCATAACCAATATCAGCAATAACCTTGGCCATATTGTTAATTTTTTGATGATAGACTTTGGAATTCCAACGATCGCGTCCCTTTGGAGTGCGGTCATCATCAAAGGTTTTTGGGTCATTTAGTGTATCAAAAAGGTTTTCCAGGTTGTAGAAAGCTAGGGTGTGAATTTGATACTCTTTTTGAGAAAAGGCGTTAAAAAAAACGCCGAAAAAGAAACATAAGTAGAGAGATTTGAAGGAAGGCATCACAGTAAAATTTGAATTTTAAAGATAGTTTTTTATTTTTATTGTCTATTTCACCCCATGAAAACAACGGCCTACTTCCTCTTTTCGTTCTTTTTATCGGGATTTTTATGGGCGCAATCAACCTTTGAAATTAAGGGGCAGCTTGTTGATGCACAAACGCTAAGCCCTGTTGAGGGGGCTTGGGTTGAAGTTTTAGACTCTTCCATCAATACGCTGAGTGAGGTCTCAGGAACTTTTAAACTCATCATGACGGAAAAGAAAAGCGTTAAGCTTCTTATTAGCGCTGATCAATACCTTTCGCAAACATTTCAGTTAGACCTTAATCAGTTGCAAACCGATTTGGGGATCATTCAACTTGTTTTCGATAGAACTCTACAACAGCAAACCTTATTTCTTACAGATGAAACTTTAGTTAATGACGAGGCCGAACAGTCGGTTGCTATGGGATTGCTTCAGGCCAGTAGAGATGTGTTTTATCGAACGGCGGCCTATGACTTTAGCCCTGTTTATTTTAGACCAGGAGGTTATGATTCTCGAGAAACTTCGGTGATGATTAACGGAATTCGGCTAAATGGCCTAGACACTGGAAGGCCTCAATGGAGCGAATGGGGTGGGCTAAATGAAGTCACACGAAATCAGGAGTTTACTGCACATGCCGATTTTATGGACCAGGGTTTTGGAGGTGTTGGGGGAACAACCCTAATCAACATTCGGGCCAGGGAATTTAGAAGAGGCTTTAGTGTGAGTAGCGCTGCCTCAAACCGAAGTTATTTAGGGCGATTTATGGGCACCTATCACAGTGGGCTTGGCGAAAAAGGCTGGGCCTATTCTTTGTCGGCTTCAAGACGATGGGGCGATGAGGGGTTTGTGGAAGGCACGCCCTATTATGCCGCCTCAGGATTTGTGGCTGTTGAAAAGGCACTTAGTTCAACACACAGCATTCAACTTTTAGGACTCTATACCCCTAACCACCGAGGCATCCGTCCTGCCCTAACAGAAGAGGTTTACAACCTTAAAGGAAGTGCCTATAACCCCAATTGGGGCTATCAAAATGGAAAAAAGAGAATGGCTACAGTTCGAAAAACGGAAAAACCCTTGGTTATGCTGTCGCACTATTTTGAGACCAATAAACTAAGCATTACGACACAACTGGCCTATCAGTTTGGTTTTCAGTCTCGAAGCCGTTTAAGTTATCAAAACGCCCAAAATCCTAGTCCGATATATTATAAAAATTTGCCCTCATATTATCTAAATCTAGGGTCGAATAACGCCTACCATGTTGCCAGTGCGGCGGCGGCTAAAGCCTCTTTTTTGGAACAACCTCAACTCAACTGGGAGTCCTTTTATCGAGTAAACGATGAAAATCCTGGTGCGGCCGCCTATGCTCTTTATGAGGACAAAAGTGAAGATCGCCAATGGTTTCTGCATAGCCGAGCACGAATACAACATCATGATTTCTGGTATAGTGTTGTTGGCGTAAACCTTCGCCAATTAAACACCGAGCATTTTGGGATGCTTACAGATTTACTGGGTGCGCAATATTTCTATGACTATGACCCCTTTAACAACACTGCTAACAATTTAGATGAAAATCCCAATAAAAAAGTGGGCGATTATGTGCAGTATCGGTATTTGATGGATTCTAGTGAAATGCAAGGGTTTGTTCAAACACGGTATCAAAAAAACAAAGTCGATTTTTTTATCTCTGGATTTTATAGTCTTCACCAAACTCAAAGAAATGGCCTGTTCAACAACGAGCTGTTTAAAGATGCGAAAGGGCGAAGTGAAAGGGTTTCGTTTGGCTCTTGGGGAATCAAAAGTGGATATCGTTATTCATTGGATGGTGGTCATTTTCTACAGTTGATTGCAGGCTACCAAATGCGCCCTCCAACGATAAGAAATAGCTTTGCGAATGCCCGAGTGAGCAACCAATTGGTACCAGAACTCAATACAGAAAAGCTTCTACATAGCGGGATTCATTACCGGTACCGATCCAGTAAAATCAATGTGCGCTTAACCGCCTATTACTCCAAGTTTTGGGATGCTTCTCAAACCCGATTTTTCTATGCCGAAGGCCTTGCTTTGGGCAACATAGACCCCACACTGCGCGCAATTACCGAAGATTTCGTGGCAGAATCCGTCATCGATATTCAAAAGTTACATCAAGGAGTCGAGTTTGGGCTCGAAACAAAAATCAACGAGACCCTGACAGCCTCAGGAGTGGCTGCTCTGGGTCAACATTCCTATGCCAATAACCCTCAGGTATATATCACCTCAGATCAAATCCCAATGTTGCATTTGGGTACAGCATCCTTGAAAAATTATCGCTTAGCACAAGGACCTCAAAAAGCCTATTCTGTAGGGCTCAATTATCGCCATAAGAACTTTTGGTGGATGGGCACAACCGCCAACTACTTGTTAAACAATTTTGCAGATATTTCAGCCCTCTTGCGCACGCCCAATTTTTTTATAAATCCCGAAGACCCCGATGGTTTTCCTTTTCCAGAAGCTACAGAAAACGCTGCGCGGTTATTGCTTAAACAAACAGCGCTAGACAATGTGTTTTTGGTAAACTTTGTGGGTGGAAAATCTTGGCGGTTTAAAAATCGAAACTACTTAGGGCTTTTTGTAAGCCTTAATAATTTACTAAACAAAAATTTTAGAACTGGAGGCTTTGAACAAGCAAGAGCTTCAAACTTTAGAACCCTTTCTGCCGATAGAGCCCAGGGAACGCCCGCTTTTGGGCCACGCTTCTACTACGGCTATGGCCGTAGCTACTTCATCAATTTATCATACCGTTTTTAAGCCTTTATCATGAAACCTATTGTTATTGCTCCTCTTTTAATTTATCTGATTTTATTTGGTTGTGTTTTGGAAGACGACTATGAAACACCTCCATTGGCATGCGAAAGCCCAACACTGAAAGCCAATATTACGATAGCCGAACTCCTAGGGCGTTACACAGGACAGCTAATGCTTATCGAAGAAGACCTCGTTATTCAAGGTTATGTGGTTTCAGATGATAGCACTGGGAATTTTTACAAAAGCCTACACTTTCAGGATGCCCTCAGCAACCCCACTCAGGGCCTGCAATTGGATGTAGATGTCAACAGTTTGTATTTGTATTATCCCGAAGGTCAAACGATCTTAATCAAGACAAAAGGGCTCTACTTAGATCAAGTGAATGGGGTTTTCAAGCTTGGCGGAATTTATGACCACCCCAACGGATCTATTGCATTAGGAAGACTGCCCGCAGCTCGACTCCACCAACATCTTTTCAGAACTTGTGAAAAACCCAAAGCAGTTGTGCCAACATCCCTCAAAACCGCTGATTTGACCGATGCCCACCTCAATACATTAATCTCCCTTCAAAACATTGAAGTGGCCCCTTCTTTTTTATGCAAAAATTATGCTAAAGCGGGTGAAAATACTAGTGTTGAGCTAGTCGATTGTGACGGGAAAAGCATCTTACTTAGAACATCTGGCTATGCCGATTTTTTTAATGAAAAATTGCCCAATGGAAGCGGAGCAATAACAGGTGTTTTGGGAAAATATAAGGATGATTATCAACTCTACATCCGTCAATTAGAGGATGTTAAAATGATCGGAAATCGCTGTGACGGGCTGGCCTTTACTTGCGAAACGCCCTCTCCAAACAGCAGCATACTAGATCTGAAAAACGAGTACAGTGGCTCACTAAAAAAAATAGAAAAACGCTTAATTGTAGAAGCAACTGTTACCGCTAATGACGCTTCAGAAAACTTCTATAAAACCCTCTATATCGAAGATGAATCTTCGGGAATCGGTGTGTCTATTAATTTGTTAGACTTGCACTTGAGGGGATATGAAGAGGGTCAAAAAATAATCATCAATGCAGAAGGCTTATATCTTGACAAATCTTTTGGAGAACTTAAGTTGGGATATTTATACAACGGTGGCCTAGGCAGAATTCCTGAAGACCTCATTTATCGCCACTTGTTTTTGTCTGATGAAGATCCAAATTCATTGTCCCCAACCGTTTTGGGCATCGGCCAACTCAACGAATCGCATATTGGCCAACTCATCGCCCTTGAGGATGTTCAGTTTGTGGAAAGCGGAACGTTTACGGTTAACAATTTCAGCACAAATCGAAAGTTGAGTGATTGCCAAAATCAACGCCTAGTGGTGAGAACAAGTAGCTATGCTTC
>CAYZFD010000029.1:12715-18572 GCA_964477735.1 uncultured Flavobacteriaceae bacterium
TCCTCAAAGCTGGAGAAATCTATGTCATTGCGCATCCCAGTGCAGATGCTGAAATATTGAGTAGAGCCAACCAAACCCACAGTTATTTAAGCAATGGAGATGATGGTTATGCATTGGTTGTTGGCAGTGAAGATGCCTACACTGTTCTTGATAGACTTGGCGATTTTGGGGCAGATCCAGGAGATGGGTGGGATGTAGCAGGCGTGGTACAAGCCACCAAAGATCACACGCTGATTCGAAAAGCAAGCATCAACAATGGCAACCCTGATTGGAAGGCCTCTGCTGGAACCAACACAGAAAATTCTGAGTGGGAGGTGAAGTCTATTGATGACTGGACAAGTCTTGGAAATCGCTAAAAAAGAAGTTCAAGGATTCTTCAAGCAAGTGCCCTTGCTCATTAATTTTTAAAGAGCGCCTTAAGTTCCGTTGCGCTTTCGGGGGGCATTTTTCCTGCTAAAACCAAACTTAATTGTCGGCGGCGAAGGGCTGCATCAAAACGAGTTTTTTCGAGAGCTGTTTCGGGTTCTAAGGGTGGTACAGGGGTTGGTTTTCCTTTTTTGTCAACCGCAATAAAAGTATAAATCGCTTCGTTGACCTTAATTTTATCCCCTCCAAAAGGATCTTCGAGCCAAACATCTATAAACACTTCCATTGCCGTATTGAAAGCTCTAGAAACTTTAGCTTCTAAGGTAAGTACGCTCCCCAAAGGAATAGGCTTGTCAAAATAAACGTTATTGATAGATGCTGTTACGACTACTTGTTCGGAGTGTCGCTCAGCGGCTATACAGGCTACGCGATCCATACGCGCCAAAAGTTCTCCTCCAAACATATTGTTTAGGTGATTGGTGTCACTAGGCATCACCAAATCCGTAGTTGTGGTTTTGGATTGGCTGGGCGTTTTAGGCTTCATAAATAGAATTACTCTTTGGTAAACAACCAAGCGCTTTTGTTGGCCGTACGTTGGATGTTGCGTAGTGCATTTATGGCCAATTGTTGATCGGCATAACCGCCATAAGCGACGGGATGAAGACCATAGCGATTGGCCGGCAAGACTATTGGCGAATAGCCTTTTTGCTGTAATATTTTAAGTTGCTTTTGCGCATTGGATTCCACTCTAAAAGCTCCAGAAATGATAAAATATTTAAGAGTTTCTTCTTTTGGGATCACTTTTAGAGTTAGTGATGGCAAATCGCCCAAGTCAAAAACCGCTTTCTGAATAGCTTCTTGTTGAGCCAGCATCTGACTTTCATTTACCTTTTGGGTAGTCCATTGATAATATCCTATGGTGCCCAAAAACAAAGCAGCAGCAGCGGCATATTTAAGAAGACTATAAGCAGGTTTGGACGTAGGTGCTTGCGCAAACTTACGATGGGTTTCAACCGCCAAAACAGGGCTCAACCCAAAAGACACGTCCAAGTGGTTGGTGGTCAAATCTGGATTAAATTCAAGCTTTTGTTCTTGGTTTAGCATAAGTGTTCCCAGCGGGGAAAGATACAACTGGTGGTTGTGTAGTTTTTTCTTCCATTGGGCCACTTCCTGATGTATTGATTTTAGCGCTTCTTCATAGCTTAAATCAAACACCTCTGCTATATAGTTGGCCAACAAACCATCGTTTGAGCGCAATTGCTCATTAAAAGAGATTTGCTTGTTGGGCGGGTATATCAATCGAGACTTGCCATCTATATGGGCTGCCCGTCTTTGTCCCAAAAAGGCACCAAAACCAGGCACCGTTACGCAATCATAACGGTATAAAAGTTTGCTAATGTGTTGGGAAAGCTCCATATTTCAAAAATACACTTTTTTGGCTTTTTTTGGGCTTAATTTCAAAGGAGTTTTTAACAAATTTTTGGTAAATTAGACCTTCAAATCTCGTGAACCTACATAGCTTATGTATCGTAAGGATCTTATTGCACTTTTGGCCCTGCAAGCCGCACCGGGAATTGGTGCGATTTTAGCCAAAAGATTGATTTCGAATTGTGGTAGTGCCGAAGCTGTTTTTAAAGAAAAAAAACACCTCCTCAATAAAATTTCAAGAATTAGTCCCAAAATCTTAGATCGTCTAGATAAAAAATCCCTCTTCTTAAAAGCAGAAAACGAGTTAAAATATTTAGAACAAAACAGATTTCATCATTGGGCCTTTCATGACGATGACTACCCAAGGCTACTGAAACACTGTGCTGACAGTCCTTTGGTTTTGTTTGGTCGTGGCCAAATTTGCATCGACGATCGGCCTATTGTTGCTGTTGTTGGCACAAGAAATGCCACAGCTAAAGGACTGGCATTTAGCAAAAGCATCATCGAAGAAATTGCACCTTTTAACCCCATTATCGTCTCGGGCTTTGCCACGGGCATTGATATTTGTGCACAAAAATCTGCCTTAGAAAACGGATTGCAAACCATAGGCTGTTTGGCCCATGGGCTCGACGATTGTTATCCCAAACAACACAAAAAATATTGTGAAGATGTAGAAAAAAATGGTGGCTTTGTAACAGATTTTTGGCGCAAAAGTTTATTGAGTCGTGGAAACTTTTTAAGCCGTAATCGCATTATTGCCGGAATGGTTTCGGCAACCATTGTGGTAGAATCAGCAGAAAAGGGGGGTGCGCTCATCACAGCTCAGATGGCCTTAGACTATAACCGCGAGGTTTTTGCGGTGCCTGGACATCCACACGATAAAAAAAGTGTGGGCTGTAACCTTTTAATCAAACAACAAAAAGCGCAACTCATTGGAAGTGGAGCCGACTTGGCTTATTGGATGGGCTGGGATTTGAAACATAATACCGAAACAAAAAATGCTCCAAAACTTTTTGTTTCACTGTCGGAAGATGAAAAAAAAGTTGTTTCCATTTTAGAGAAGGATCAACGAGAACATTTGGATGTTTAAGCCCTTAAAAGCAACTTGGGAGTGAGCCAAACAGCAACTTTGTTGTTTCAGTTAGAAATGAAGTCTATTGTTCGTCCACTTCCTGGAAAGAAATTTGAGCTGGTTTAAGCAATTTCTTTTTCGATAAACGGTTTTTTAGAATCCAAGATTTCGAGGATCAATCTTGCCAATAGTGTTTCAAATTGTTGAAGGATGTTCTCATCAATTTGTGGATCTCCTTTCTTATCTTCTATAGATGTTTTGGAATTAAACATTCGCACTCCGGCCTTGATGTTTTTAAAAGACAAAATCCCTGACTGAAGAGGTTCGGATGAACATGCAGATTTGTACATCATAAGAGCATAACACAGCAACTGGAATGCTTTGCCTCTTTTGTGATCTGTCATCAATTCATTAAAATCATAAACCGAGAGTTCTGAGGGGATTAGGTTTCCTGTTTTATAATCAATGATGCGCAATTGTCCATCGATACGATCTATGCGGTCTGCGTTACCTTTTAGCTTAACTTTTTTATCTGAGTTTGGCAATTGGATTTGGCAACTCAAATTTTGTTCAAGCCCTATGAGCTCAATGGTTTTTCCTCCTCGAATCTGTTTTAGTTCGGTTTTTAAAAAGGTGTCAGCCATTTTCAACATAGCTTCGAAAGCCAAAAGGTTTTTTCCTTCTTTGAATTCGCTGCTATGATAATGCTTCTTGAAAGCTTCTTCAATGGCTTTTGGAGCTAATTGGATTTGATTTTCAATGAATTTGACGGTCAGTTTTTTTCCAAGTGCTGGTTTATAAAGTTGCTCCAGTGCTGCATGAAGGATGGTGCCAAAAGTGCGGCTTTCAAGCGTTTCTTCCACCTCACTTTCTTCTCTTATTTTCGCTACTCTTTCCAAGAAAAAGTCGATTGGGTTTCGAATATAGGAGGCTAATGATGAAGGAGAAAATCCCGCCAAAGCAATTTCGTTTAAACGTTGAATTAAGGTCCCATCTTTTGGAATCTCTAATAGCCCCACAGGGGTTGGGTTAATTTTGGTCGCTAATATTTGCTGATGAATTTTATGCTGCGGTAAACCCAATAGTTCCAATTGATGAATAAACCTACTTTTTTCACCACCACCCAAACTATCAGGGGTGGTGTCATATAGAAGGTGTATTTCATTTGCTCTTTGAATGAGTCGATAGAAATGATAGGCATAGAGTGCTTCTCTTTCCTGAAAAGTGGGGATTTGGTAATGCTTTTTGGCTTCAAAAGGGATAAAGCTTTGTGTTCTTGAAGAGGAGGGTAAAACCCCCTCATTCACATCTGTCATAATCACACAATCAAAGTCTAAGGTTCTTGTTTCCAATAGGCCCATGAGCTGTAAACCTTCGAGCGGTTCCCCCTGAAAATGTAATTTTTGACCTCTTAAAAGTTCTTTAAAAAACAACTGTATGGTCGAAGCATTGTTTAAAAATGGACGATGTTTGACTTCGGCCTCTACTTGAAGGCAAAGGTCCATCATCAGCTGTGCTTGTCTGTTCAGGGTTGGATTGGCTTTTATGCTTTTTTGATAGACGGCCTCGGAAATACTATAAAGTGATTGCGTAACTTTAATCGCATGGCTCCAAGGAGATAGCGCCCAACGCATGATTTGTTGAGCGCCAGTCGAAAGGTTTTCGCAAATTTCACCTACTTCTGCATAACGTTTGTTGGTAAGGCCAAGGTGTTTTAAAAAGGAGGCTAGATTTTGCTGATCATCATGATGGAATAACAATCGAAATTCCTGATTGAGAAACAATTTTTCAATCTTTTTAAAATAAATCCCCTTATTGGTTACTGCTGTATGGATTTCGAAAAGTATTGAAAATAAGGCGTAAAGGTTTAACTGAGCCAGTGGAACGCCCATGGTAATGTTTACAGATGAAATGCTGTCGGGAATGGCGTGAATCATTGGAATTAATAGGGATTCATCGGCGAGCACTGCTGCTGTTTTTTCAATGTCTGAAGTGCTTTTGGATTGCAAAAGTTTACCCATTTGTTTGGCTTGCCCCACTTTTCCTGCCACGCCATAGAAGTAAAAGCTTTTGGGGTTGGAAAAATGGTTTGTTTTCCACAGAAAGGAATCTTGCTGATAGTGTTTCCACTTTTTTTGGTATTGCCTAGAAAACAAGCCTGCGCTGTGGTGAGGATTGTCTAAGAAATATTGATCGACGTCCCAATAAACTACTGCTTTATTGAGCTTAAGTAGTGTTTGAAAAACCGCCTCTTCCGCTTTGCTAAGGGCATTAAACCCGGCAAAAACATGGTATCGATTAGGCTCTGATTCCACATAATGCTCCAGGTTTTCATAGGCCTCTCTAAAAATCATGCCTTGTGTGCCAAGTCCTTCTTGAGCCAATTGCCATTTAAAATGTTGAAACCAGTGTGGAATTTGCTTCCAAAAGTGTTGTTGGGTGGTTCTAAATTTCTGAGCAGTTTCTGTATTGCCCCAAGCTTTTAATTCGTTTAAGTCATATAAATAACCAAACAGTGCTTCGCTGTCAACCAAATATTGGTCAATTTCATTAAAATCCTGTAAAAGTGTTGTAGCCCAGTGTATAAAGGTTTCGAAAGGCTCGGGTGGATTTTCTTTTGTTGTTGCGCAAAAACTTTCGTAGAATTGAAGCAGTAGTGCTGTGTTTGGTGCACTATCAATTCCTGAAACCTCTTCAAAAAAAGATTCAATACTATAAATGTGTGGCACAAAGGTGGCTTGTTTAGATTTTTTAACAAGCTTTTCTCGAAAGTGCACACCCGATCTACGACTAGGCAAAACGACGCATAGCTGCTCAAAAGGAACCTCTAGTTCAAAGCATGCGTCAATAAGCTGATCTAAAAAATCTTTCACATTCAAAAATAAAAAAACGCACCGTTATGAACGATGCGTTTTTCGTTAATGTTTGAGTGTTGTTTAAGGGGATTACTTTCCTACTTTAAACTCAACACGACGATTTTTAATTCTTCCT
>CAYZFD010000030.1:0-18417 GCA_964477735.1 uncultured Flavobacteriaceae bacterium
TTTAAAGTAATTGGAATCCTTCAACATAGGGATCTTCCTTGTCTAAAATAATGGTATTGTAGCCTGTAACCTGTGCCCAACCCTGAATGCTTGGAATGATGGCGGGCTTTCCTGCCAATTGGGTTGTGCCTTCAATTTTACCGATGAATTGAGAACCAATAATGCTTTCATGAATAAATGAATCCCCAATTTGGAGCTTCCCTTCTTCGAACCATTGCGCCATCCTGGCAGATGTTCCTGTTCCACATGGTGATCGATCTATAGCCTTGTCGCCATAAAAAACAGCATTACGTGCCGTGGCTTCAGATGAGATGGTGGTACCGGTCCACAGCACGTGGCTTAAACCAGAGATGTTAGGGTCAATTGGGTGATGAAATTCATAGCGGTCATTCAATTCTTTTCTTAAAGATCTACTCCAACGTATGAGTTGATCGACTGTATAGTTTTCTAGACCTTTAAAATTGGGCTGCGGATCTACGATTGCATAAAAGTTACCCCCATAGGCCACATCTAAATATAGCACACCCAGCTCTGGACAACTAGCTTTTAGTTTAGTGGCTGCTAAAAAGGACGGAACATTCTTGAAGCGTACCCATCTAACTTTTTCATTTTCCTCCTTAAATATCACTTCAAGCAAACCTGCAGGGGTTTCTATACGCAATCGGCCTTTTTCCTTGGGGCTGATGATTTTTTCTTGAATAAGCACAGTAACTGTTCCTATGGTTCCATGTCCACACATGGGCAAACATCCACTGGTTTCGATAAACAAAATACCGCAATCATTGTTAGAGTCGGTGGGTGGATAAATCATGCTACCACTCATCATGTCATGACCGCGGGGCTCGAACATCAAACCCTTTCGAATCCAATCAAATTCAGCTAAAAAATGTAATCTCTTTTCGGCCATTGTAGCCCCCACCAATTTGGGCTCCCCTTTGGTTACTACCCGCACCGGATTTCCGCATGTGTGCGCATCAATACATTCAAAAAGATACTTGTTCATATTGTTTCACAAACATTTAAGCTGGTCATTGATTCAATTTTTCGTGTTTGGAAGTATATCTTTTAAGCTTTCCGGGAAGTTTTGATAGGCCACTGGTCTTGTCCAACGCGCCAAAGCATCATGCCCAACAGCACCGAAACGACTGTCTGTAGAAGCAGGATAGGGCCCTCCGTGTTGCATCGCTTTACTAACAGCTACGCCCGTGGGCACACCATTAAAAATAAGTCTCCCCACTCGATTGGTGATGGTTTGAACAAATTCTTTTTCGGATTTCAACTCCGTTTCGTTAGCGAAAATTGAACCCGTCAACTGGCCATGGAGCGACGCAATGGCTTTTTGCATTTCTGGCAAAGAACCACAGCTGACCAACAAACAAAATGGGCCAAAAACTTCTTCTTGTAAACGCTGATCCGAGATGAATTTTGCTGCAGTGGTCTTCATTATAGTTTGGGAAGCAAATTGTGGAGCTGTCGCCCCTTCGTGCTCCATCACAAGCTGCGCATCAAGATCATGAATAAACATCTGGCGTTTGACTTCAAAAGCACGATGCAAATCGGGGTGAATCATGCAGCTAGGCGTATGCTGGTGCAATGCTTTGGCCATGGCAGCTGAAAAATGTGTGAAATCGGATCCTTCAAGTCCAAAAATAATGCCAGGGCTGGTGCAAAACTGCCCAACGCCCAACAGTATAGAATCTGCTAAAGTTTTTGCAATTTCTTGGGCATCATCATGGAGTTTTCCCGGAAACAATACCACAGGGTTCACACTCCCCATTTCGGCAAAAACGGGAATGGGTTCTGGTCGGGCTGAAGCCAAATCATAGAGCGCTCGTCCCCCACTAATGCTCCCTGTAAAGCCAACGGCTTTTATGGCAGGATTGGAAACTAAAAACTGGCCAATTTCAATATTGGCGCTGTTTAGATTCGAAAAAACACCTGTTGGCATTTGAGTTTTATGGGCTGCCTTAACGATGGCCCTAGAAACCAAATCACCGGTGCCTGCGTGAAGGGGATGTCCTTTCACTATAACAGGGCAACCTACGGCCAAGGCAGAAGCCGTGTCTCCTCCGGCTGTGGAATAGGCCAAGGGAAAATTACTGGCACCAAAAACAACTACAGGACCCAAGGGTATCTGGGTTTTAACCAAGTTGTTAGCTTCATCGGATCGCTTTTGATGCCATGATTCGTTTTCGGCCAAATCGGCATACAACCTAAGTTGAAACTGCGTACGACCCAACTCACCTTCAGCTCTTGCTTTTGGCAGGGCGGTTTCGGCAGTATATCGTTGAACAATCGCTACCCTAATTTGTTCCATTTCATCAGCAATGGTTCGTAAAAACAAAGCTCTCTGGGTTCCGGAAATGGCAGCATACTTGAAAAAATCTTGTTGAGCCAACATCACTGCTCTTGCAGCTTCATCTATAGTAGCTTCTACAATATCTCCTTCTAAATGCTTGTTGGCTAAAGGGTTAAAAGTTTGAAAACTTTTATTCCCCAATGCAGATTCCTGACAAGCAACAGTGTTTGAAATTCTCATATCAATTGAATTGGGGGCGGTTTTCTAAAGCTTTTTGAATGATTTCTAAGACCTTACTTCTTTCATACCCTTCCAGAGGTAAACGTGGTGCTCGAACATGTTCAGTCCCAATTCCGGTGAGGCTTGCTGCAAGCTTGATGTTTTGTACCAATCTTGGGTTAACATCGAGTTCTAGCAAAGGAAAAAACCACTCATTTAGTACTCTCGCTTGATTATAGTCTTTGTTTTTAACATAATTGTACAAGGCTACGGTTTCTGCAGGAAAAGCATCCACCAATCCTGCGACCCAGCCATCGGCGCCTAGCATTAAGGATTCCATGGCTAGAGTATCTACGCCTGTTAAGATTTTTAAATCAGTTCCAAAAGCGTTGCGGAAGCGCACCACATTTGTGGTATCACGTGTTGATTCTTTAACGGCCTGAATGTTGGAGTGTTTTAGAAGTTTCTCAAACATGTTGATCGTAATTTCAATTCCATAATCAACAGGATTGTTATAGATCATGATTGGAAGCTCGGTGCTTTCGGCCAAAGTTGAAAAATAAGAAACGGTTTCTCGATCACTAGCTTTATAGCGCATTGGGGGTAGGATCATAAGCCCGTGAGCACCATTTTGTTCTGCCATTCGAATGGCTTCCAAAGCAGCTTTGGTTGACGCTTCCGCGACATTAACAATCACGGGGAGGTCTTTAGGGGAAAGCGCTAGGGCCAACTGCGTGAGTTCGTTTATTTCAACCTGGCTGAGGGTGCTGGCTTCGCCTAATGACCCAGCCAATATCAGTCCGTGAACACCAGCTTTTATTTGTGCTTTGGCATTCATCTCAAACATGTTAAAATCAATGGTGTCTTCGGCTGTAAAGGGGGTGAGCAGTGCAGGCATAACGCCTTTCCATTCTACATTCATAGGGCTAAGTATTTTAAGGTTTTGACAAAAATAATTAAATTAGAGTGTGTAGTTTTATGTTTATTGCATATTTTGTGTATTATTTTTTGCAATTTATAAATTTAGCATAAAAAGGTTCGATGCAATACCGTCAGTTAGATACTTTCCTTTTGGCGTGGCCACTAAACATTCCTTATTCCACTCCAACAGTCCGTCTTGAATGTGGACCTTACTTTCCTGTAATAAATATTCTGCAAAGCGAGGTCCTAGATCCAATTTAATTTTTTCCAAAGAGATCCCCCACATGGTTCTCAATCCCGTCATGACAAACTCATTATATCGATCAACTTTTGTGAGTTTTTCTGTTGTATTTGGCAACAATCCACTTTCGATGCTTTTGATATATTGAACGTTGTTGGCCACATTCCATGATCGATAAACAAGATCGAAACTATGTGCCGAAGGTCCAATGCCCAAATAGGGTTTTCCCTGCCAGTAGGCCGTATTGTTTGCTGAAAAATAGCCTGTTTTACCAAAATTTGAAAGCTCATAATGCACAAAATTATTTCTGTTGGCAAACGCAGAGAGTTGGTTGAATTGTGCCCAAACTTCACTTTCATCGAGTGGAGTAATCAAGCCTTTATAAATAAAATTTTGAAGTGCTGTTTTAGGCTCAACGGTTAGCGCATAGGCAGATAAATGTGGAACATCAAAGTCTTGCACAACAGACAAGTTTTGATCCCAGTCTTCTAAACTACTTTCAGGCATTCCATAAATTAAATCCACAGAAAGATTGTCGAAGATCACACGACTTTGCTCGAGACATTTTATTGCTTGAGTGCTATCATGCGCTCGATTCATCATTTTTAATTCTCGATCGTGGAAAGATTGAATGCCCAAACTTAGCCTATTAATTCCCTCGGTTTTTAGATGCTTTAGCTTATTGAAGTCCAAATCATCAGGATTGGCCTCTAGGGTGATTTCGGCCTTTGGATGAACATGATAGTGTTGATGAATGGTTTTAAGAATTGAAGCCAGTTCAACAGGTTGCAATAAGGAAGGCGTTCCTCCACCAAAATAGATGGTTTCGATTTGGTTTTGATTTGTAGGGGCGCGCATCGTTAACTCTTTTTCAATTGCACCTAACAAAGCTTTTGTGTGCTTGAATGAAGTAGAGAAATGAAAATCGCAATAGTGACAGGCCTGCCTACAAAAAGGAATATGTATGTAAATCCCTGCCACTTTTATTTCTTAATACGGTGCGCCTCTTGCTTCACAAAAGAAGCCCAACCGCTAAACTTTTTGTCTGAGCTTTGTTTGCCAGCGTTATAAAAGTGACAAACTGCAGCAGCCAAACCATCTGTTGAATCTAAATTTTTAGGAAGGGTTTTAAGTTTTAAAAGGCTCTGAAGCATTTTAGCCACTTGTTCTTTGCTAGCATTACCATTGCCTGTTATGGCCATTTTAATTTTTTTTGGGGAATATTCCGTAATGGGAATGCCTCGGGAGAGTCCTGCGGCCATAGCAACACCCTGTGCACGACCTAACTTCAACATGGATTGCACATTTTTTCCGAAAAAGGGTGCTTCAATGGCGATTTCATCAGGGTGAAAACTGTCGATCAGTTCTAGTGTACGCTCAAAAATATGCTTAAGACGAAGATAGTGATCGTCATATTTGTTAAGCTTAAGCTCATTGAGCTGCAAAAAATCCATCTGACTACCCACAACCTTGATTAACCCAAAACCCATAATGGTGGTGCCTGGGTCTATTCCGAGAATTATGGTTTCTTTTATTTGGGTCATCTCAATATCAGTTCAAAGGTTGAAAAGTTATGGGCAAGCGATACTGGCTAGCCACAGGAAAACCTATGTTGGTCTTGGTAGCAGGTAGTGCTCTCGGAAGTGTTGCCACTGTGTTTTCGAGCGTGGCATTTAAATTCGGAAAGGCTTTTCTTAGAACATCACTACACTCAAAGGAAATCAAGGAGAATTGTCCTTCACTTGAAATCTCTAATTGTATTAACAGCACCTCTTCTGAACTGATGTTATGGAGGGGTTCTAATTTTGATAAATGCTCTTGAAAAATGAAATGAATCGTTTGAAAAAAACATTGGTTTCTGGCCCACTCGCCTGAAAGGCTATCGCAATTCTTAAACGAAGGGACTTCATCCGCATCTGACCATAAAATTGCTTCGGACGAAACTTGGTCACGATTAAAAATTGATCCATCGCAAGACAAGACCAAAATCCCTAACAACAAAATCATTTTTGCTTTCACCACGACGTGAAATTACAAAAAAGCATGCGTTGATTCAACCATTTGCAAGATGAAAAATTAATTCATATTTTTAAAGTAATTTATGGAGTTGGCATTGTTTCTTCTCGGGTTGTTTTTGGTCTTAGTAGGTGTTGCTGGTAGTTTTCTGCCTGTAATACCAGGCCCTATCACCAGTTGGTTTGGACTTTGGGCCCTTCATGCCACCGATGCTGTACCTGACAATTGGAGGTTTTTGTGGATCACTCTTGCCGTTGCTATTGTCATTTTTGTTTTAGACTATGCCATCCCATTGCTAGGCACTAAAAAATTAGGAGGCACCAAAGCGGGTATAATTGGCACAGGCATTGGTCTTGTATTTGGCTTGCTGTTTATGGGACCTTTTGGTGTGATAATTGGGCCATTTATTGGGGCATTTGCCGGGGAATTTAGTCAGCATAAAAACAGTGCTCATGCGTTGAAAGCTGCTCTTGGCTCTTTTATTGGTTTTTTAACCGGAACCCTACTTAAATTTGGAACAGCTTTTGTTTTTCTCATTCTTTTTGTGGTTAAAGCATGGCCACACGTGGGCGCATTATTGTCCTGAAATCCCCAAGGAAGACTTTTTTATCAAATAACATCAAATCACAATACTATACTTTTGATAAAAAATCGTTTAAACCTTGCTAGGTTATATTTCTATTTTGTGTATTTAATTACAAATCACAATAAATTTTAACTTATACAAAATAGAAACTAATAAGGTTACCAACCGGTCTATTTTAAATGAAAAATAGCACCTATCAGACGTTGGCCGTTGCAACCTTGGGGTTTCGGACATTTAAAGAGCGTTTATAGACTTCGAGGTCAAATTTGATGATTTCACCCAAAGGATTTATCATCACTTTAATGGGATTGTGGGTGGTCCATCCTGTGTATTTTCTTCCCAAATTTGAGATTCTGATGTAATAAGGATATTCATTGGGTGTATTGTTGTTCATGTGTGCCCACCTAAATTCATAATAATTATTGGAAAACCTTTGCACTCTATAAAGGTGTTTTTTTAAGAGCTTAAGGTCAGGGGCTTTCCAATTGATTTGACCATCATCCAATCCCATTATAAAAAAATCGTCTTGCTGAAGAATATTCACGATTTCTAAACCATATTTAGGGAGCTGATAGATGGGTTCGTTATTCTTTTTTCTTCTCACCACTTCCCAAAATGAAACCACTTCTTGTTGGAGGCTTCTTTCGAGATCTACATAAATCATAACATGGTGGTTGTTGCGTGGGTTCACAAATTTATTTTCGTCTTGGTTTAGTGCAACAGCATTGTTCAAAACCTCTTTCGTCCTAACTTTCTTGATAGGCACAGGATCTCCATTTCGGTTAGGCAAAAAAACGCGTGGCACAGGAAATCCTTTGTCATTGAACTGAAAAAAAGCACCTTTGGGAACTTCTCCTTTGTTGACAAAGCCCCCAATATTTTCGATGTGTTTTAGCAAGAGATTCCGAACATTACTATCGACTACTTTCTGGATTTGCCTTAGGGTCTTCAACATGGTCAAAGGTCTTCTAACTACATATTGTTGGTTTTCTGTTTGGTTAATTTTTCCAAATAGTGTGTCTTTGTGGAGTGAGCCTCTTGCAGCCACACCTAAATTCCGAAAAGTCTTTCCATTTTTTTGAGTTTTTGGGTTTGATTTTACAATTATTTTTCGGTCACTTCTCTTTGAAACGATTAATCTTTCGATTGCGTTTTTAGCATCTTCTCTAAAGCTTGGCCATGGCACTTGAACTTTTGCTCGACTAAGGTTGTCTTCATATCGATTCATTTCACTTAAAGCCGTTAAATATTTTGCTTCATTACAGGCCACTATCAGCGCTCCAACAGCAGCGAATTGATAGTCGTTTTGGGGAAAAATAGGCTCTGTTAGGTTTTCTATCCCCCAATGAGAACGAAGCACATGAAGGGTGTGACCACGACCAACAAAAACATCGGGGCAAACATGCCCTAGCATGCATTTCATTTCGACACTAAAACGATGATCATCAGCAAATTCTTGCTGGATGCCATTTTTTGGCACGTTAGTTTTTGTGAACAAAAGCAATTTATTTCTTGTGTTAGGGAAATGCGTGTAATTGGAGTAGATATTGCGAACCCTCACCACCACTTTGTCCCAAACTTCATTTCCAAGAGTTGAAAAGTATTCATAGGGTGTTTTGCCAAGGATGTGTTTTTTGAAATCCGACATGCACAAGGTTTTGTTTGTAGAAGAGTCGTTCAAAAACCTGTGCCATGGCAAAATGTAGACCACCGAAACCTCTTGAGTAAAAAGTTTTTCTAACGATATCGATCTTCCCGTGTAGGGACAAACACCTCGACACTCTTCCCAAAGTTGATATTTGGTAACATTTAAATGGGTGTGGTTATGATTAAGTTCAGTGACTATGTTGCTGCTATGTTGTGAGCGTTTCAACCTAGCATTTCTTTCCTCTTGTATTTGCTTACGCCTCAACGAGGAGGCTTTGAGTTCTGGAGCCAAAACCAACCGACAGCTTTGTATGGCGCCATAGGTTTTAATGATTTGGTTTACTAGTCTTCGAAGTTCAAATGCTACAGCAATCACAACAGGCTTTCTTAGGCGCATTATTTCGTTTTGCATGCAACGATCATTGGGAATGGTAAGCTTCACATCCCCATCTATTAACTTAGAGCAAAGGCCATAAAGTTTGGTGAGCATTTTATCGGTGAAAGCAAATTCAGCTTTTAGGTGACTTTGCACTTTTTTCAAAAATGAGACTCTCGAGTTCTTATGATTGAGAGATACTAGCTCATCAATGAGGGCTTTCTGATCTCTAAGGTGTATGGAATTCCACTGAGCACCCAAAGCGTTTTTTACCCCACCCATAACAACAGCCAAATCGAACGGCAAACCAATTTCTAAAAACGGAAGTATGTTTCTGATGGCCTTGCGGCTCATTTCTGCATATGACATGTCTAACTTAATGCCGGCCACATGGCGGGCTTGCAGTGCGTTAAGTTTCCATTTTTCCTGAGCAAGTTCTGCAAGTTGCTTTTTTGAATCATAAAAGTAAATGGCATGCCAGCGATCTTCTTTTTCTTTATCGGAAAGTTGGCTCCATTCAACGCCAAAACATGTTTTTTTTAAAAAAACAGGGAGGGTTGATGTTAAACTAAACTTTTTGCTTTCATCGTAATTGAATTTACCCTCAATGCCATGCTTAGACAACAGCCTCACAATTCTCCTAAAAGTGAAAGATTTATATTTTTGACACTCCCCTACAACAAGCAATCGAGAACGACTACTCAGTGGATTTCCATCTAAAAGTATGGTATTTACAAACCTATAGATCTTTAGCTTTTCGTAATCTAGGCAACTGGCTGGCGCAACTTTCTTGTCTGTGTTGTATGGGCAACGACGCCTAAGCTTTTGATGGGCACGCAAAGGCCTCTGAAAAAATAAAATGCCATCTCTAGTATCTCCGTCTGCTTTTCTTCTTCCCAATTCTTCTTTTAATTCAGGGGTAAGTAGGTGTGGATAATGGAGGGCCTGATAGGCAAAAATGGCATCAAATTCGTCTATATAATATTGCCTATCGGTATATCGATTTCGAATGCGTTCATTAGAATGCTTGTAGCTTGTTTCTTGCGCGGGAAACAAACTATAGAGATAGCTGCCCAAGGTTTCCTTTTTGACATAAACATCTGTTTCCATCACGCCCCTACGATTTTCTTTAGGTAGGCCATTTTTTAAATGAGAAACCTCTACCCTATCCATATCATCTGTGAACACTATACCTCTTCGCTTTGCCATATGGTAGAAAACCCGACCCAACTCATGCAAGCTAAGAGGTTCTTCAATTGCTTTTTTCCGCAATTCGTAGGGGTTCATGGCAAACCACTCGTTGGCTTTTTCAGGAAATTTTCCCAAATGCTTCCAAGCCGCCAAATCACAAGGATTTAAGGGGGTCATCTTGTGTTCTATTAAACAACTTAGAAGATGCTGCTGGCGTAACTTTTGTCTAAAATATTTTTTTCTGATGGCTCTATTGGCCGACCGAAAGGCTGTTTTGGATTTTTCCCTGTTTCCTTTGCCAATCATGAGCACTCCAGGCTCAAAAACGCGCACGCCCATCGCTTTTATTTGCGATTCATCTTCTGTTATGGCCCAACCAATGTGATCGGGATAAAGCTTTAAACCAAGGGTTAAGCTGCTCATTTCATTTTTCTTTTATATATTTGACCATCTTATCACAATAAGGCTATATGCCGTAGATAAAACATCTTAAGTCCTGCCTCGGTGGGACTTTTTAAATTCTCAACAACCTATTCCTTAAGCTAACCTCCTTAACAAAACCTTCATTGTTGAAGAAGATATAAGCGTAGTTATTTCCGAAAAGATTTTTGGAATGTGACACTCTATACATCCAAACATTACTTCTCCAATCGTTGAAGGCTTCGCCTAAAATGTGTAGAATCTCTTCTTTGTTTTTACCTAGTAGTGTATTCCTTGATTTCAAAAACAAAAATTTATTTTGCTTCATTCTTTCATCGAAAACGCTTCCGTCTTCATAGGTGGTAGTCATTTGCATGGCTGTGTAGGTTTTTGGTGTGGTAGCAAAAAAGGTTAACTATACTAACGCATTAGCACTGTTAATTTCTACAAATCAGCGCAATTGCTCTTCTAGATGTTTTTGGGTAATGATATTATTGCTTATCCTTCTTGAAATTGATAATTAATATCGCTTAATTGGAATTCTGAGTGGTTAATGCTTTTCTTACTTCTTTGTAAGACAAAACTTATATAAACAAAAAGGGGAGCTAATGCTCCCCTAAACTTTTCACAAGAAATGTTAAATTCTAATAAAACAATGCTCTGTTGTCTTGAATTGAAGATTGTTCTTCAAGTGCTTTTGTTATGGCCAATGTGCTGGCACTTCTTTGCTGTTGGGCCAATTGTTTGGCTATAGCAGCATAGTTTTCTAGGGTTGGCGCTTCAATGCGATCGGTAACTTTTACCTTAAACAATCCAGTATTGCCCACAATCCAATCAGAAACTTCATCTTTGTTGAGTTTAAAGGCTGTTCCAACAACCAAAGCTTCTCTACCCACTCCTGAAAGCGTTGCTGCTTTTCGATTTAATGCAGTGGCAGCATTCACAGTCACGTTGGCTTCTTGAGCAACAACTGTTAAATCATCGCCAGCATTTTTATATTTTTCTTTCAGCATCTCTGCTTTCTTTTGGTTTCGCAAAATGGGCAATACCACCGCAGTAGCCTCATCAGCAGTTTGCAACCCTTCCTCTGTTTTCTTGGTTAATTGCGCCACCACATAACCCCCGCCTGCAAGGTCAAATCTTTTTAAATCTCCCACTTGTGTTTCTTCATCGAATAACCACTGAACCATTCTTCTTTGATTGGATAGCCCTGGAAGGTTATCATCCAAAACCTGAATGTTTTTAACAGGTCTTACATTGCGTTCGTTTTCGCTGGCAAGCGCACTAAAATCTGAAGCTGATTGAGCAGCCATTTCAAACTTTGTGGCTTCATTAAACACGTCATTACTGGTTTTATCTGATGGAATGTTTTGAAGGGCAACAGATGCTAATAGGACCACATCACGAACTTCTTTGATTTCGATGACATGAAAACCAAAATCTGTTTCCACCAAGCCTATGCTACCTTTTGGGTTGTTGAACACATAATCAGAAAAAGGCTTCACCATAGCGCCTTCTTGAAAAAATCCAAGATCTCCGCCATTGGTTTTTGAAGGACCGTCGGAATTTTCTCTGGCCAGCTCTGCAAAATTATTCGGATCTGCTTTGGCTTTTCGAAGCAGTTGTTGCGCTTCTTTTTGAGCTTCATCTTTGGTACGAGTGATTTCTTCGGCAGCGTTGGTTGCACCTGCATAGGCCACCAAAATATGACTGGCCTGACGTGATCCCCCCACTTTCTTATCAACAGCACGGGTGATTTTAAAGTAACCGTTGTCTTTATAGGGCCCAAAAACCTCATCTTTTTCCAAGTTGAATAAGGTTTCGGCAAAACCTGATGGCAAATTCCCTTTGGGCACATAGGTAGAATCAAATTTAATGTCTGAATGCTGGTTAACAAAACTGGCTATGTTTTGGGTGTTTCGCAAGCCTAGATTTTTTTCAACTTGTTTTGAAACGTCGTTATAGGCTTCAGTGTCTTCAATTAAAGTTTGTAATTGATTTTTGATAGCATTTTCATCGTCTAGGGTAGGCTTTTCATCAAACTGAACAAACAAAATATCGCGACTTGGTTTTACTTCGAAACGGTCTTTGTTATCCTCAACATAGGCTGTTATTTCTGATTTTTTTACGGGCACTAAGCTATCTGCAATCGATGAAAAAGGAATTTGAACATATTGAACAGAGACGTTTGAGTTGTCTGCAGCATGTAAATTTTTACCCTCGATCTGAGTGCTGTTGATGCCTGACTTGATGAGGTTGTTGTATTGATTTTCGTTAGAGGCCTCTTGAATACCAGCTTCTTGCATGGTCCATTGGTCATAGGCCACAGGATTTGTTTTCTTAAGATCGGCGATAAAAGCCACAAACTTAACCGGATCAAAAATTCCTGCTTCATTTTGAAAGCGAGGGTCTGAATTGAAACCTGGGGATTGGGCCAAATAATTTTCTAAATGACTTTTGCCACCTTCAATACCCAATTGGTCGAATTGTTGGGAAAGCAGTGTAGCTCTAAGCTGTTGGGTCCAAGCGGCATTTAGTGCCTGGGAAGTGGTGTAGTTGTAGGCACGTTCCATTCCATCTACTCTTTGTCTGAACTCTGCAATATCAATTTCTTCATCGTTGACAACGGCCAATGGTTCTTGAGAACCGAAACCGTTTCCGCTATTGTCGAATACACCAGAAATCACAAAAGCAAATAAAGCCATCCCTATTACGATAATAAGGAAAAAGGAACGCTGTCTAATCTTGCCTAAAATAGCCATAGTCTATATTTTAAAATAGTGGACGAAAATACGACTTAGTGCGCAAAATAAAAAGGAAGCAGACGACTTTGTTTAGGAGGGTTCCACAAAGTTTAGTTCCACCAAGTCAATTTTGGTATTCGAGACCGATCTCATGGTGAATTTATAGGGTGGAATTTGCACTTTTTCACCTTGGCTTGGAATTTCCTCGGCATAATAAACAATCAGGCCTCCAAGGGTTTCATAGTGGGATGATTCGGGGAGGTTTAGGTCATATTTTTCATTTAAATCATCAACGGCTAAGCGTGCAGAGAATAGCCATTTTCCAGGTTCAAGGACTTCTTCTATTAACGCTTGGGAGTCGTGTTCATCTTCAATTTCACCAAAAAGTTCTTCCACGATGTCTTCCATAGTGATGAGCCCCGCCGTTCCGCCATATTCATCGAGGACTACGGCCATGCTTTTGTGTTTTTTGGTGAGCTTATCAAACAAGTCTTTCACATACATAGACTCGGGAATATGTTCAATTGGAAGAATGATAGAGCGTATATTTTCGGGGTTTTTAAATAAATCAAATGAGTGTATGTAGCCAACAATGTTGTCTAAATTTTCTTTGTAAACCAAGATTTTAGAATAGCCCGATTTCACAAAAAGATCGCGCAACTGATCAGGTGTTTCTTTGTGGCTCACTGCAGTAATTTCAGTTCTGGGGACCATGACATCTCTGGCTTTTACATTTGAAAATTCCAAGGCATTCTGAAAGAGTTGTATTTCACTGTCCACTTCTTCATCGGTATCGATCCCTTCCATTTGCTCAGAAATAAAGTTACCGATTTCAATTTTCGAAAAAGCAACCTGAATATCCCCTCTCTCTTGCTTACTATTGGGATGAAACAAACTGTCGGACAACCACATGACAAAAGTTGTAACGGGAGAGAAAAACAAAAAAAAGATGTAGGCAGGAATTAAAAAAAGTTTGAAAAGCTGATTGGCATAAAGTTGAAAAAAAACTTTTGGTAAAAATTCTGCAGTCATTAAAATGATAAACGTAGAGATGAGCGTTTGTATGAGCAATACATTCAAAGGCAATTGGGTTGTGGCTGAGAGTGCAGGATAGATTAAATCGACAATGAGATCACCCATAAAAATACCATAGACAACCAAAGCGACATTATTTCCTATGAGCATGGTGGCAATAAATTTAGCGGGGTTTTTAACCGTCTGGCGCATCAGAAAAGCCACAGGGCCATGCTTCTTTTTTTCGAGTTCTAAATAAATTTTGTTTGAGGAAACGAATGCAATCTCCATTCCTGAAAAGAACGCTGAAAACAATAGGCATAAAACAATGACAAGGAGCGCTTCTTGCATTAGAAATTACGTTTGTTTCGCTCCATTTTCTTTCTAAAATAACGTCTAAAAAAAGACATTCCTAAAGACACCACCACAAAAAACAAATAGAGATAGGCACGGTTGCGGTCTGTGGCCCATAGCTGAAAAGCCTGAAAGGCGAAGAAAGCTGCGGCTAGCAGATAAACAATTTCGGCAATACGGTGAAACTTCATGAGAAACGCTTTAGGTTATTCTGTCTCTTCGACAGCAACGGTACCACTCAATTCTCCAGTTTGAAAAATGTCAAACGACCGGCTTGCATCTAATCTGCGGGCTTGAATATCATAGTCCTTGTTTGTAAAGGTAAAGTTTTTTTCAGTAAATAACCATTCTAAATTAGGATCCCAGTAGAGTTGTGAGGTTTCCAATCTGGCTGAATCGTGTGTTTGAATGACCACATGCCCTTGAAGGTCAATGATTTTGGTTCGATTATAGAGAATTCCATAATCTGCCACCACATTGGTAGCATTTTGATTTTTGTCAAAAAACACCACTTTCAAACCTTCGGGGAATTCAGAATATGGATATTTCTGATTGGTGAAATCTTTATTGATTGGGGCTGTGAGAATGGCTTTGGTATAGCCAGAGTCGGTATAAACAACTCTGATATTTTCGCCTATGCCCACCGGAAGACGTGTGAAGTCATTAATTTTTTGGACTTCTTCGTATGGGCTACTGCATGAAAAAACCACAGCGGTGAGCAGCACAACTGTGGTTTTAAAAAAAGTTTGAATTGATCGCATGGAATCCCTAAAGTGCAGGCACATTCACACTAGAACCAATCCAGCAATTGAACTGTATGGTTTTTCCTGACATTCCTTCGGTAAAGATATCTGTTTTGCTAGGTGCACGCCCTTCATAGCTAGCCGCAGTAGAAAGGGCTGTTTTTTTGAGGGATGCATCAACAGAGGCCGCCTTACGCGCCATTTGGGCGGCTAGCCAATATACGGCACGCTTTTCGAATTGACTGTTGCCACAATCATTTGCACTTGAAGCATACAAATTGGAAATGAGTAAATAGGCAGCACCCAAGGAGGGTTGGTAACTCAGGGCCTTGTTTGCATAGCTTCTGGCAGTGCTTTTCGAACCTCTATTTTTAAATTTTACAGCGATTTTATACAAAGTTTTGGCCTTTTTATAGGGGTCGGTTTCTAGAGTTACAGACTCTTCATAATATCTTAATGCTTCAGAGCTATTTCCCTTTTTATCATTTAAAAGTCCTAAATAATAAGCTGAATTTGCCGAAGGTTTAAGGCCATGTAGCGCCTGAACCAATTCAACAAATAAAGGATCGTCTGTACAATCTTTGGCATCCATTCGGCTCGCTGCACGGTTAAGCCATTCTTCGTTAGAACTGTTTTGGTCGAAGTTTTTTCTATATAAGGGAATTAAATTTTCGCATGAAGATTCCTGTGCAATAATGGCATCGAGATTGTTGGCAAAAGTGCTGTTTGCAACAGAATTAATCTCATACACTTTCTTGTTTCTTTCATCGCGAGAGCTCATTGCTGTGCCTGCTTCTTCTTTCTTTAGAATAACGTCAAGTTTTCGAGCCAAGTTGGTGTTTTCTAATTCGAACTTTTCTGAAACTTCTTCATATTTGTTAAACAACATCTCAATAGATACTTCAGGGTCAGATGCTTTGTAGCGATCATAAAGTGTTTTAAAATAGTTGTATAAGCCTTTGGGATTGGTGAAGCTTTCAATATTGGTGGTGAATGCCTTGTCGAATACTTCATAAACTTCTTTTTGGGTACCCACATTATGATCAATCATGGCTTGCGCCTTATCGGCAAGGATTTTACCTTCTTGGCGAACGCCTTTTCTAGATGGGAAATGCGTCAACCATTCGTCATAAAGCTTCATAAGATCATTCACATAGGCTTGTTTTTCGGAAGCCGATGCATTGGCAATTTTGCTTTCTAGTATTTTTTCTCCATACTGAAAGGTTGCCACATTGAGAGCTGGACAATTTTGTCGGACTTTCATCCAAGGTTCGTAGGCCGAATTGTAATTTTTGACTTTAGCAAATTCGGCAAAAATTGAAAGATTAGCAGGGCACTCAGGGTCATTTTGAGCGAATAAACTACTGCTACTCAATAAAGTAATACTTAAAAAGGTTTGTAAAATATTTCGCATATTCATCATTATAAATTATTTAATCATATTGTCTTTTCAAAAACCAGCGGTCGTTTAGTGAAAGTCCTAAACGAAAATTGATGTAATTTTCTTGAACTAACCCAGCGGCTACCGTACCTCTTTTACCAAATTCGACTCCGATATTAGCATTTGAAAAGCCGCCTAGCGGTAATCCTACGCCAAAAGTTATGCCAAAGTCGTTTATAGCTTGGTCCATAACACGAAGACCTGTGTCTTGGTTCCTGAGCCCAACACGATACACGATGCGGCTAAAATAGTTAGTAAATGAATTGTAGTTCGGAATGTAGAACCCCCCGACTGCCCATCCTTTTGCCTTGTCGAAACTTGTGTTTTGAAGTTTGTAAAATTGGCTATTGTAAGAACCAACTCCCGCCATATTGAATTGGGCACCAACAAACCATTTGAGATCCTCACCTATACCGATTCCAAAAGATTGGCGCAATGGCAGCTGGTATTCGGTTTCTTTTAAACCCATAGATTCTAAATCTATTTCTTCGCGATCGCCTACGGCAGATCCATTTTTACTTTGGGTTGATAAAAATCTAGTGTTATTGGATTTTAAATTGTGTGAAGGCTCTATAAAATAGTTGAGTCGCAACTGAAGCCTATCCTTAATGGTATTTTTATAAGTGGCACCCCATTTAAAACTCAACCCACTCAAGATAGATTGGTTTTCGAGCTGTGTCACCAGCTGAACGTCATCGGCATATCGAGTGTTGGTGTGGTCAATGCTTCCAAAATTGTGATTCAAAGTAAATCCAAGTCCAAAATTTCCAATTTTTTTAGCAAAACTTACATAAACCTGGGTAACGCCTCCCTCACCTTCGAGCAGTGTGTTCCAAGCTGGGGTGGTGGTTTCATTTGTAGATTTCAGGCGATAGCCAACTGCTGTTCTTGGCATGATTCCGAAACCAAACACGAAGGGTTTTGTGGGAATAACCACAGACAAGTAATTTAGGTTTGCCAGGGTGTTTTTACTGTTGGAAACATCAGATTTTAGGGTGGTTTTTTTGTAATCGACTCCAAAGGCGTAATTCACCAACTTGAGTTCGGACAAACCAGCAGGATTTTGAAGATTGGCATGAATACTGTCAGAGTAAGCTGCAATACCGCCCATGGAACGGTCTTCGGCTGTGCCGCTAAAAATACTTTGACCAATACCATAAAACGAATAGGGAGAAAGGCTCGATTTTTGCGAAAAACCAAAAAATCCGAGCATAAGTCCTAAAAGAAGGGCAATGTTTTTATACATGTTTTTTATTGTTTATTTCCAACAAAGCATTTAAGCCTGTCATCAATAAAATGGAATGGGCAAATATGCGTTTTTTTACGCTATTGACCAACAAATTAGTGTCTCCACCTGTTAAAATTACTGTTAAAGTTGGGTGATTTTCAACAAATTTATCAATCACCGATTCGATTTCGTTTACCATCCCACCAAAAACCCCAGCATGTATGGCTGTTTCTGTAGTATCTCCAGAAAGTAAGTCGTAAGCTTCAACACTTAATTGAGGCAACTTGTCGGTTTGCTCATGAAGCGCGCGATAGCGCATCTGTAAGCCAGGTGCAATACGCCCTCCCAAATACTGATCTTGATCGTTTTTGAAGTCATAGGTCAAACAAGTTCCTGCGCTGACCACCAAAACTTCTTTAGCGGGAAAAAGAGCCACAGCACCGGCAATCAAAGCAATTCTGTCTGACCCTAAGCTTTGAGGGGTTTGGTAGAGATTTTCAAAATTTAATTTTGAAATATGCTCCAACGTGAGCACTGGAAAAGGTGCATTGGGGAATAAGTTTTGAGGTGTTAATGTTTTAACAACGCTGCAGAAAAGGGCTTGTTCAACAATTTGGTCTTGAATGAAAGCTTGTAAATCGAGTGCGTTGATTTCTTTGCTAAGAAATTGGTTTTTGGACATCAATTGGCCATTCTTAAATAGCCCTACTTTGGCCCACGTATTCCCGACATCAACCACCAAATTCATTTGCTTGTTTTGAAAGTGTAAAAGTAACGAAGATTTTTCGAATGAAGTATTGCGCAATCACTTAAAGGGTGCTATATTTGCCACTGCATTTTTGCAGGGTACCTTAGCTCAGTTGGTAGAGCAAAGGACTGAAAATCCTTGTGTCCCTGGTTCGATTCCTGGAGGTACCACTTTAAATTCCCGTAATATCCTTTACTATAAGGTTTTACGGGTTTTTTATTTTTATATA
>CAYZFD010000031.1:0-11690 GCA_964477735.1 uncultured Flavobacteriaceae bacterium
AACCCTTAGTAAAATTTGTTCAAGACAACTTTGTCGAAAAGAAAGAATTTCCAGATTTCACTTCTGGAGATACCCTCACTGTTTATTATGAAATCCGCGAAGGCGAAAAAGTGCGTACGCAGTTTTTCAAAGGTGTTGTAATTCAGATTAAAGGAACAGGTGCTTCAAAATCCTTCACCATCCGCAAGATGTCGGGGACTGTGGGTGTAGAGCGTATTTTTCCTTTTAATTTGCCAACCCTACAAAAGATAGAGGTCAACAAGCGCGGAAAAGTTCGTCGCTCTCGCATCTATTATTTCCGCGATCTAACTGGTAAGAAAGCCCGTATTAAAGACCGTCAGCACTAAGATCAGCTCGGGATTTATTAATTACGAATTGTTTAATTACGAATGATTCAATTACGAATCGGTTAATTACGAATGGGTTAATTACGAATGATTCAATTACGAATGGGGGAATTCTCTAATTCGTAACTCATAATTCTTTCATTCGTAATTCTTTAATTCATAATTCTTTAATTCGTAATTCTCAAATTAGATTTGACCATTTGCCACTGCAGTAGTATATTTGCCGCGAATTAAAAAAAACACATGCCAAAAATACCCGTAGCCCATCCGGTTGTAGAGCTCGATGGAGACGAAATGACCCGCATCATTTGGAAGTTTATTAAAGACCAATTGATCCTTCCCTACCTCGATTTAGACATTAAATATTATGATTTGTCGGTAACTTCTCGCGATGAAACCCAAGATCAAATCACGATAGACGCTGCCGAAGCCATTAAAAAGTATCAGGTAGGCATCAAATGTGCTACGATCACGCCAGATGAGGATCGAGTTAAAGAATTTAATCTTCAAAAAATGTGGCGCTCGCCCAATGGCACCATCCGCAATATTGTTGGGGGCACCGTTTTTCGGGAGCCCATCATCATGAAAAATGTGCCGCGCTATGTGCAAGGCTGGACCAAACCCATTTGTATTGGGCGTCATGCGTTTGGGGATCAATATAAAGCTACAGACATCGTTACCAAAGGAAAAGGGAAACTCACCATGACCTTTACTCCCGACGACGGCAGTGAGGCGCAAACCTGGGAAGTTTATCAATTCAAGGAGAATGGGGTGGCCATGAGCATGTATAACATCGACTCTTCAATTTATGGTTTTGCACGCTCTTGCATGAACCAAGCACTCACCAAAGGTTGGCCCCTTTATATGTCCACCAAAAACACCATTCTCAAAGCCTATGACGGTCGCTTTAAAGACATTTTTCAGGAGGTTTTTGACAATGAGTTTAAGTCGAAATTCGAAGCCGCTGGCATCACCTACGAACATCGCCTCATCGATGACATGGTGGCTGCTGCTATGAAATGGAACGGTGGTTTTGTTTGGGCCTGTAAAAACTATGACGGTGACGTACAGTCCGATACGGTTGCACAAGGATTTGGTTCGTTAGGGCTCATGACTTCAGTGCTGGTAACTCCCGACGGTCAAACCGTCGAGGCAGAAGCTGCCCATGGCACCGTGACCCGTCACTACCGGCAGCACCAGCAAGGAAAAGAAACTTCCACCAATCCCATTGCTTCTATTTTTGCATGGACTAGAGGCCTGATGCACCGAGGAAAACTCGACAACAACCAAGCTTTGATTGATTTTTGTCAAACCCTTGAACAAGTGTGTATCGACACCGTAGAGGCTGGAATGATGACCAAAGACTTGGCTTTGCTTATTCACGGTGATCAAATGAACAAAACACATTACCTCACCACTCAAGAATTTTTGAAAGCACTTAAGACACAACTCGACGCTACATTAGCCGCCTAAAATTGGCCATCAATATTGTTAAGGAGCCTCAGCGGGCTCCTTTTTTTTTACCTTTGTAAAAAAAAGCTATGAACCGTTATGGGTCTATCCTGCTATGGTTGTTGCTCAGCACTATAGCGATTGGGCAACAAAACCTGACCATCAATGGCACAGTCAAAGATGCCGAAACCAAAGAAAGTCTGATTGGGGTTACCCTCGTTTTTAAGGAGCTCAACAAAGGCGTTGTTACCAATAATTATGGTTTTTATTCCATCAGCATTCCCGAAGGCACCCATACGCTTTTGGTGGGCTATTTGGGCTACGAAACCCAAGAAATCAATAGGTATTTTGGCGAATCAAACACGATTAACCTCGAACTGAAACCCGCTCAAGAGGCTCTTGAAGAGGTGGTGGTCACAGAAACCAACGAACAAATAAGCATCAAAAGACCGCAGATGAGCGTGAATCGATTGAGCGCCAACAATATCCGCCAAACGCCGGTGGTTTTTGGTGAAGCAGACCTGCTTAAAGCCTTGCAATTATTGCCAGGTGTCACCAATGCTGGAGAAGGCACTGGAGGCTTTAATGTTCGTGGAGGGGCTGCAGACCAAAACCTTATTTTGCTCGACGAGGCCACCCTGTTCAATTCCTCTCATTTGTTTGGCTTTTTCTCTGTGTTTAATCCCGATGCCATTAAAGACCTCACCTTATATAAGGGAGGGATCCCTGCCAAATATGGCGGTCGCTTGTCCTCTGTGTTAGACATTTATCAAAAGGAAGGAAACAGCAGTCGATTTAGTGGCAATGGCGGTATTGGATTGGTAGCCAGCAGACTACTGCTCGAAGGTCCTATCAACAACGGAAAAGGATCGTTTTTGGTGGGTGGAAGAGGCACCTATGCGCATCTGTTTTTGGCACTGGCCGACAATCCCAACCGTGCCTATTTCTATGACCTAAACACCAAAATCAGCTACCGACTTAACGATAAAAACAAACTCTATTTGTCGGGTTATTTCGGAAGGGATGTGTTCAATGTCAACCAGTCATTTGTGAACACCTATGGCAATGCCGTTTTCAATTTAAGATGGAATCAACTTTTGTCCGATAAATTGTTTTCAAATTTATCCTTGATTTATAGCGACTATTACTACGGACTCACCCTCGATTTTGTTGGCTTCAATTGGGACTCCGGCATTCGGAATTTTAATCTGAAATACGATTTTAATTACTACCTTAAAGAAGGTGCAAAAATGGGATTTGGCCTACAATCAACCTACTACAGCTTCAATCCTGGGAATATTGCACCCAACCGACCTGATTCGGGCATAAATCCCGAACAATTAGATAAAAAATATGCCCTCGAAAGTGCCCTTTATCTCGATTTTAACTATGACCTCAGCAACCAGCTTTCTTTTAACGCCGGAGTTCGGTTCAGTCACTTTGCACGCTTCGGGCAAACAGGCCTACAAACCTACAACAACGATCAGGCCGTGCGCTTCAATACCAACTTGGGTATTTATCAGTCTGCAACGCCCACAGGGCGCTTCCAAAACACCAGTTCGTCGGAAGTAATTAAAACCTATTTCAACCTAGAACCCAGGTTTACATTGGCCCTGGGTGACGACCGACAAGCGTGGAAGTTAAGCTATAACCGACTCTATCAATACCTCCACCTCATTTCCAACACCAATGCCCCCACTCCACTCGACGTTTGGGCCCCCAGCGGACCCTATCTCAAACCACAACAACTCGACCAATGGGCAGTGGGATATTTTATAGATCAAAATGAGTATAGCATTGAGGTTGAGACCTTTTATAAAGACATCCAAAACCGTTTAGACTACATCGATGGTGCCGATCTAGTGGCCAACAAAGCCATAGAAAGGGTGCTCATTGCTGGGAAAGCCCGTGCCTATGGCTTGGAGTTTTTGCTCAAAAAAACAACAGGTGCTTTCAAAGGTCAATTGGCCTATACCTATTCTAAATCAGAGCAAATAACTACTGGACTAGGACTTGGAGATCCCGGAATTAACCAAGGAAAATGGTATTCCACGCCCCACGACAAAACACATGACATTGGCCTCACGGGAAGCTATCAATGGAGCAAACAATGGCAATTGGCTTTTAATGCTGTTTTTCAAACCGGTCAACCCATCACTTATCCCAATGGACAATATGCCTTTTTGAACCTTCGTGTGCCCAGCTACAATTTGAGAAATGGTGACAGATTGCCCAACTACCACAGACTCGATATCTCAGCAACCTACCATCCAAAAAAACAAAAGAAATGGTCTCGTGAGTGGGTTTTTGGAATCTATAACCTTTACAATCGGAGGAATGCCACCTCAATTGCCTTTAGGCGGAACAAAGAAACTATGCAAAATGAAGCTGTTCAATTTTCCTTATTTGGAATCGTTCCGGCAGTAACCTACAACATCAAATTTTAAGCTTATGAAACCTCGTATTTTCATCACGTTCTTAGGTATTTTTCTCTTCTCTTGTGAAGAAGTGATCGAGCTAGAACTTCCTGTAGCCACACCCAAACTGGTCATCGACGCCCAAGTCGCTTCCCACATCAGCACGCCCAACGACGGGCATGCCACAGTCAAAATTAGCCAAACCGTTCCCTACTACAACGATAGCATTCCACCATTCACTGCGGCCACCGTTTCGATTACGGACATGAGCAACAACACCAAATATGTTTTAACTCAACAGGAAACATCTGGGGTTTATGAGGCCAATCTACCGCTATCCCCTACCACGCGCTACGCCCTTCTTGTCGAAGCCAATGCCATGCAATACACAAGCGAAGCAGCATTTGTGCCTGGGGTTAAGATAGACAGTGTGAGCCAAGGCGATGGGGTGCTTTTTACAGGAAACGAAACCGAAGTGATTTTGAGTTTTACCGATCCGGCCGAGACTGAAAACTTTTATTTTATCGATTTTGGGTTTGATGAATATTTCACTTCCCAAGATCGTTTCTATAATGGCAGTCCCTTTAATTTTTCCTATTTCTATGATGAAGACTTTCCTAAAGGAACCCCTACAGAAATTCGCATGGAGGGCATAGACGAGGCCTTTTTTAGCTATTTGCGTATTTTGCTAAGCCAAAGTGGCCAAAACAGTGGAGGCCCCTTCTCGACACCCAGTTCAGCCCTGCGCGGCAATATCATAAACCAATCGGATAGTGAACAACATCCCTATGGTTACTTCAGAATTTCGGGCTATGACACCATTACCTTTGTGGGACAATAATGTGTACATTTGTGTATGAGTTTTCACAAAATCACTGAGTCGGACTCTAATTATGATGCCCTCGAAAAGCGAAGTGTAACAGCGCTATTAAACATCATCAATCGTGAAGATCAAACGGTGGCCATGGCCGTGCAAAAAGTACTTCCTGCCGTCGCTAAACTCACAGAAAAAGTTGTGAGCCAACTCAAAAGTGGTGGACGACTTTTTTATATGGGCGCTGGTACGAGTGGTCGTTTGGGCGTAGTAGATGCCTCGGAATGCCCACCCACCTTTGGGGTCGCACCTGACAAAGTCATTGGGCTTATTGCCGGCGGGGATGCTGCCATTAGAAAGGCCGTTGAGTTTGCCGAAGACAATGCCGATCAAGGTTGGGAAGACCTAAAAGCACATCACATTTGCGAAAAGGACTTTGTTGTGGGATTGGCCGCATCGGGCACTACGCCCTATGTGGTGGGCGCCTTGTCTAAATGCCAATCAGCGGGCATTCCAACAGGGTGTATTTGCTGCAATGAGGGAAGTCCTTTGGCTGCAGTCGCCGACTTTGTAGTTGAAGTGGTGGTGGGACCCGAAGTGGTCACAGGAAGCTCTAGGATGAAAGCAGGCACCGCACAAAAAATGATCCTCAACATGATCTCTACGACCACCATGATTCAGTTGGGGCATGTGCAGGGACATCGCATGGTGGATATGCAACTCAGCAACCACAAACTTGAAAACAGGGCTCAACTCATGGTCATGGAAGCCCTGAATATTGAAGCTGAAAAAGCAAAAGTTTTGCTCCAAAAACACGGCAGCGTTAGAGCGGCCATCTTAGCTGGAAAAAATGAATAAAACACCTCTCAAAAAAGGCATAAAGTTCCTATCCTATACACTCCTATGTGCTTTTGTTGGACCCACACTACTCTATCAAGCATTTAAGAACGAAGGTCACCCCTGGTTTCTGTTTGTACTGGGCCTTGGTTTGGGCATTAGCCTACTGGCCATTTTGCTTGGTTTTAGAGGGATTCAACAATTGATTAAAGGGATTTTTGATTGATTTTTTTGAAAATTTCGAATTCGCAAATTCATCGGTCTTGTCAGTAGTGTCATTGTCTTATATTTGCAGCAGCAATAAAGGAAACGCTAATGATTCAAATTACCTTGCCCGACGGCAGTATCAAAACCGTAGCTTCTGGAACCACACCCCTAGCGGTAGCACAGTCCATTAGCGAGGGATTAGCCCGACAAGTATTGTCTGCCCAATACAACGGACAAACTGTTGAAGTGACTACTCCACTCACAGAAGACGGAAAATTGGTGCTGTTTACATGGACCCAAAAAGAAGGAAAAAAAGCTTTTTGGCATTCCTCTGCACACGTATTGGCACAAGCTTTGGAAGAATTGTACCCAGGGGTAAAACTCACCATTGGGCCAGCTATCGACAATGGTTTTTACTATGATGTTGATTTTGGCACACATGCGATTTCGGACAAAGAGCTCCCAGCCATCGAAAAAAGAATGTTGGACATTGCACGTGAAAAATTTCCTTTTCAGCTAAGGGCTGTTTCTAAAAAAGAGGCGCTAGCCTACTATCAAAAACAATCCAATCCCTACAAAACGGAGTTGATCGAAAACTTAGAAGATGGGCAAATTACTTTTTGTGATCATGCTTCCTTCACAGATCTCTGCCGTGGGGGTCATTTGCCTCACACAGGATTTATCAAAGCAGTAAAATTGCTCAATGTGGCAGGTGCCTACTGGCGAGGCGACGAAAATAAGCCTCAACTCACACGCGTATATGGCATTTCATTCCCCAAACAAAAAGAACTCACTGAATATTTGGCCCTCATTGAAGAAGCCAAAAAAAGAGACCATCGAAAATTGGGTAAAGAATTAGAACTATTTACTTTTTCTCAAAAAGTTGGACAAGGGCTACCACTCTGGCTGCCCAAAGGAGCAGCACTAAGAGAGCGCTTAGAAAACTTTTTGAAAGCCGCCCAAAAGAAAGCAGGTTATGAACAGGTAGTTTCGCCCCACATTGGTCATAAAGAACTCTATGTCACCTCGGGGCACTACGAAAAATATGGTGCCGATAGCTTTCAACCCATACACACCCCCGCCGAAGGCGAGGAGTTTTTGCTGAAACCCATGAATTGTCCGCACCACTGCGAAATGTATAACAGCAAGCCATGGAGCTATCGTGAACTCCCAAAAAGGTATGCCGAATTTGGAACCGTATATCGTTATGAGCAAAGTGGTGAACTCCATGGCCTCACCAGGGTGCGAGGATTTACCCAGGACGACGCCCACATTTTCTGTATGCCCGATCAACTCGATGAAGAATTTAAGAACGTCATTGATCTGGTCTTGTATGTTTTTGGTTCGTTGGGTTTCGAAGATTTTACAGCCCAAGTTTCCCTTCGAGATCCCGATCAACCCGAAAAATATATAGGATCGGATGAAAACTGGAAAAAAGCCGAAGCGGCTATTCTAAGCGCCGCCAAAGAAAAAGGCCTGAATTATGTGGTCGAAACCGGCGAGGCTGCCTTTTACGGACCTAAACTAGATTTTATGGTTAAAGATGCCCTGGGGCGTAGTTGGCAATTGGGCACCATTCAAGTAGATTATAATTTACCCGAACGTTTTAACCTCACCTATAAAGGAAGCGACAACGAATTACACCGCCCCGTCATGATTCATCGTGCTCCCTTCGGAAGTATGGAAAGATTTGTAGCCATTTTAATCGAACACACAGGCGGAAACTTCCCCCTCTGGCTAACCCCTACACAAGTGAGCATTCTTTGCGTGAGCGACAAATATGAAAAATACGCCAAAAAAGTTTCAGAATTCTTAGAAAATAACGAAATTCGCGCCCTTGTCGATAACCGAAGTGAAACGGTAGGAAAAAAGATTCGGGAAGCCGAATTGAATAAAATACCTTTCATGCTGATTGTTGGAGAACAAGAAGCTGCCGATGATTTGGTTTCGGTACGACAACACGGAGGTGCAGACCTAGGCGCCATGAACTTGGCCTCTTGTTTGCAATTTCTGAAAGAAGAAGTTCAAAAAACTGTTCAAACTGTTTAATTAAAAAGAAGAAGTTATAGCCATACGTAGAAAAAGAAGCAGGGGACCTGCTCGAGTCATTAAGGAAGATCAACACCGAATAAACAAAAATATTCGGGCCCAAGAAGTGCGCCTTGTTGGAGACAATGTAGAAGTGGGCGTTTATCCCATTTCCAAGGCGATCGCTTTGTCACAAGAACTCGAGCTTGATTTGGTGGAGATTTCTCCCAAAGCCGAACCGCCTGTTTGTAAAATCATGGATTATAAAAAATTCTTATACGAACAGAAAAAGCGTGAAAAAGTGCTCAAGTCCAAAGCCAGCAAGGTCACCATTAAAGAAATCCGTTTTGGCCCACAGACTGACGAACACGACTACGAGTTTAAGAAAAAACACGCCATTAAGTTTTTGCAAGAAGGTGCTAAGCTAAAAGCCTTTGTGTTTTTCAAAGGCCGCTCCATCATCTTTAAAGAGCAAGGACAAATTTTGTTGTTACGCCTAGCCCAGGAGCTCGAAGACTATGGCAAGGTAGAGCAACTTCCAAAATTAGAAGGAAAGCGCATGATTATGTTCATAGCGCCCAAAAAATAACAAGCGAGAAATTAAAAACCTAAGAAGCAATGCCTAAAATGAAAACAAAATCTAGTGCCAAGAAGCGATTTAAGCTGACAGGAACTGGAAAAATCAAAAGAAAGCATGCGTTTAAGAGTCATATTTTGACAAAAAAATCTAAAAAGCGCAAGCTCAAACTCACTCACGGTACTTTAGTGCACGACAGTGATACCAACAGCATCAAGGAACAATTGCGTTTAAAATAATTCCTTGACGGTTCAAGTTTAAGTTTAACCCTGAAGTAGTGCCTAAAAGTGTTTAAAACCGCCTGCTTCAAAAAAATGAAACATTATGCCAAGATCAGTTAATTCAGTAGCGTCTAGAGCCCGACGCAAAAAGGTGCTCAAAATGGCCAAAGGATATTTCGGACGTAGAAAAAACGTTTGGACAGTGGCCAAAAATGCTGTTGACAAAGCGATGCTCTATGCCTATCGTGATCGTCGCAACAAAAAGCGAAGCTTTCGCGCCCTTTGGATCACAAGAATCAATGCAGGCGCCCGTCAACACGGCATGTCTTATTCGGAGTTTATGGGTAAAGTGAATGCCGCCAATATCGATCTAAACCGTAAGGTTTTGGCAGATTTGGCCATGAATCATCCCGAAGCTTTTAAGGCTATTGTGGATAAAATAAAATAGATAACTATCGCTTGTCATTGAAGAAACCTGCTCTTTCCGAGCGGGTTTTTTTTTGCTAAAAGGGCATGTCATCGTCGTCGTCACCAAAAACATCACTGGGGTTGCCCTGAGGCAAATTGATGTTTGAAGGATCTTGACCGCCTGCATTCATCTTTGACGGAAACTCGAAAGGGGTGTCAAAAGTGTCGAGATTTTCGAACTTTCCTAAATGCCCAACAAATTTCAATCGGATGTTTTCTAAACCTCCATTTCGGTGTTTGGCCACAATAAATTCGGCCTGGCCTTGCGAAGGCGTGCGTTCTTCGTCATCCCACTCATCAATTTTATAATATTCTGGTCGATATATAAAGGATACGATGTCGGCATCTTGCTCAATTGCACCAGATTCTCTGAGGTCGGAGAGCAAGGGTCTTTTGCTTCCCCCACGTGTTTCGACCGCTCTTGACAATTGAGAAAGGGCAATTACAGGCACATCAAGTTCTTTAGCCAAGGCTTTTAAGTTTCTAGAAATGGTAGAGATTTCTTGTTCACGATTGCCATTTTTGTTGTTGGTGCTGGCGGTCATCAACTGAAGATAATCTACAAATATTAGCTTGATGCCATGTTGAGAAGATAGTCGGCGTGCTTTGGCACGAAGGTCAAAAATAGATAAGGAGGGTGTGTCATCAATAAAAAGCGGAGCACTTTCGAGTGCTGAGACTTTCACATTCAGCTGCTCCCATTCATGTTTTTCAAGTCGGCCTGTACGAAGTTTTTCTGATGACAGTCCTGTCTCTGAAGAGATCAAACGGGTGATGAGCTGCACTGAGGACATTTCGAGTGAAAAGAAGGCGACAGGAATGTTTTTGGCCACTGCAATGTTTCGCGCCATAGACAAGGTTAGGGCCGTTTTTCCCATCCCTGGCCGTGCCGCTACAATGATGAGATCACTGGGTTGCCATCCTGAGGTGAGCTTGTCTAAATCTGTAAACCCTGATGGCACTCCGCTAAGCCCCTCTTTGTTGGCAATTTCTTCTATTCTTTTTTTGGCTTGGATCACCAAGTTCTGAGCAGATTCGGTTGATTTTTTGATATTTCCTTGGGTTACATCATAGAGTTTAGACTCGGCCTTGTCGAGCATTTCAAACACATCTTGGGTGTCATCGTAGGCGTCTTCTATGATCTCTCCCGAGATCTTAATTAAGCTACGCTGAATGAATTTTTGCAGTATGATTCGGGCATGAAACTCGATGTGTGCCGAGGAAGCCACGCGCTGAGAAAGCTGTACCAAATAAAAATCTCCCCCAACCTGGTCAAGTTTAGCATCCTTGCGCAACTGGGCAGAAACAGTCATCAAATCTATGGGTTCTGCTTTTTCAAACAAATGGGTTATGGCCGAATAGATATGCTGATGCGCTTCTTTATAAAAAGCTTCAGGTTGTAGAATATCAATAACAGTATCTACACCCTTTTTGTCAATCATCATGGCGCCCAACACGACTTCTTCTAGGTCGAGTGCCTGAGGGGGCATTTTACCTTTCTCAAAAGAAATAATTTGGCCACTTCTCGAAGTGGAAGACGATAAAGATGATGCTTTTTCCATGCCACCAAATTACATAAAAAAGGGTTTCAAAGGGCCTGATTTGAAAGCCGTTTTGCCTAAAAAAACCAACAGAAAATTGTTGATAACTAGATTTTTTTGTTAACAATCACAGAAAACTATTCAGCAAACACGCCCATGTTCGAGAACTTGTTGATTCTGTTGGCGACGAGCGTTGCAGCATCGAGGGGTTGGAGGGTTTCATAAGATTTTAGGATCGCTTTTTTAACGGCCATAAAGGTTTTGTCCCTATCAAAATGGGCACCTCCAAGCGGTTCTTTAATAATGCCATCAACCAATCCCATTTTTTTCATATCAGTGGCCGTAAGCTTTAAAGCTTTGGCAGCCTGTTCTTTATATTCCCAACTTCTCCAAAGTATGGAGGAACAAGATTCAGGTGAAATGACGGAATACCAAGTGTTTTCGAGCATGAAAACATGGTCTCCAACGCCAATGCCCAGGGCACCGCCCGAAGCACCTTCACCAATTACAATAGAAATAATTGGGGTTTTGAGCTTGGCCATTTCGAAAATATTTCTGGCAATGGCTTCTCCTTGCCCACGTTCTTCGGCCTCCAAACCTGGATAGGCACCAGGGGTATCGATTAGAGTTACAACCGGAATGCCAAACTTTTCGGCAGACTTCATCAGTCTTAGGGCTTTTCGATAGCCTTCGGGATTGGCCATGCCGAAATTTCGATATTGGCGGGTTTTGATGTTATAGCCTTTTTGTTGCCCAATAAACATAAAGGTTTGATCTCCTA
>CAYZFD010000031.1:11790-17656 GCA_964477735.1 uncultured Flavobacteriaceae bacterium
GTGTCTCCTGCTAAAGCTTTTATGTAATCCATAGTGTAGGGACGATTGGGGTGTCTGGAGAGCTGTACTCTTTGCCAAGGGGTCAGGTTTTTGTAAATTTCTTTTTTAGTTTCAATGAGCTTCTCATTGATTTTTTGACAAGTTTCGCTGACGTCAACATCGCTTTGAGTCCCAATTACTTCACAGTTTTGCAATTGCGCTTCTAATTCTTTGATGGGCAGTTCGAAGTCAAGATATTCCATAGAATTGTGGTTACTTTGGTTTTACAAATATAGGAAGTTTGATGATCATAGAGTTGATTTATTCGATAGGCGTTTGTCTTCTTTAGACTTAAAAACTCCATTGAGCACTACCGAAACCACTACAAGAGCTGTTCCTATATAGAACGCTGGAGAGAGGGTTTTATTTTCGCCAAAAATTAAGGCGGCTAAAAAGATTCCATAAACAGGCTCCATGTTAATGGCTAGCATCACTGAATAGGGGCTGATGATTTTCATCACCCGAATCGAGACAATGAAAGCATAGGCTGTGCAAACTAAGGCCAAGATGAGCAGCCAAATCCAATCATTTTGAGACAATTGGAAGAAATGAGGGGTGAATTGCTGGCCTAAGAGCAGAAAAACAGTGATCAGCATAGTGCCTCCTAGTAGTTGATAGAACGAAAGTTTTGTGGCCGAGTGTTCCTTAACCAATTTGCCGTTGATGAGTGTGAAAATCACTGACAATATTATGGAGCAAAAAGCCGACAAAATACCTTCTTGATATTCCCATTGTGTTTGCAAGACAATGAACAACCCCAATACGACCAAAACCCCGAATAAGAATTCGTATTTGATGAATTTTCTTTTGTAAAACAAAGGCTCAAAAATAGCTGTTAGCAGGGCACCACAAGACAAAATAGAAAGTGTGAGCGATACACTAGATACCTTAATGGCGTGAAAAAAAGTAATCCAATGCAAGGCAATGAGCATCCCTGTTCCTAGAAAAAGGAGAAGTTGCTTGAGGGTTACTTTTAATGATTTTCGAAAAGAAAGGGCAAACAAACCCACAAAGACCGTGGCCAAACCCATGCGATACCAAACCAAGGGCAAGGCTTCGATGGAAATGAGCGCACCCAAAATGGCCGTAAATCCAAAAATGATAACGATAAAATGTAGATGCAGGGTTTGGGTTAGTCTATCGTTTGGCATAGCGCAACAGGAATAAAGCCAAAATGGCAAAAAAGAAAAAGGGTAACCAGGCACCCACTGCAGGGGACAGTCCAGATTTGTCAACCAACACCTCAAAAATCTTATCAAAAAAGATGTAGGTGAAAGCCATGACGATACCAAAGGCAAGATTGATGCCCATGCCCCCTCTTCTTTTAAAAGAGGCCACAGAAACTCCAATCAATGTGAGAACAAAGGCAGAAAGTGGCAAACTCCAGCGTTTATGTCTCACCAACAAATGGTTGTTGATGAGTGGAGATCCACTGTTGCGTTCACTTTCGATGAATTCGTTTAATTCAAAAAAATCAAGCGTTTGAGACATGTAAGTGACGGGAGAAAGTTCCTCTATCGAAAAAGAAAAAAGTGTGTCGAGTCGTGGTTTAGACTCTAAAATTTCTTGATCATCTTCAATGGTTCGCTTAAAATAGTTTGTAAGCCGATAGATGCTGTCTGAGGCTACCCAACGAATGTTTCGGGCCGTAATTTTAAACTTCAGTTGTTGTTCTTGAAAACGCTCGTAGGAAAAATTTTGAGCCATTTTTCGGTTGGGGTTATAATTGCTCACATAGACAAAATCTTGTTCGTCAATTTGCTTGTTGAGGTTGTTTGTGGTGCGATCTTTTTGTGTTCTGGTCAAATATTGGTAGTGGAATTCATTGAAACGCTTATTGGTTTTGGGCACTATAAACATCCCTGCAATAAAGGCGAAAACACTAATAATAGTCGCCGCAATCATAAAAGGTCTGAGATAGCGATTGAATGCAATCCCTGAGCTAAGCATGGCAATCACTTCGGTGTCTTTGGCCATTTTAGAAGTAAACCAAATGACAGATAAAAAAAGAAAGATGGGAAAGAGCATGTTTCCAAAAAACCAAACAAAATCGAAATAGTACCAGAGCACTTCGTTTAGGGGGGCGTCGTTTTCCTTGATGTTGTCGATTTTTTGAGACAAATCGACAAGGATGCCAATGGGAATAAAAAGCAACAACATTACCAAAAAGGTTCCGATATACTTTTTAACAACATAGCGATCAAGGATACTGAGTTTCATAGGCGATGGTCTAATCTTGACACCATTGTAGATTTCCAACCGCTGAAATCTCCTGCTAAGATATGTTTTCTGGCTTCGCGCACCAACCACAAATAAAAGTTCAGGTTGTGGAGCGTTGCAATTTGCTTACCCAACATTTCGTTGACCGTGAAAAGGTGACGGAGATAGGCTTTGCTATACTCTTGATCTACATAGGAGATGCCTTCGGGGTCTATTTCCGAAAAATCATTTTCCCATTTTTTGTTTTTGATGTTTATGGTGCCTTGGGTGGTGAAAAGCATGCCGTTGCGGGCATTTCGAGTGGGCATCACACAATCAAACATATCCACACCCCTTGCTATAGACTCCAAAATATTTGTTGGCGTTCCAACACCCATTAAATAACGGGGTTTGTCTTTGGGCAGGATTGAACAAACAGTCTCTGTCATGGCATACATTTCATCTGCAGGTTCTCCCACCGACAACCCACCAATGGCATTTCCCACTGCGCCTACACTTGCTATGTATTCGGCTGACTGTTGTCGCAAATCCGTGTAAACACTTCCCTGAACAATGGGGAAAAAAGCTTGGCTATGCCCATATTTAGGGGGTGATTTTTTGAGTTGTTCTAAACAGCGATCGAGCCACCGATGGGTCATGTGCATAGATCTTTTGGCATAATGATAATCGCATGGATATGGGGTACATTCATCAAAAGCCATGATGATATCGGCACCAATAATACGCTGAATATCCATCACATTTTCTGGTGTAAATATGTGATAAGAACCGTCAATATGAGACTTAAACTTCACCCCTTCTTCCTTTATTTTTCTGTTTGCAGAAAGTGAATAAACTTGATAGCCACCACTGTCGGTGAGCAAGTTTCTATCCCAGTTCATAAAACGGTGAAGGCCTCCTGCTTGCGTCAAGATTTCGGTACCGGGGCGTAAATATAAATGATAGGTATTGGCCAGAATAATATCGGGGTTCACGTCTTCTTTCAACTCCCGTTGATGGACACCCTTAACAGTAGCAGCAGTGCCCACAGGCATGAAAATGGGTGTTTCAATTCGACCATGATCGGTGGTCAACGTTGTGGCACGTGCATTGGATTTTGGATCAAAACCGTTGATTTCGAATTTCATAAGCAAGCACAAAGATAACCATCTCCTCGCTCTCGATTTATGTTGATTGATGAATTGTTAACGAAAAAGACTAAAATGGTGACAAATAATTCAAAAATAGTGCCTGATCTTCTTTAGTCTTATCTTATTTTTGCAGCAGAAAAACCTAATTATGCCAACAACTAGCAATCTTGAGGCTATCGTTTACCAAGTCCGCAGAGATATTTTAAGAATGGTTCACAAAGTTAACTCAGGTCATCCAGGAGGATCTCTGGGTTGCACCGAATTTCTAACCGTGCTCTATCATGAAATCATGGATTTAAAACCTGAATTTGATATGGACGGTATTGATGAGGATTTGTTTTTCCTTTCAAACGGTCACATCTCTCCAGTTTTTTACAGCACATTGGCACACAAAGGCTACTTTCCCGTTTCGGAACTCAGCACTTTTAGGCTAATTGATTCTAGGCTTCAAGGACACCCCACCACCCATGAAGGATTGCCTGGCGTTAGGGTAGCTTCTGGATCACTTGGGCAAGGCATGTCTGTGGCCCTTGGTGCTGCACAAGCCAAAAAACTCAACAAGGATTCCAAGCTTATCTATAGCCTACACGGCGATGGCGAACTTCAAGAAGGACAAAACTGGGAAGCCATCATGTACGCTTCTGCCAAAAAAATAGACAACCTCATTGCCACGATTGATCTAAACGGCAAACAAATTGATGGCGCTACTGATGATGTACTTCCAATGGGGAGTATTGAAGCAAAGTTTAAAGCTTTTGATTGGGAAGTCATTCACATTGAAAAAGGCAATGATTTAGAAGCCATTTCAAAAGGAATGAAGAAAGCCAAAAGCCTTACTGGAAATGGCAAACCCGTTTGTGTTTTGCTACACACCGAAATGGGTAATGGAGTAGATTACATGATGCACACCCACGCCTGGCATGGCAAAGCTCCCAACGACGAACAATTACAAGCCGCTTTGGCACAAAACCCAGAAACCTTAGGCGACTATTAATCGCACATTCTAATAGACATGACCAAATATACAGACATCGGAAAAAATGATACCCGCTCCGGATTTGGAGCTGGTTTGGCAGAATTAGGGCGTCAAAACCCAAAAGTTGTGGCTTTGTGTGCCGACCTTGTAGGTTCACTCAAAATGGAAACATTTATTAAAGAAAATCCCGATAGGTTTTTTCAGATCGGAATCGCCGAAGCCAACATGATGGGCATCGCGGCGGGACTAACCCTTGGTGGTTACATTCCGTTTACAGGCACTTTTGCCAATTTTTCAACAGGAAGGGTTTATGACCAAATCAGACAGTCGATTGCATATTCACACAAAAATGTTAAAATTTGTGCTTCACACGCTGGGCTGACCCTTGGGGAAGACGGAGCTACTCACCAAATTCTTGAAGATATTGGAATGATGAAAATGCTCCCTGGCATGGTCGTGATCAATCCTTGTGATTTCAATCAAACCAAGCAAGCCACTATCGCGATAGCCGACCATCAAGGACCTGTTTACTTGCGTTTTGGCCGACCAAAAGTGGCCAATTTCACCAGTGATCTCCCTTTCGAAATTGGAAAAGGATTGTTACTTAACGAAGGGCAAGACGTAACAATTGTTGCCACAGGGCATTTGGTTTGGGAAGCATTATTGGCTGCTGAAATCCTAGAACAACAAGGAATCTCGGCAGAGGTTATCAACATTCACACCATTAAACCTTTAGACACAGCAATGATCCTAAAATCAGTAGCCAAAACAGGATGTTTGGTGAGTTGTGAAGAACACAATTATTTGGGGGGATTGGGTGAAAGTATTGCTCGAGAATTGGCCTTACATCATCCCACACCTCAGGAATTTGTGGCTACAAATGACACTTTTGGAGAATCGGGAACTCCTGAACAATTAATGAAAAAGTATGGCCTAGATGCCGAGGGCATTGTGAGCAAAGCGATTAAAGTATTGGCGAGAAAAGCTTAGAAGGAACCTGACTACTTTTTACTTGTTGTCAGGGTCTAAATAGTCTGGAATGCCATCCCCATCGGTATCGTCTGGAATGCCATCATTGTTTTTGTCCAACTCTTCTTTGGTAGGTGTGCCGTCACCATCATCATCAAGATCCATATAATTGGGGCTTTTATCCCCATCGGTGTCGTCATTACTGAGTATGCCATCCCCATCTAAATCTTCATCGATAGAGGCCACCCCATCATTGTCGTGATCGGTTGTTTTTTTGGTAAACAAATTGACAGAAAAAATCAATGGTGAATAGCTCGGTATCGCTCCTGAAATGTTTGAAAAGTATCCCAAGCCTGATGGCATAAACACCAAACCTGTTCCAAAGCCATCCAATGCGTAAGTGCCATCATTGTTGAGCTGTATGGTTCCTGTTTTTAGTAGAGAAGTCAGTTCAGAAAAACCTCGAACAACAGAGGCATTATCAAACCAAATGGGATAGTTTTTACTGTCGAATGTAGATTTGCTAAGCAAG
>CAYZFD010000032.1:0-16217 GCA_964477735.1 uncultured Flavobacteriaceae bacterium
TCGAGAAAGAACTTCAAATTCAAGTTTTCCGAAAACCCGAAAAATTCACTTTCAACGAAAAATCATTTCTTATTGGCCACGGCGATGGGCTGGGTCCAGGGGATTTTGGTTACAAACGCATGAAAAAAGTTTTTACAAACCCATTTACCAACTGGTTGTTTCGGTGGCTTCACCCCGATATTGGCGTTCGACTGGGGCAAAGACTTTCGAAACAAAACAAGTTAATTTCTGGCGACAGAGATCAAAAATTTTTGGGAGAAGAAAACGAATGGCTGATTCAATATGCCAAAGAAAAACTTAAAGAAAATCATTTCGATTTTTTTGTTTTCGGACACCGACATCTACCCATGACCGTTACGCTTAATGACCAATCTTCATATGTGAACTTAGGCGATTGGATTTCTTATTTTTCCTATGCTGTTTTTGACGGCCAAGAACTCACGCTTAAAAATTGGAAACCTTCCCCAACCCATGATTGAAAAAATTTCAGTTGAAATAGAAAAAACTGTTCTGGTGGGGCTGGTGACCGCTGATCAAACCGAAGAAAAATTGAATGAATACCTCAACGAACTCGCCTTTTTAACCGAAACGGCAGGGGGAACGGTTGTGCAACAATTTATTCAGAAAATGGATCGGCCAAATCCCAAAACATTTATTGGAACTGGGAAAATGGAAGAACTCTTAGCGTTTGTTAAATCGAATGATGTTGGTGCCGTAATTTTCGATGATGAACTGACCCCAGCTCAACAGAGCAACATCGAACAGCTTTTAAAATGTAAAATTTTAGACCGTACAGGTCTTATTTTAGACATTTTTGCACAGCGTGCCAAAACCAGTTATGCCCGCACTCAAGTAGAGCTGGCGCAATACCAGTATTTGTTGCCTCGGCTAAAAGGGCTGTGGACGCACTTGGAGCGTCAGCGGGGAGGTATTGGGATGCGCGGTCCCGGGGAAACCGAAATTGAAACCGACCGCCGTATTGTCAGAGATAAAATTTCATTACTCAAAAAGAAATTGACCACCATAGACCGCCAAATGGCAACCCAACGTGGCAACCGCGGTTCGTTGGTACGAGTGGCGTTGGTAGGCTATACCAACGTGGGTAAATCTACGCTGATGAACGTGCTGAGCAAAAGCGATGTATTTGCCGAAAACAAACTTTTTGCTACCCTAGACACCACGGTGCGCAAAGTGGTGGTGGGCAATTTGCCCTTTTTGCTTTCCGATACGGTAGGGTTTATTCGCAAATTGCCCACACAGCTGGTCGAAAGTTTTAAAAGTACGCTAGACGAAGTACATGAAGCCGATTTGCTGTTGCACGTAGTGGATATTGCCCATCCGCAGTTTGAGGCGCACATAGATTCCGTGAATGAATTGCTTGACGAACTAAAAGTGCAAGACAAGCCCACGCTGATGGTGTTTAACAAAATAGATGCCTATACCCCCGAAGCCTTTGATGAAACCGACTTGATGATAGAGCGTGACAAAGCCCACTTTTCTTTGGAAGAGTGGAAAGAAACATGGATGGCAAAAACCCAAGGCGATGCGGTGTTTATCTCGGCAGCACAAAAAACAAATATGGAACATTTCCGTAACCGAGTGTACCAAAAAGTGCGGGAATTGCACATTACCCGTTTTCCCTACAACCACTTTCTCTACCCCGAAATAGTGGTGGAAGAGGAATAAATAATTTTTTGTTACCTTAGCGGTAAACAAAGCTCCAAATTAGTGCGGTGAATTTACATTAACCTATTGATTGCCAAAATTTTTCGGAGCTTTTAGCAATAGTTTTTTGCAAGGAATTTTTGCCAGTTATTCTTTGGGAAGGAGTATGCTTGCCTAACACTTAACAAACTAAAAATGAAAAAACCTACTAAAAATGATTTGTCAAAGAAGTTTGGAAAAGGTACGGTTGCCATACATTGGGTAATTGCCATTCTTATTTTGATTCTAATCCCAATGGGGAAGTATATGTCCGAAATGGACATAACAGCAAAAATTAATTTTATCAGGACTCATGTACTATTGGGCGCGATTGTGTTTGTTCTTACCATAGTGCGTAGTGTTTTATTTTTTAAAGCTGAAAGACCCCCTCATATTAAGACGGGCTCAGTACTCAATGACAAGCTTTACATCTGGATTCACAATGCGTTTTATTTTGTGTTGTTTGGCATTTCTGTCTCTGGGATTGCCACCCTATTTCTAGGGGGATATGTTGAAGTTTTAAAAAATGGAAATACGACATTTATACATTCAGATAGTGAAATTGCCTCGTTAGAAGCTCACGAAACCTTTGCAACAATCCTGTTAGTACTGTTAATGCTCCATGTTGTTGGGGTTATCAAACATTACATATTAGCTCGAGAAAACACCCTAAAAAGAATAGTTTAACCCAACCAAAATAACAATATCATGAAAACAAAAGGCCTCATATTACTTTCCTTAGCCCTATTCATCGGCTGCCAAAATTCACAACAAGCCAAAAAATCAAGCACCCCCCAATCAAAAGAAGCGTTTGCCCCTGTTAAATCCTATGCGGTAGTATGGAATTGGGCAGAAGGCAACACTGTCGAAGGCGTACTTCCAATTATTCAAAAGCAAGTGCCCGCGATTATAGATTTGTGGAGAAAGGGCGTTATTGAAAATGCTTACATCGAAAATGAGTCAAAACTCAACGAAAATGAAAAGTATCCCAATGCCTTCTTTGTGATTAAAGGAAAAAACGAGCAAGAGGTAAGAGCTGTTTTGGAAGACACTCCTGCGTTTAAGGCTGGAATAACCAAATATGAGCTGTATCCCATTGGCATGAAATGGCTAAATCGCAACGATAAATCTATTCAAATGGTTACAGAGGGTAAAAAATCATTTGCCACCGTTTGGACGATTAAGTTTGACAAGAAGTTTGAACAATTTTTAGAACAACAAAACCAAAAAATATTGGAGTTGTGGAACAAAGGGGTAATAGAAAACGCCTATTTGGATGTGGGTAACAGAGATCAGAAAAAGCCCCCTCTTGTATTTTTTACGAATGCCCAAAACGCAGAGGAAGCCGACAAGCTTTTAAAAGAACTCCCTTTTGTTAAAGAGAATGTTGCCACCTATACATTGTACCCTGTTGGATATTTTTGGATGTCATCCTCTGAGGATTAAGAAGCGTAGGGCTTCAAGAGGCTGTTATTTCAATCAAAAAGGGATGAAATATTAAATGTATTACTTTGCAGTATGAAGCTTACTTATGTCTTTTTTCTTTTAGCGTTCTTTTTTGTTTCCTGTAATACAATTTCAGACAAGAAAGGGACTGCTGAAGAAGCCAATCTTATTCGTGAATATGGGTTGCCATTTCCCAAAATTGAGGTAAAAGATGACATTGCCTATGTGTCTGGAACATTAGGGAAGCTATTTTATGATAACTTAGAAAAAGTCATAACAAAGAACCCTCAGATTAGAACTTTGGTCATACTCGATGTGCCCGGTTCGGTAGATGATTATTGGAATTTAAAAGCTTGTAAGTTGGTTTTCGAAAACAATCTAAACTCCGAATTATTACCCCATTCCATTGTAGAATCTGGGGGGCAGATTTGTTTGTTTCGGGTAAAAATTTGATTGTTGCCGATGGCGCAAAAATTGGGGTTCACGCATGGGCTGGAGACGATATTTCAGCAAAAGACCTACCTAAAAACCATCCTGAGCACCAAATGTTCATTAACTTTTACAGAACAATCGAGATAGACACTTCTTTTTATTGGTTTACCCTAAAAGCTGCTCCCGCAAACGGGATGCATTTTATGACCAAAGAAGAAATCAATGCCTACTTTAAGAACAAATTAAAGTAGTTAAGCGCTAGTGTTTTTACTTAAAATCCCACATTCACACCAATTCCAAACACTTCGCGCATTTGTATTTCTGGCAAAGCATTGTCGTCATAGATGGTTTGAAATGCAATATTGGCCGATAGAAAATCATTGATTTTCATGACCACATTAAGCGTATAATCTACATCAACGTTTTGGGGTTTGTTGAGGTAGTTGGCATAGAGGTTTAGCATATTTTCTAGACTCACGTTTTTCACCAATTCAAATTTGTAATAGGCGGCGAGTGTATTTCCAAATTCAAAACGAGAGGTTTTTCCTTTTTCAACGCCAAAATAGGTGGTGTTTTGTACCAGAGTAGCAGTGAAACTTTCATGAACGAAGATCAACCGCGCTGTTGCGGGCGCTAAATTGACCCACAATTGGTCGTTTTTTTTCCAGCTAATTCCTATTCCTGTTTGCCAATAGGCGGGCGAGAAAAACTGAGTGTTTTTTGTTTGAATTTCTTCGTTGCTTGCATTTATGCTATACTCGTATCCGGGGGTGAACTGGGTTTTGAAATTCGTAAAAAAAGTATAGCGCCACTGCGGTTTAAAGTTTTTCCCAAAAATGGAATTAATTTCCAATCGATCGTCGGTTTTTTTAGTAAAACTACTTCCGTCGGTTTTGGTGAATCCATAGGAAGCAGTGAGTTTGTTGTCCCATGTTAGGTTCCCTTTTTTGTAGTTGAAATCGTAGTTAAGCCCCAAGGTGCCTGAAAAGTTGTTTTCTCCGCCAGCGAGCCAGTTGCTAAAGCTCGACTGATTGGCCAAAAAGCTTATTAAGCCACTTTTTTTCCAGCCCTCATCGTCTGTGTCTTCGTTTTGTGAAAAGGCAAATGTGTTGATGGTCAAAACGACCATGAAAATGTAGGATTTGTTCATGTTTTGAAATAAATAGGTTGAAGCAAATTTATAAAATTATAAACTAAGGGTGACACCTAAGCCAAAAACCTCTCTTAATTGAATGGCTGCAATGGCATTGTGGTCATAGCGTGTCTGAAAAATAAGGTTGGTGGTGAGGTATTTGTTTGCTCTTATTTCTGCGCTAATGGTATAATCTAAATCAATGTTTTCGGGATGATCTAAATAATCAGAATAGAGACTCAATTGGTGCTCTAGCGTAACATTTTGCATTAAATCAAACTTATAATAACCAGAAAAAGAGGCACCGAGTTCGAATCGATGGTTTTCCCCTTTCTTAACCCCAAAATACTCCTTGCCCTCTTGAAGGTCGCGTGTAAAGGCACTATTCACCAAAATCAGTCGTCCGGCCATGGGCGCTAAGTTTGCCCATAAATGTTTAGACTCTTTCCAGTAAACCCCAACACCGAGTTGTAAATAGGCGGGTGAAAAGAAATGAGTTTGTCGGGTTCTTTGTTCTTCTCCACTTTGATTTTTATAATATTTAAAGCCATTGGCCAATTGTGTTTTGAAGTTGAAAATGGTGGAGTAGTTCAGGGTCTTCATAAATTGTTTAGCAAGCACCGAATTAATTTCAAAACGGTCGGTGGTTTTTTTCAAATAATCACTGCCGCTAGTTTTGTTGAGTCCAAACTGAATTTGAAGTTTGGTGTCCCAGGACCATCCCTGCCAGTCATAATCAAAGTTATAATCGGTGAGCAGGGTTCCCGACAGGTTGTTTTCTCCCCCCGAAGTCCAATTGCTGAAGGCGGTTTGGCTAAAAAGAAAAGAAGCTTTTCCGTAGAGTGTCCATTGGCTATTGGTGGCGGTACTGTCTGTTTCGGTTTGGAAGGCCCAAGTCTGAAGTGATAAAAGTAGGAGGATTAGGAGGCTAAAAGATCGCATTTTCAAGGGGTTTTATTTTTATACAAAGGTACAGCAGAACAAGCTTCTCCAAAGAGAATGCTTTTGGCTACTGGACACAATTTTTCAATAAGTTTAATATAGGCTTGAGTTGGAATAATATTGTTGCTACAACCCTTTATAATAATGGGCTTGTTTTGATATTTTTCTAGGGGCATACTGTCTATCAAAGATTCAAAAATCAATATTTCAAGGGTTTCAAAATCTCCCCAAACAACTTTTTTGGCAAAAGGTTCCAGGGCCGTTGTAATGAGCATAGCAGCCCAGGTAGGCATTATGGCATCGCTACTACAAAACAAAGCCACATATTGATCTTGATGCGCTTCCCAGTTGTAGTTTGTCACTTTTTCACGAAAGGCTTGCTCTCTTAATACCAATCCAGATTCTAGCCAATCTTTTAGGTCAATCCCCACACGTGGTTGTGGTGGACGAAGCGCTTCCAAATCAACCGTCACTAGGGGACTTTTGGCTACACGATTGACAATTTCTTTGGTCATAGACTACAAAAATCCTAATTCAAGTTTAGCCTCTTCGCTCATCAAATCTCGTGTCCAAGGGGGGTCAAAAGTGAGTTCAAGCTCAACTTCGTTAACTTCGTCAATGGAGCGCACTTTCTCCTTAACCTCTTGTGGAAGACTTTCAGCCACAGGACAGTTTGGGGTGGTGAGTGTCATGAGCACTTTTACGTCGTTGTCTTCATTCACAAACACATCATAGATCAACCCCAGTTCATAAATATCGACAGGGATTTCGGGATCATAAATGGTTTTAAGCACCCGAACTATTTTATCTCCCAATTGGCTTGTATCTGTCATAGATATTAATTTAGTTGTGTTTGATAGGCGATGGCATACATTTTAAGCTGCTTAATCATAGACACCAATCCGTTTGCGCGTGTGGGTGATAAATGTTCTTTCAGCCCAATCTCATCAATAAATGAGGTTTCAGCGTCTAAAATGTCTTTCGGGTGTTGGTTTGAAAACACCCTAATCAAAATTGCAATAATTCCTTTGGTGATGATGGCGTCGCTATCGGCGGTAAAAACAATTTTGTCATCTGCTAATTTGGCGTGCACCCACACTTTGCTTTGGCATCCCTTAATAATATGATCTTCTGTTTTGTATTCTGGAGCAATGAGAGGTAAAGTTTTCCCCAATTCAATCATATACTCATAGCGTTGCATCCAATCTTCAAAAAGTTTGAATTCTTCAACGATTTCATTTTGTATGTCGGCAATTTTTTCGCTCATCATTCAAAGATATAAACTTTAGGACAACATGGCTACGGCTTTATCAACTCCTGCTACCAACCGATCAATTTCCTCAAAAGTATTGTAAAATGCAAAAGAAGCCCTCACTGTTCCAGGAATTTGATAATAATCCATGATGGGTTGTGCACAGTGGTGCCCCGTTCGCACGGCAATGCCCATTTTGTCTAAAATACTTCCAATGTCATAGGGATGAATTGAACCTACATTGAACGAAATAACGGCTGTTTTGTTTGGTGCTTCGCCATATATTTTCATCCCTTCAATGGTTTTCAGCCTAGAGGTAGCATAGGCCAATAGTTCGGCCTCATAAGCTGCAATCTTATCAAATCCCACACTATGCATATAATCTAGTGCCACTCCGAAAGCAATGCCCCCACAAATGTTGGGCGTACCAGCTTCAAATTTGTGAGGCAAATCTGCGTAGGTGGTTTTTTCGAAGCGTACTTCGGCGATCATTTCCCCACCACCTTGGTAGGGAGGCAATTGCTGAAGCCACTTTTCTTTTCCATAGAGAACTCCAACCCCTGTTGGTCCACAAGTTTTGTGCGCTGAAAAAGTATAAAAATCCACATCCAACGCCTGAACGTCAGCTTGGATATGGGGGGCTGCTTGAGCTCCATCAATCAGAACTGCCGCTCCAACTTCGTGGGCTTGCGCTATAATTTTTTCAATCGGATTGATCGTGCCTAGCGCATTAGACACATGATTCACAAAAACCAATTTGGTGCGTTTGTTTAGAAGGTGGCCAAGAGCATCTATATCTAAGGTTCCGTTGTCGCACATAGGAATCACCTTTAGTTTGGCTGATGACCTTTCACACATCATTTGCCAAGGCACAATGTTGGAATGATGCTCAAGTGCCGATACCAAAACTTCGTCGTTTGGCTGCAGAAGGGTTGCAAATCCAGCAGCCACAAGGTTAATGCTGTGTGTTGTGCCTGAAGTTAAAATGACTTCATGCGTATGGTTGGCATTGAGGTGTTTTCTAATTTTTTCTCTAGCTTCTTCATAGGCATTAGTAGCTTCTTGGCTTAGCGTGTGAACACCTCTGTGAATGTTGGCATTATATTGGCTGTAATAGTCCGAAATGGCCTCAATCACAAGTGAGGGTGTTTGCGAGGTAGCGGCATTGTCTAAATAAACCAAAGGCTGGCCATTGACTTTCCTTTGAAGAATTGGAAAGTCCTTGCGAATGCGCGCAACATCAAAAGTTGTTTTCATAAATCAAAGCCTAAATCTACACCTAACTTATTGGCAATGAGCTTATTGATTCGTATTTTTACAGCAGGAATATTCACACTCTCCAAAACGTTGTTGGCGAAAGCATAGGTGAGCAGTGCCTTAGCCTCTTTCTTGGGGATGCCTCGGGTTTGAAGGTAAAACAAAGCATTTTCGTCGAGCTGACCCACTGTGCAGCCATGTGAACATTTTACGTCGTCTGCAAAAATTTCTAGTTGAGGTTTGGTGTTGATGGTGGCCTTATCGTCCATTAAAATATTGTTGTTTTGTTGGAAAGCATTGGTTTTTTGCGCTTCTTTTTCAACAATGATTTTGCCGTTGAACACTCCTGTTGATTGTCCTGCAAAAATCCCCTTATATTCTTGATGACTTTCACAATTTGGTTGTGCATGATGCACTAAAGTGTGGTGGTCAACATGCTGTTTTTCTTGAATTAGTGTAATCCCTTTCATCGTTGATAGGACGGCAGGATCCTTGTGGTAGAAATTGAGGTTGTTGCGAACCAAAGATCCTCCGAAAGAAAAGGTATGAACACTAGCATGACTGTCTCTCCTTTGTGCTATATAGGTGTTGTCAACCAAAGAGGCTTTAAGGCTGTCATTTTGAATTTTATAATAATCGACTTGGGCGTTTTTTTCTGCAAAGATTTCGGTAACCGAATTGGTCCAAACCGTTGCCTCAGATAAACTTTGATGACGTTCAACAATTTGAACTTCAGCATTTTTACCTACCACTACGAGATTACGAGGTTGTAAAAACTTTGGCTGGGTTGCAGTGGTGGCAAAGTGAATGATTTCTATTGGCTTTTCAACAATTTTTCCATCAGGGACAAACACGTAGGCTCCCTCACTAGCAAATGCAGTGTTGAGTGCCGTTAGAGCGTCTTGGTCGTGTGCTGTTTTGTTGAAATATTTTTCGATAACGGGGGCATATTTTGGTTTGGAAAGGGCTGCAGAAAGCAAACAAACATCAACACCGTCGTGGGTGGTTTCAGACAAAAAACCATTGTAAACGCCATCCACAAAAACGATTTTGTAAGTGTCGATATTATGAAGAAAAAAGTTCTTCACATCTTTGAGTTCCAGCACTTGATCGCTTTTGGGAAACACACTTAAAGGTTCTTGAATAATTTTGTTTAGAGAAGTATATTTCCAGGCTTCTAGTTTTTTGGTGGGAAACCCAAATTGCTCAAAAGTTTTTATGGCATTTGCTCTAATGTCGCCCAATAGATTGTCACTATTGTTTGCTGGGTCAAAAGCCCAAAAAGAAGAAACGAGTTTTTCTTGTAATGACATCTGTTTAACTTTGTTGTTTTATCCAGTCGTATCCTTTTTCTTCGAGCTCTAATGCCAGTTCTTTTGTGCCAGATTTTACAATTTGCCCATCGTGTAAAACATGTACAAAATCGGGAACGATATAATCTAATAAACGCTGATAATGCGTGATGACAACTATAGCGTTGTTTTCGTTGCGAAGCTTATTGACACCGTTGGCCACAATGCGTAGGGCATCAATGTCGAGCCCAGAATCGGTTTCATCTAGGATGGCGAGCTTAGGTTCTAGCATGGCCATTTGAAATATTTCGTTTCTTTTTTTCTCTCCTCCCGAAAAACCTTCGTTGAGTGAACGCGACAAAAAGCGGGCATCGATTTCGAGCAAAGCAGCCTTTTCTCTAATTTTTTTCAGCATTTCATTGGCAGGCATTTCATCCAAGCCGTTTGCTTTTCTTTGAGCGTTGATTGCTGTTTTGATGAAATTCGTTACTGTTACTCCAGGTATTTCGACAGGATATTGGAAAGATAAAAACACTCCTTTGTGGGCACGCTCGTCGGCGCTGAGCTCCGATAAATCTTCACCGTTTAGCAATATATTGCCTTTTGTGACTTCATAGTCTTCGTTTCCTGCAATCACTGAGGAAAGGGTGCTTTTCCCAGATCCATTTGGGCCCATAATGGCATGAACTTCTCCAGCTTTTACATCTAGATTGATGCCATTTAAAATACTTTTGTCTTCAACATTGGCGTGAAGGTTGTCTATGCTTAACATATTTTAGTTTTCGATGCTTAATTGTATGCGATTGTTGTCTTCTTTTCTGATGCTACTCACAGAGTCTATAGCAACAATGGTGAGTATTTGTGGCCACCCCTCAGGGGCAGTATTGTCGGTTAAAAAACCCTTAATATAAACAGGGATCATGTCAAATTCATCTTTTTTGAGGGGCAAGACCATGTCTTGAAGCTGGTGCATTTCAGCGTTGATGTTTACTCCATAGACATCGGTGCCTGTGTTGAGAACTGCTGCATCGGCCAAATATAAAAACTCACCTGAAAAAGTTTTGACTTCTTGCTTTTCAGCAGGTTTTTTGGGGTTGTTACAGCCCATTGCTAAAAGGGTAAGGGCTAGGTAGGGTAGGATTTTAACTTTCATGTTTGTGAATTTTTTATCCAACAGATCCTTCTAATGAAATTTCTAATAATTTTTGTGCCTCAACGGCAAACTCCATTGGAAGTTTGTTGAGAACTTCTTTGCTAAAACCATTCACAATGAGGGCAATTGCTTGTTCGGTATCGATGCCTCGTTGATTGCAGTAAAAAATCTGATCTTCTCCAATTTTACTTGTGGTGGCTTCGTGTTCAATTTTGGCAGTTTTATTTTGAGTTTCTATATAGGGAAAGGTGTGTGCCCCACAGGCATTTCCCATTAACAATGAGTCACATTGTGAGAAGTTTCTGGCGTTTTCTGCCCGACGATTAATTTGTACCAATCCGCGATAGCTGTTTTGGGATTGCCCTGCCGAAATACCTTTTGAGATGATGGTGCTTCTAGTGTTTTTGCCCAAATGAATCATTTTGGTTCCTGTGTCGGCTTGCTGAAAATTATTGGTTACTGCGATTGAATAAAATTCGCCTATGGCATTGTTTCCTTTTAACACACAAGAGGGATATTTCCATGTCACGGCAGAGCCTGTTTCGACTTGTGTCCAAGAGATCTTGGCGTCGTTATGACAGATTCCTCTTTTGGTAACAAAGTTGTAAACACCTCCTTTTCCTTCTTTGTTTCCAGGAAACCAATTTTGAACGGTGGAGTATTTAATTTCTGCTTTGTCGAGTGCAATGAGCTCCACCACAGCGGCATGAAGTTGGTTTTCGTCGCGCGAGGGGGCAGTACAGCCTTCCAAATAACTCACATAACTTCCTTCGTCGGCAATCACCAAGGTGCGCTCGAACTGGCCAGTTCCGGCTTGGTTGATCCTGAAGTAGGTGGAGAGTTCCATAGGGCATTTTACCCCTTTAGGAATGTAGCAAAATGAACCATCCGAAAAAACTGCTGAATTAAGGGCGGCATAGAAGTTGTCTTTTTGAGGCACAACAGTGCCAATGTATTGACGCACCAAGTCAGGATGATTTTGGATGGCTTCTGAAATGGAGCAAAAAATGATGCCTTTTTCGGCTAAAGTCTCTTTGAATGTTGTCGCCACTGAAACAGAATCCATTACGATGTCCACCGCTACGCCTGCCAATTTTTTTTGCTCGTCTAAAGAAATTCCCAATTTGTTGAAGGTCTCCAAAAGTTCGGGATCTACTTCGTCTAGACTGTCATATTTGGGCTTGGATTTGGGTGCTGAATAATAGGATATGGCTTGAAAGTCTGGCTTGGCATATTTAACATTTGGCCATTCGGGTTCGGTCATTTCGCACCAAGATCGATAGGCTTGTAAACGCCATTCGGTCATCCATTCGGGTTCATTTTTTCGTTTAGAGATGGCCACCACCACTTCTTCGCTTAAGCCAACAGGGAAAGTGTCGGCATCTATATCGGTATAGAAACCATATTCATATTCTTTGGTTTCGAGTTCTTTTTTTAATTCTTCTTCAGTATAGGCCATTTTATTTATTTTAGAGCGAAAAGCTTTCTCCACAACCACAGGTTCTGTTGGCGTTGGGGTTGTTGAAAACGAAGCCTTTGCCGTTTAAACCACCCGAAAATTCGAGTGTGGTGCCCACTAAATACAAAAAGCTTTTCTTGTCAACAACGATTCTAATGCTGTTGTCTTCGAAAATTTTGTCTTCTGGAGAGGTGGAGTTGTCAAAACGTAATTCATAGGAAAGACCAGAACAACCTCCACTTTTCACACCTACGCGCACGTAGGCCGATGTGGGATCGAAGCCTTCTTCGGTCATAAGTTTTACAACTTGTTGCCCCGCAGTGTCTGAAACTTTAATCATTTATTTAAGTAGATTGTTTCTAAATAACGTTGCAAATATAGGGGTTTTAAGGGAAAAAACTCGAGAGGAGGATAGTAAAAAGTAATTGTAAAATTGTTGAAATCGATATGGGGTTAATATTTCACCACAAAAGCGTCTTTGTTTCCCTTGCCAATAGGAAAATCTCCATCGTTGCTAATTGTTTCACCGACTACATAGAGATGATTTTTTTCGGTGAAAACGAGGCTGTAACCGAAATCGGCGCCCGAACCGCCCAAAGCATCTTGCCATAGGATTTTTCCATTGTTGTCTAATTGGAGTACCCACAAATCGTTGTTTCCTTTGTTTTTAGAAAGATCTCCGTCAACACTTTTTGTGTTTCCGGTGACGAAAACTGTGTTTCCAGGCCCCCTATGAATTCCAGCTCCTGCATCAAAAGCTTTTCCTCCGTAAGTTTGTTCCCACATTAGTTTGCCATCTGCTGACACGGCCAACACCCACAAATCGGCCTGGCCCAATGGTTGGCTGACATCACCATCATCAGAAAAAGTCGTACCTACAATTCTGAGGCTGTTGTCGTTCATTCGAAGAATTCCTGCGGATTCATCTATGGCGCTTCCTCCAAAGCTTTTTTCCCAAACCAGTTTTCCTTTCGAATCAATTTTGATGGCCCAAACGTCATAACTTCCATGATTGTTCGAAATATCGACGTCGGTGCTCTCGGAGGTGCCTGTGATGACAAGATGCCCATCTTCGGTTTCCACCAAATCATAGGATCGGTCGTTATTGGTTCCTCCATGATAGCGGCGCCACTGCACCTCGCCTTGGGCGTTGAGTTTGTGTGTCCAAAATTCACCCACCCCATGCAATGCCGCTCCTTGGACGGCATTGCCAAGCCCTCCTGAAGCGGTGACGTCGATATAGCCTGTCATGGCGAAACCTCCATCACTCGTGGCAATTACGGCATAGGCATGATCGTGTCCGCTATAGCCAAAACTTTTTTGCCATTCGATTTCACCATTTTTATCAATCTTCACAATCCAATTGTCATGCATCCCTTGGTTGCTGGTCAGATCACCATCTTTACTTTTGCTATAGCCTACCAAAACAAAACCGCCGTCGGTAGTTTGTACAATTGAATGTCCGCGGTCATCATCACTGCCGCCAAAAGTTAAACTCCACATTTTTTGATCGTTGCTGTCTAGTCGAAGTAACCAACAATCACTGTCTGCGTTGTTTTTTTTAGGCAAATCTCCGTCGGTGCTCATGCTATTGCCAAAAATAGCCACGCCACCATCTTGAGTTTCAATGATGTCATGGGCAATATCTTCGGCACTTCCACCCCAAGTTGTGATGCTTAGGCGTTGGCCTAAAAAAGTGTCGATAGGCTCTGTTTCTTCTTCTACGCAAGACAAAAAGGTGCAAGCCACTAGAAAAAGAAAGTATTTTTGCCACATGCTACTTCGATTTTTGGATAAGAAATAAACCGCTGTTGATGTCGCTCACCACTATGATTCCACTATCGAAATAGGGGTAAACGTTCCAAACGCCATTAAAAGTGGTGTTATCATGGTCGGGATAGGTGTCAAAAAAACCGATTTCTGTCATTTTTTTAGTTTCAATTTGACTGATATCGATCATGCGTACGCCCGAAGTGTAGTTGGCTAAGTAAAAAGTATTGCCAAGCACATATCCATTGTGATCAATGGTGCTCAGGGAACCTAGATATTCATAATGGAGTAGAGGATTTTTGAGATCAGACATGTCGAATACTAGGGTGCGTGTGTTGTATCCTTTTTTTACTTCATCGAGTTCGTCACCCACAAAAAAATATTTTTGAGTTTCATCAAACCATCCTTGATGGGTGTATTGATAGTCGGGGTAGGTGACGCTGCTAATGGGTGTGGGGTTGGCTTTATCGGTAACATCAATTAAGACAAGTTCATTTTCGTTACTTCCTATATAAATTTCCTTTCCAGTATAATCTTCGTCTGGTCCCCTATAGCTCACCACTTGTGCATCGTGACTGTAGCCATGGCCACCATAACCTCCTGCGGGTGTCGGTGCTTTTGGGTTTAGAATATTGATGAAATGAGGTCCTCCGTTATAGGAGTTTCTACTTCCAACCGTATAGGCAAAACCTGTTTTTTCATTGATCACAACGTTGTGTGCGTTCCCAATTTCTGTGTAATGGGCATCTGTTGTAAAAACTTGGGGGGGATTTTCAACATTTCTTAGTCTTGTGAGATCAAACACTTGAAGTCCATGGTTGCTGGCTTCGCTCACCACGAAGGCGTGATTTTGAAATACCTTAACATCTCGCCAAGCATCACCTTGTAGGGCTGTTTCGTTGGTTCTTGGAAGTATGCCCAGATATATTGGGTCGTCGGCTTGTGAGATGTCAACAAAAGCAGTGCCTGTGTTTAATCCCATCAACACATATTCCTTCTGGGTTAGGGGGTCTGTCCAGCCCCAAGCGTCGTTGCCTGATTGGGCATCGAAAACCGATAGGGGCAGGTGTGCTACCAAATCATATCCTAGGCATGGATAGCCATCTGCCAAACCATCAAGGCAGGGCGTTACCAGAATTTCTTCCTCATTATTCGCTTCTGATTCGGGAATGTTGTCATAGGTTTCGTTCCCACAACTTACAAGAAAAACAAATAACGGAAGTATGTAAATAAAGGAATTTTTCATGTGAAAAACTTACCGATTGTATGGTAAAAATACAACGTATTTTTGAGCTAAAAAGTATATGAAATTGGAAATCAATATTTTTGCCGCATGATTGAAGATAAAGAACAACAAAAAACATCTGTTGCTGAGCTTGGAGAGTTTGCGCTCATTGAACATTTGACAAAAGATATTAGGCTCGTCCAAAAAAGCACACTACACGGCATTGGTGACGACGCCGCCATCCTAAAACACGAAAACGAAACGGTGGTAAGCACCGACATGCTTATTGAGGGGGTACACTTTGATTTGGGGTATATGCCCCTAAAGCATTTGGGCTATAAGACAGTGGTGGTAAACCTGTCGGACATTTATGCCATGAATGCACAAGCCACACAAGTTCTTGTGTCTATTGCGGTGTCAAATCGTTTTACTTTAGAGGCACTTGAAGAGCTTTATGCTGGGATACATTTGGCATGCAAAACCTATGGCGTGGATTTGGTGGGTGGCGATACGACTTCTTCAAAACAGGGATTGCAACTATCGGTAACGGCATTGGGCAGTGCACCCAAAACGGGCGCAGTAAAGCGCAGCGGTGCTGCTGAAAATGAGCTTTTGGTAGTTACGGGCGATTTAGGTGCTGCCTATATGGGATTGCAAGTATTGGCGCGCGAAAATGAGATCTTTAAAGCCAACCCCAACCACAAACCCGACTTAGATCCTTACACCTATTTGGTGGAACGCCAGCTTAAACCCGAAGCCCGAAAAGACATCGTTTCTTTGTTGGCGGCATTAGAGGTAACGCCTACGTCTATGATTGACATTAGCGATGGGCTTTCCTCGGAGGTGCTACACCTGTGTCAAAACAGCGATTTAGGTTGCCGCATTTATGAAGAAAAAATTCCCCTAGACCCACAGTTTATTGCTGTGTGTGAGGAGTTTAACATCGACAGTACGACCATTGCGCTGAGTGGCGGTGAAGACTATGAACTGCTCTTTACCTTAAAACAAGACGACTACGACAAAATAAAAGGAAATCCTAACCTCACAGTTATTGGGCATATGAGTGCCAAGACCGATGGCGCAGCATTAGTTACCCGTGGCAACGAAGTGCTACCCCTAAAAGCCCAAGGCTGGAAGGCGTTTTAAGCATTCA
>CAYZFD010000033.1:0-16105 GCA_964477735.1 uncultured Flavobacteriaceae bacterium
TTGGTAGCTCAGCTGGTAGAGCATCTCCCTTTTAAGGAGAGGGTCCTGGGTTCGAGCCCCAGCCAAGTCACAACGCCTGCGCACATGGCGGAATTGGTAGACGCGCTAGGTTGAGGGCCTAGTGGGAGTTAAATCCCGTGGAAGTTCGAGTCTTCTTGTGCGCACTTTTCTTCATTCTTTGTTCTTTACTGTTTTAATTTTTATATATTTGTTTAAACTTTTGACGTAAACTTTAAACAAATTGGAGCGCGTAAAAAACAACTTTAACATCAAAAATCTCGAGCAAATCTCTGGGATTAAAGCACATACGATTCGTATTTGGGAAAAAAGATATAAACTGCTCGAACCCCAACGAACAGACACCAACATACGCCTCTATGATTTGGAAAATCTGCAAAAACTTTTGAATGTCACCTTGCTGTACAACGCAGGCGTTAAGATTTCAAAAATTGCTGAATTATCAACTTCTGAAATCAACAAACAAGTTCAGTCCATCGCAATGAGCCAAAAAAGCGAGGATGCCGTATCCAATTTGTTGAAGCTGGCGATGGTTAATTTCGACCAAAAGGCATTTTCGAAAGTACTTGATGACTTATTGGAAAACAATACATTCAAAGAGGTTTTTGTGGATGTTCTTATTCCTTTTATGAATGATTTGGGGATCCTATGGCTCTCCAACAGTATCAGCCCTTCTCACGAACATTTTGCAACCAGTCTTATTAAACAAAAGATACATTCGCTGTGTGACGAACTTCAAAAAAATGATCCTACAAAAAAATCGATCACTTATGTACTTTATTTGCCTGATAACGAAATTCATGAATTGGGATTGCTATACCTTAACTATGAAATCCTAAGCTTAGGATTTCCTTGTATTTTTCTTGGCCAATCGGTGCCCATTGAAAGCCTTAGTAACCTTTTTAACCTCGAAGAAAAAATTGTGTTCATCTCCTACTTTACCGTAGAACCTGCTGCTAACAAGATCGATGGCTACCTGCAAAGTTTCGCCGACAACATACTCAGTGTGATCGATAGTGAACTTTGGGTGTTGGGGCCACAAACACAACATATCACCAACAAGCTCCCCAATATTCGCTCTTTTACTTCGATTCCACAAATCCTAAGTGTTTTACATGAACAAAAATAAAATTGCCATTATCGGTTCTGGGTTTTCATCCCTATCTGCCGCTTGTTATCTTGCCCAAAAAGGGCACGAAGTTCATGTTTTTGAAAAAAATAGTAGCCTTGGAGGAAGAGCCCGTCAGTTGAAAAAAGAGGGATTTACTTTCGATATTGGCCCCACTTTTTATTGGATGCCCGACATATTTGATCGATTTTTTGCAGATTTCAACAAAAAAACTGCCGACTATTACCCCCTCAATCGTCTAGATCCTGCCTATTGGGTCTATTTTGGTGTGCAAGACTATATTGCTGTTGGAGGCTCGCTCAACAAAATCTATGAAGCCTTTGAAAATGAAGAAAAAGGAAGCGCAAAAATCCTAGAAAAATTCATCAATCAAGCTGCTGAGAACTATGATTTGGCCATTGGAGACTTGGTCTATAAAATGTATGGCCAATCCCCTTTAGAACTTGTAACCCCCAAAACAGTGCGCAAGCTTACACTTTTTATAACAGACATTAAAAAAATGGTTCGAAAGCGTTTTCAAAACAAACGCTTGGCTCAAGTTCTTGAGTTTCCAGTTTTGTTTCTCGGTGCTAAGCCTAGTGACACACCGGCCTTTTATAACTTCATGAATTTTGCTGATTTCGGCCTCGGCACTTGGCACCCCAAAGGTGGTATGTATAGTGTAGTGCAAGGGATTGAAAAGCTGGCCAAAGAACTTGGGGTTCAGTTTCATTTAGATCACCCTGTAGAAAAAATACTTCTCGATGGCAATAAAGCTGTTGGCATTCATGCGAAAGGCAAAGATTATGAAGCAGATCAAGTGCTGAGTGGTGCAGATTACCACCACTCCGAAACACTGTTGCCTGCATCGCTCAGAGCTTATTCAGAAAAATATTGGGATAACAAAAAATTTGCACCATCCTCACTCCTTTTCTATATTGGATTTGACAAAAAAATTGATGATGTGGTTCACCACACTTTGTTTTTTGATGTAGATTTTGACACACACGCCCACGCCATCTATGACCAACCCAAATGGCCCGAAAAACCACTTTTCTATTCTAGCTTTCCATCAAAAACCGACGACAGTGTGGCTCCCGAAGGATGTGAGTCTTGTATTATTCTAATCCCTCTAGCCCCTGGACTAGAAGACACGCCCCAGTTGAGAAAGCAATATTTCGACATCGTTATTTCTAGAATGGAAAAATTAACCAAGCAGAAATTAAAAAATAATGTTATATTTAGTGAATCCTTTTGCGTTAATGACTTTGTAAAAGAATACAATTCTTACAAAGGGAATGCCTACGGATTGGCCAATACCTTACTCCAAACTGCTTTCCTAAGACCTAAGCTTACTAGTGAAAAAGTGCAGAACTTATTTTTCACAGGACAATTAACAGTGCCTGGCCCTGGAGTGCCCCCCTCACTAATTTCAGGGAAATTGGTTTCTGAACTCATGACAAAAAAAGAAAAGTGATGAAAAAAATATTTGATGACATATCGCTTCAGTGTAGTAAACTGGTTACCGAAACCTATAGCACTTCTTTTTCGTTGGCCACCCGCATGCTTTCATCAGAAATTCGCCAAGACATTTACAATATCTATGGCTTTGTGCGCTTCGCCGACGAAATTGTAGACACCTTTCATGACTATGACAAAGCCTCTCTTTTTAATCATTTTGAAAAGGATTTAGCAGTAGCACTCGAAAGTAAAATAAGTCTGAACCCCATTCTAAACAGTTTTCAACAAACCGTTCACCGATATCAAATTAAACACGAATTTATCGAAGCATTTATGCAAAGTATGCGTTGGGATCTTGACAAAAAAGTTTACTTAACCCAAGAAGAATACAAACAATACATTTATGGTTCTGCCGACGTGGTGGGGCTGATGTGCTTGCAAGTGTTTGTGAAAGGTGACCCGCAACTTTTCAATGAGTTAAAACCCTCAGCCATGGCATTGGGATCGGCATTTCAGAAAGTAAATTTCTTAAGAGACCTCAAAGCCGATCACGAAGGATTGGAGCGGTCCTATTTTCCAAATGTGAACATGGAAGTTTTTGACGAAAAGGCCAAAAAACAAATTATAGAAGAAATTGAGCGAGACTTTAGCAAAGGTCTTGAAGGCATTTTTAAACTTCCCAACACTTCAAAATTTGGAGTTTATACGGCCTATAAATATTATTTGAGGTTGTTGAAAAAGTTGAAAAACACACCTTCTCTACACATTAAAAATGCTAGAGTTCGAGTGCCTAACTATCAAAAAGCCGATGTATTAGCGCGTTCTTTTGTGCGATATCAACTCAATATCTTGTAAGATGCTCTGGATCCTTACCCTTGTTGCCACTTTTGTTGCGATGGAAGGCATGGCTTGGTTTTCGCACAAATACATTATGCACGGATTTTTGTGGCGATTGCATAAAGATCATCACAAAAAAGACCACGATTCTTGGTTCGAAAGAAATGATTTGTTTTTTGTATTCTATGCCCTAGTGAGTGCTTTTTTTATGGTTTTATGGGGCGAATATAATTTTTGGGCTGGATTTCCAATCGCTTTAGGAATTTTCCTCTACGGACTCACCTATTTTTTGGTCCATGATATTTTCATACATCAAAGGTTTAAGATGTTCAGAAACGCCAATAATGTTTATGCACGGGCCATAAGAAGGGCGCATAAGATGCACCACAAACATTTAGGAAAAGAAGATGGAGAATGTTTTGGGATGCTCTGGGTTCCGTTAAAGTACTTTAAGAAACAATAGCCATTTTCAAAGCCGCTGCAGCAGCCTCAGTGCCTTTGTTGCCATACTTACCCCCACTACGATCTTCAGCTTGTTGGATGTTGTCATCAGTTAGCACACAAAAAATAACTGGACATAGGCCTGTGAGATTCAAGTCTTTAACACCTTGTGCAACAGCCGAACACACATAATCGAAATGCGACGTTTCGCCTCGCACAACACTCCCAATAACAATCAACGCATCAAAGCCCCGATTCTGGAGCATTCTTGCACCATAGATGAGCTCAAAACTTCCTGGAACATCAAGACGTACTAAATCTTTTTCTTGAACGCCCTTTTGTAAAAGCAACTGATAGGCACCTTGGAATAGGTTTTCGGTTATTGACGCATTCCATGATGAAACCACCAAGCCAATGCGTTTGTTGAAACCGCTTGGGATGGTTTCTAAGTCAATCTTAGAAAAATCGTGATGTGCCGTAGCCATATTTTAATTGCTTACCTCACCAAGTCGAATGTCTATCAAATTAGACTCAGAGGCCGTTGGATAGGCATCTTTTAGTTGTTGATAGTACTTTTGAGCAGTTTTATTATCGCCCAATTCTTGCGCAATCAACCCTGCTTTTAATAAAAATCGAGGCGTGGTAAAGTTGTTTTCATTTTGGGCAAAAGCTTTTTCATAATAATCTAGCGCTTCCTCTAACTGATTCAACTCTGCAAAAGCATCACCAATACCACCCAAAGCCAACGAAGCGATAATGGGGTCGTTAGCACTAAATTCCTCAAGATAGTCAATCGCTTGCTGATATTCCTTTAAATTCAAGTAAGCCATTCCAGCACTATAGGTGGCCAAGTTTGCAGCAGGTGTTCCGCTATATTCTTCAATAATGTCTAAGAAGCCATATTTTCCATTGCCCCCTTCAAGAGACAATCGAAAAAGAGAATCGGGATCGACAGCACCATTTAATGCTTCATCAAAAAAGGCCTGGGCCTGAAAAATTTCATCATTTGCTTCGGCAATTCTAGGAGTAACAATCAAGTTTCTATAGCCTAAGTATCCCAAAACACAAACAACAACAGCTGCAATTCCAGTGATGATGTAGCGTTGGTTTTTGGCAACCCAAATCTCTGTTTTGGATGCACGCTCGTCGAGCGACTTAAAAACCTCTGCCGTTGTGCTTTGCGCCTCAACAGGATTCGCTTCTTCTTTAACTGTTTTATGTCCTCTTTTTTTGTATGTAGCCATGGCTTTAATATTTCGGACGCAAAAATAAAATTTTATTCGAAGCAAATTCGAATAAAATTCAGAAATTTGGTATCCCTATGGGAAAGCAGCATTCAAATAGCGTCCAAAAACTCATTTTAAAGCATCTTTCTGTAGTGAATTATAAAAATATTCACAGCAGTGCTTATGCCTTCGATAAAAAAATTAACTGCTTTGTTGGAAATAATGGAACCGGCAAAACCAACACAATTGATGCGATTTATCACCTGGCGATGGGCAAGAGCTATTTTAACACCATAAACAACCAAAATATTCATCATGATGAGAAATTCATGATGATTGAGGGCTCTTTCGAGAAAGGAGACAAGGAAGAAACCGTGTTGTGTAGCATGAAAAAGGGGCTCTCTAAAACCATCAAAAAAAATGGAAAAGCCTATGAAAAATTCTCGGAGCACATTGGTTTCATTCCCATAGTAATGATTTCCCCAGCCGATCGTGATTTAATCGTGGAAGGGAGCAGCACAAGAAGAAAATTTCTCGATAGCATTATTGGTCAATCTGATAAAGTTTATTTAAAAGCTTTAATTGACTATCAGCGCGTGCTCACCCAACGCAACTCTTTGCTAAAACAATTTGCCAAACAGCGCTACTTTGATAGCGAAACTCTTAATATTTACAACGAACAATTGTGTGCGCTCAGTCCCAAGATTTTCGAAACTAGAAAACAGTTTTTAGAAGAATTTATTCCCATTTTTCAAGAAAGATATGCTGTGATTAGCAACGATAAGGAAAATGTACACATTCATTACGAAAGTCATTTGTTTGAAGATGATTTGGCAACATTGTTGCAAAACGCTGCTCAAAAAGATCAAATGCTGCAATACACCAGCAAGGGTGTTCACAAAGACGATCTAAACTTTGAAATGAAAGGCTACCCTATCAAGAAATTTGGCAGTCAGGGGCAGCAAAAATCTTTTCTAATGGCACTTAAACTGGCGCAATTCGACTACCTGAAACAACATGCCCAAACCATGCCTATTTTGCTCCTCGACGACATTTTTGACAAGCTTGACGACCAGCGCGTTGCACAACTCATTTCTCTAGTTGAAGACGACACTTTTGGTCAATTGTTTTTAACAGACACACACGCCCAGCGCACGGAAGAGGTTGTTAAAAAAACCCAACAGACCTATAAAATTTTTGAGCTTTGAAAAGAGAATACGAACCCAAAGGACTTCAGGAAATTCTCAAAAAAATGATTGAAGAAACACCGCTCGAAGCGGGTATAGACAACGTGAAAGCCCAGGAAATTTGGAGAAAAAGTATGGGGGGCAGTGTTCAGGCCTATACAGAAAGTGTGGATCTAAAAAAAAATACTTTATATGTGCGCTTAACCTCCTCCGTGCTTCGCCAAGAACTTTCCTATGGATTAGAGGCCATTCGGAATCAAATGAATGAAAACTTTGGCAAGGAAGTCGTTAAAAAAATTATTTTACTTTAGTAGCACTCGCGATCACTAAAGAAAAAAGCCCCTTCGATGGCCGCATTCTCATCACTATCGGAACCGTGAACAGCATTTTCTCCCATTGAGGTTGCAAAAAGGCTTCTGATAGTACCTTCAGCAGCTTCTGCAGGGTTTGTTGCGCCAATTAACGTTCTAAAATCTTGAACGGCATTTTCTTTTTCCAAAATAGCTGCAACTATAGGACCACGGCTCATAAAAGTAACCAATTCTCCAAAAAATGGTCGTGCCTTGTGAACCCCGTAAAAAATTTCAGCTTCCCGAAGACTCAACTGCGTATATTTCATGGCCACAATTTTAAATCCAGCATCGTTAATTTTGTGTAATATAGCGCCCAGATGACCTTTTTCAACAGCATCTGGTTTAATCATGGTAAATGTACGATTTGTTGTCATGTTCTTTGAATTTAAGCGAGTTACCCTTATAAATTGGGGTGCAAATGTAAGTAAACTTCATTAGTCACCCAAAGTTTAATATTCGTAATTTTGCATTCATGCAAGTGATTGTTATTGGTCGTGGAAATTTAGCCAAGCACCTCATCGAAGGTCTTAAGCCAATTCTCAATAAAAGTTTGACCCAGCTGATAAGAACAAGCAACAACAATGTGGATGTTGGGTGTTCTACAAACTGGGAACAATTGCCCAGCACAGCCCTATACCTATTGGCTATCAGCGATGATGCTATCGAACAAGTGGCGCATGAACTTCCTTCAGATGCTACAGTTTTGCATTGTTCAGGCTCAAAACCCATGTCTCTACTTCCTCAAGCAAATGCCGGTGTGCTTTATCCATTACAAACCTTCACAAAAGATCAAAAAATGAAATGGTCTGAAGTGCCCATTTTTATCGAAGCTAAATCAGAAAAGGCCAAACAAAGTTCAATAGAGATCTCAAAAATTCTTGGGGGTAAAACCTATTTTTTGAATTCCAAAAAGCGCCTTCAAATGCACATGGCCGCCGTTTGGAGCAATAATTTCACCAATCATTTGCTGGGAATCGCTTACGAAATTTGTCGAAAAAACCAACTGCCTTGGGAAGCCTTACATCCAATAATTTTAGAAACTGCACAAAGGGCGTCAATGCATCCACCCCACAGCATTCAAACGGGTCCTGCAAGTCGAGGAGATGCAGGAATCATTCAGCAACATTTGGAAGAAATCCATGATGATCAGCTGAAAGAAATTTATGATTTATTGAGCCATAATATCATCCAAACACAACACAATAAAAACAAATAGGCATGATGCAATACAAACAAAAACTTAAGGATATTAAACATTTTGTTTTGGATGTCGATGGCGTCCTCACAGATGGTTCGATCACCATCACCACTACTGGAGAAATGGTACGTACCATGAATGTCAAAGATGGTTATGCCCTTAAAGCTGCTTTGGGCTGTGGCTATGGGGTGTGCATCATTTCGGGTGGCACCAACGAAGGGGTGCGTGAACGCCTAAAAGCCTTGGGCATTACTGACATTTATTTGGGAGCTCACCACAAAAAAGAAATTTTAGAAGAATATCTAGAATGCTACAACATAGATCCGAAAACAGTGGCCTATATGGGCGATGACATTCCAGACATTCCAGCCCTACTCCAAGTGGGTTTACCAACCTGCCCAAACGATGCCGCTCCAGAAGTTAGGGAAGTTTCGGCCTATATTTCGCATAAGGCTGGTGGCCAGGGTTGCGTGCGAGATCTCATTGAGCAAGTATTAAAGGTTCATGGAAAATGGCAAAAAATTTATGATGCTGGATTTCACTAAATCAAACCCTTTAGCGCCCTACAAACTGGTGCTGGGATCTGCTTCACCTAGAAGACAAGAGCTGTTGCAACAAATGGGATTTAGTTTTGAAGTACGCATCGCAAATGTTGATGAAAATTATCCCCAGCACTTATGCCATCACGAAATCACCGACTACATAGCCACACAAAAAGCACAAGCACTTAGGAAAACCATCAAGGAAAATGAACTTTTACTCACCGCCGACACGCTAGTTTGGCATCGTGAAAAGGCACTAGGAAAACCCAAATCAAGCGAAGAAGCTAAAGAAATGTTGTGCCAACTGTCTGGAAAAACCCACGAGGTGATTACCTCTATTTGCTTGTTAAACAAGCAGCATATGCTTTGCGAACACGATACAACACAAGTGACTTTTAACACGCTTCGAGACAGGGACATTGATCATTACATAGAAAAATTTAGACCTTTGGACAAAGCAGGTAGTTACGGCATTCAAGAGTGGATAGGTTTGATCGGTGTTGAGAAAATAGAAGGAAATTACCAGAACGTAGTGGGGCTTCCAACCACACTGGTTTACAAGATGATAAAAAACTTGTCTTCTACTTAAAATTGCTTAAATTGTACCTTCAAAATTAATCCTAAGGTGCATCGGAGTTTCTTTATCATTTTATGCATTGGGCTAACGGCCTGCACTCCAAATGCCGTTGAGAAACCAGCGTCATTAAAACTTTCAAAAGCTTTTCGAACCTATTGGTATCAAGGAAATGCAGAGATCAGTAGCTATAATTTAAGCCAGTCTCGCTACGGAGAAAATCGCTCGGGCGAGGCCGTTTTAATTTTTGTTACGGAAGATTTTTTAAGCCCTGCACAAGTAAAAGCCAACAAAAGAAGTTCCTCGACGATTCCGATCCTAAAATTAAATCAAACCAAGCATTTTTTAACCGGAATTTATCCCTACTCCATCATGACTTCTTGTTTTATGCCTGTCAAAAAGGAAGGGCATGCTTTGAAAGTGACCCATAGCGTTCAGGAATGGTGTGGACAAACCTACTTTCAACTTAACAATAGATCGAATTTTGAAGTGTTAGGGCACTCCTATTTTGAAGGCGAAGCAGATCAAAGTTTTGCATTGCCCAAAACTTGGTTGGAGGATGAAATCTGGACCCTGATCCGACTACGACCGGAAGCCTTACCTCAAGGAAACATCAACATCATACCCAGTTTTGAATCTCTGCGTTTAAACCATCAAACCCCAAAAGCACTTCAAGCAACTGCTCATTTAAAAAAAGGCGATATCCTGAGTCGATACACCCTAAATTATTCAAATAGAAGTCTTCTGATCACTTTCAAAAGTACTTTTCCTTTTGAAATTGAGTCTTGGGAAGAACGCCTAGAAAAAAATGGACAAACTCAGCTCACCTCGGCCACCATAAAGAAACGCCTAAAAACACCCTATTGGACGCAAAACAAAAACGAGCATCTTTGGTTGCGCGACAGCCTTCAATTATATTCTAAACTATGAAACCTATTTTGATTTCTTTGTTGGTATTTGCATTTTCGCTAAACGCCAAAGCACAAGAAGAACCCACAATTTGGAATAGCGCTAGCATATTTCACAAAATGCAACAACTCCCAGTGTTGTCGAGCGTGCTCTACTTGGCGGCCCATCCCGACGATGAAAACACAAGACTGATTTCCTATTTTTCTAATGAAGTGCATGCCCAAACCGCCTATCTGTCGTTAACACGGGGCGATGGAGGGCAAAATCTTATTGGGCAAGAATTACGTGAGCAACTAGGCGTTTTGAGAACGCAAGAATTACTTGCTGCTCGCAATATCGATGGTGGTCGCCAATGGTTTACCAGAGCCAATGACTTTGGATATTCAAAAACCCCAAAAGAAACACTAAAAATTTGGGATGAAAACGAAGTTTTAAAAGACATGGTATGGGTAATACGAAACCAACAACCCGACATTATCATCAACAGGTTTGACCACAGAACAGGTGGAACTACACATGGTCACCATACGGCTTCAGCCATGCTCAGTTTAAAAGCGGCAAAAATGGCTAATGATCCAAGCGCTTATCCCGAACAACTCGCGTTTGTAAAGCCCTGGAAAGTCTCTCGCATATTCTTTAATACCTCATGGTGGTTCTATGGAAGTGCTGAAAACTTTGAAAAAGCCGATAAATCTAAGCTCATCTCCGTGAATACAGGGGTGTACTATCCCGAATTGGGTGTTTCTAACAATGAAATCGCAGCATGGAGTCGAAGTCAGCATCGCTGTCAGGGGTTTGGAAGCCGCACCGAAAGAGGAACAGCCCTTGAATATTTAGAGCTAATTGAAGGTCAAATGCCCAACAGTCATCCGCTAGAAGGGATCAACACCACGTGGTCTCGGGTCGAGGGTGGAAAAGAAATTGCCATGCTTGTGGACCATTTGATCAACACCTATCAACTCAACAACCCTGAAGCCAGTATTCCGCAGCTTCTAACCCTACACAAAGCCATTAAAAAACTCCCTGATCAACCTTGGAAAACGATCAAATTAAAAGCTACTGAAGAACTCATACAGGCCTGTGCTGGGTTATTTGTTTCCCTCACCACTTCAACAAACAATACCACCCCTGGCAATTCACTTAAAGTAGATGTAGAGCTCACCAAACGTGCCAAAATCAAAATGGCCGTTGGCAGCATTATTTTCAACAATCAAATACTTTCCGAAACCCTCACCTCTTTAGAGGAAAATAGGCCTCTGATACAAAATTTCGAAATCACGATCCCTAACAAATTTGCAAGCCCATACTGGCTCGAAGAAAAAGGCAACACAGGTTTATATCGCGTGGCTGACCAAAATTTAATTGGTTTACCCGAGAGGGTGCATCCACTACAAGCAACTGTCGAATTGTTCATTGATGATGAATCCTTTGTAATCCAAAAACCCATTTCACATTTTTGGATTGATCCGGCTTTTGGCGAACGTTATGAGCCCGTTAGCATACTCCCTAAAATCACGACTAACCTCAGTCATGCCGTATTTCTTTTTTCAGATAAAAACACACAGGAAATTGAGGTAGAGGTTATGGCCCAAGGGTCTGTTGAAAAGGTAACAGTCTCTCTTGAACTTCCTGATAATTGGCAGCAAACACCCGAAAAACACACAACCTCCTTTGAAAAGGCTGAAACAAAAACATTTGTTTTCAAAATTAAGCCCCCACAACAAACGCATGTGGGCACTGTGAAAGCCATGGCTTATACACCTCAAGAAACCTTTGACAAAACCATTATTGAAATCGATTATGATCACATTCCAAAACAAACACTGCTCATGCCAAGTGAAGCCAAGATTGTGAAAATCGATTTGGCAAAAGCAGGACAAAAAATTGGATATTTACAAGGTGCTGGTGATGCAGTTCCCGATGCCCTCAAACAAATTGGATATACTGTCATTCCTCTTAAAGACGAGCAAATCAACCCCCAAAACTTGGCTGATTTCGATGCAGTGGTAGTGGGCATTAGAGCATTTAATGTGGTTGAAAACATTGAAGATATTGCGCAAAGCCTTTTTGAATATTCAAAGCAAGGGGGCACCCTAGTGTTGCAATACAACACCAGTCGGGGATTAAAAACAAACCAACTAACCCCTTACCCCATCTCTTTGTCGAGAGTTCGCATAGCAGAGGAAAATGCCCCTGTTTCTTTCGTTAATCCTGATCACGAAGCCCTAAAAACCCCAAACAAAATCACCAAATCAGATTTTGACGGATGGATACAAGAAAGGGGACTATATTTCCCCAATCAATGGGATGAAAACTTTGTTCCTCTTCTTCGAATGCACGATCAAAATGAAGCCCCTAGCGATGGAAGTTTGCTTGTAGGTACCTACGGAGAGGGTCATGTGGTTTATACAAGTTTGAGCTTTTTCAGGCAGCTTCCGGCAGGTGTTCCTGGCGCATTCAGGCTTTTTGCCAATCTCCTATCTCTGGGCAATCAACCCAAGGCCAAGCAACAATCAGAAAATCATGAATAGAAAAAATTACATCGCTGTTATCTTATTCAATATCCTGTTTGTGCTATTTTGTTATCTCATCATGAAAATTTACAACTAAATATGACCCACCTCGACTGGCTTGTTTTAGCAGGAACTTTAATTTTTATTGTGGGCTATGGGATGTATAAAACCCGTGAGCAAAACAACAATATTGAGGATTTTATTGGCGGCGGAAAACGCGCCAATTGGCTCACCATCGGCCTATCGGTAATGGCCACCCAAGCCAGTGCCATCACTTTCCTCTCAACACCAGGGCAGGCCTTTCATGACGGTATGGGATTTTTACAAATTTACTTTGGTTTGCCACTCGCAGTGGTGATTGTTTGCCTTGTTTTTATTCCCATTTATCACAAATTGAAAGTCCTAACAGCTTATGAGTTTTTGGAAAACAGATTTGATTTAAAAACACGAACCCTAGCAGCCGCATTGTTTTTGGTGCAGCGCGGCTTGGCGGCTGGCATCACCATCTTTGCTCCTGCCATCGTATTGTCTTCTGTTCTCGGATGGGATTTAAGGTGGCTCAACATCATTATTGGGTTGCTCGTCATACTCTATACGGTGAGTGGTGGGACGCAAGCCGTTAACATTACCCAAAAACAACAAATGTTTGTCATATTGTTAGGGATGGCTATTGCATTTGGTGTCATTTTAAACGCACTTCCCTCAGAAATAAACCTCCACAGTGCGCTAAAAATTGCTGGGGAAAATGGTAAAATGAACATCCTGAATTTCTCTTTTGATTTAAGCAATCGCTACACGGTTTGGAGTGGCATCTTAGGCGGAATTTTCCTTTCATTATCCTATTTCGGAACCGATCAAAGTCAAGTGCAACGCTACCTCAGCGGACGATCGCTAAAAGAAAGTCAATGGGGATTGCTATTCAATGGCTTACTAAAAATCCCCATGCAGTTTTTTATATTGCTGGTTGGCGTAATGGTTTTTGTATTTTATCAGTTCGAAACCGCACCGCTGCATTTCAATCCAACAGCAGTTGAAAATGTAATGGCCAGTCCACAAGCTGATGATTTTAAAAAATTAACCCTTGAAAACGAACAAACACAAAGGCAAATTAGAGCCTTGTTGATTGAAAAAAACGAACAAAACAGCGCACAACTCAAAGCCCTTCAAGCCTTAGAAAAAACACAAAGAAACCAAGCCAAAAGCATCATCACTATGGCCTCACCCCAATCAGAAACCAATGACAAAGACTATGTGTTTTTGTCTTTCATATTGGGTTATATGCCCAAAGGATTGATTGGTTTGCTATTGGCCGTCATTTTATCGGCAGCCATGTCTTCAACAGCCTCAGAACTAAACGCATTGGCGGCCACCACCACGGTGGATTTATACAAAAGAAATCACACTAAAAAACTAAGTGAAAAGCATTATTTAAAAGCTGGCCGATGGTTTACTTTTTTATGGGGTATAGTGGCGATTCTTTTTGCCTGCATAGGCACTTTATTCGATAACCTTATTCAGCTGGTTAACATTGTTGGATCTATTTTCTACGGAACAATTTTAGGCATTTTCTTACTCGCTTTCTTCTTTAAAAACATACGAAACGGTGTGGCATTTTGGGCCGCATGCGTCTCGCAACTCTTGGTCATAATTATTTTTAAACTTGATTGGGTAGGCTATTTATGGTTGAATTTTATTGGGGCCTTTGCCACCATTACTTTGGCGCATCTTTTTAATTCATTCTCTGCCAAAAAAACATAAAAAAAGCGCCTCGTAAGACGCTTTTGATTTCGAAATATTTCATTTTTACTTAGACCATGCTGCGATCGATTCTTTATTCATTTTAACATAATCAGCATTGCCCGCTTTTTCGGCTGCTGCCAAAGATTTTTTAGCTGCAGCTATGGCAGCCTTAGTCTGCCCCATTTTAGCATAAATTAATGATTGTTGACGCATCATCCAAAAAGCCTCAGGACGTAATTCAACCGCTTTTTCAATCCAATTTTTGGCTTGCTTCAACTCCAAATTTTCTTGCAAATAATAAACAGCTGCACCATAGTAGTCATTGGCTTGAGGTGAAGCTTGCATCACTTTTTCAATACTGGCCATCACCTTTTGGTGAGTAGGCACCTCAATGGCCACAGAAACCTGAGTATTTTCCCAAGCAATAACCAAAGAAGCGCCAGCATTGTTGAGGTTTTGAATGCTAATAGAAAACGATTCGACAGTTTGAGCATTCTTTTCAACTTCAGCCTCGGCTGTAGCCACGACTTTGGCAGCATCCCAATCTTGTGGAACACCCCAATTGCCACTGTCACTGTAAAGTAGAACTTCCCATGATGACGATCCAGGTTTGGAATAAATGGCATAAGTACCTGCCTTCACTTTTTGACCGCCAAAAATTATGTCGTCACTAAAAGATATTTTTGTATTGGCATTGGCACCCGTTCTCCAAAGTTTGTTAAATGGAACCAAATCACCAAAAATGGTGCGCCCGCGCATGGCCGGACGAGAATACTCGATGGTGACATCAGTGAGCCCTACTTTCTGTTCCAATTTAGCACTTGGACTAGGTTGAGGGGTTTGCAATTGTGCAAAAAGGGCTAGACTAAATAAAGTAGCCATAGTCGTTAAAACAAATTTTTTCATGATATTGAGTTTAAAATTCCCCACGAACTTACAAAATTTAGCACATAAGTAATGTTTATTCTAACTTTCGGCTAAAGGATTGTATTTTAGCGGCAGGAAAAGATGGATTAATCCCAATTTTAATGCATATAAAAAAGTTATGGGCTGCTGAATTTTTGGGCACCTTCACAATGGTTTTTGCCGGAACTGCAGCCATGGCTGTAAACGAAACCCAAGCTGGTGTGGTTTCGCATGTGGGCATTGGACTTACATGGGGGTTGGTTGTGATGAGCATGATTTATGCTTTTGGATCGATTTCGGGAGCGCACTTCAACCCAGCTGTAACCATTGCATTTGCTGCCGCTAAAAAATTTTCTTGGAAGAGCGTACCAGCCTATTTAAGCGCCCAAAGCTTGGGAGCCATAGGTGCGAGTGCTATGCTTAAATACCTTGTTCCGCAAAGTGAATTTTTGGGAGCCACAATTCCTTCCATCCCGCATGAAAAAGCTTTTATTCTTGAGTTGCTTCTCACTTTCTTCTTGATGATGGTCATCATTTTTGTTTCAACTGGGAGCAAAGAAGTGGGAATCGTAGCTGGAATTGCCATTGGTGGCGTGGTGTTGCTAGAGGCCCTTTTTGCCGGACCACTCACCAACGCCTCCATGAACCCTGCACGATCGCTAGGGCCTGCTTTGATTTCAGGAAAAACTGACCCCTTATGGATTTATCTTACAGCACCAGTTGTTGGTGCTTTGCTAGCAATACTTTGCTGCAAGTTGATCAAGCCTGCCCCTTGTTGTGATCAAGATTGTTAAGTTTTTGTTTAATCTTTTGTTGTTATTGTTAAACAAAATGGATACCTTTGCGGAAAATATATTTTGTGAAAATCTATCGCCTACAAACCTTTCAACAATTGCCAATAAGTCCTGAAAAAGCATGGGCATTTCTTTCGGATCCTAAAAACCTAAAGACCATCACCCCAGATTATATGGGCTTTGAAATCCTAAGTGGTGCAGAACGTGCTATGTTCCCCGGGCAAATCATACAATATATTGTGACCCCAATTTTAGGCATCAAAACGAAATGGGTCACCGAAATTACACATGTTAGAGA
>CAYZFD010000034.1:0-15831 GCA_964477735.1 uncultured Flavobacteriaceae bacterium
TTCCAGTTTCGGAATCTTTCCAATTGAGCGGAAAAACAGGAAATCCCATTTGTTCACCATCACGTTTAGACAACTTTCCTTTTCCTGTTGGCTTTAGTAAAAGTGGCAGATGCGCAAACTGTGGCGGTTTCCAGCCAAAGGCTTCGTAGAGCGCCAAGTGCAAAGCCAAAGACGGTAACCATTCTTCTCCCCGAATAACATGAGAAATTTTCATGGCATGGTCGTCCACAACATTCGCTAAATGATAGGTAGGCAGCCCATCGCTTTTAAACAATATTTTATCGTCAAGCAAATTGAGGTCTATGGCCCTGCTGCCACGAATTAAGTCTGCTACGTCAATAGTGTTTTCAGCCGCAGCGTCTTCAACCATTTTGAAACGAATGACATAGGGCGTTTCGTTTTTCAAAAGTTTTTCAACTTCATTTGGCTCTAACGAAAGGCTATTCTTTAATTTTAGCCTGTTATGCCAATTATACACAAAGGTTTTTCCTCTTTCTTCGTGATCTTTTCTGTGGAAATCAAGCGTTTCCGGGGTGTCGAACGCATAATATGCCCTTCCTAGATGGAGTAATTTATCAACGGCTTTTTTGTAAAATTCAGTGCGCTCACTTTGTCTGTAGGGACCAAATTCCCCTCCTTTTGTAGGGCTTTCGTCAAGGTATAATCCGCACCAGTCTAACGCTTCGGCAATATAGGATTCCGCACCTTCCACAAAACGATTTTGATCGGTGTCTTCAATTCTTAAAATAAACGCTCCATCGTTTTGCTTGGCGAATAAATAATTGAAGAGCGCAGTGCGCAAACCCCCAATGTGTAGTGGCCCTGTTGGGCTTGGTGCAAATCGAACACGAACATTAGAATTCATAACCTCTATTTCTCTTGCAAATATACAACCTCCCTCTTTCATCTGCTTTTTTTTGTTGATACCAAAACCCGCTGTACATTTGCCACCAAATATTGTCATGACACTGGAGTTTGTTTACGAAACCGAATTTTGCTTGGATGATGAGCTTAAAACCAAATTGTTTATTGCACAAGTGTCTGAAAGACAGGGGTTTGATGTAAAATCTCTTGTTGTAGCTTTTTTTGACGATGCAGGATTATTGACTTTAAATCAACAGTTTTTGCAACACGACACTTACACAGATATTATTACCTTTGACGAAACTATTGGCAAATCACTTGAAGGAAACATCGCCATTTCGGTTGAGAGAGTTGCCGAAAACGCTCAGAAATTTAAAGTTTCCTTTGATCAGGAGCTACACAGAGTTATTGCCCATGGCGTTTTGCACATGACCGGCTTTAATGACAAAACAAAAGCCATGCAGCAACGCATGCGTGAAGAAGAAAATATTTGTCTAGAACTGTTCCACGTGGAACAATAAACCTGGAGATCAGCATGTTCGATTCAACATATGACGTTATTGTAGTGGGTGCAGGACATGCAGGTTCTGAAGCCGCAGCCGCAGCTGCTAATATGGGTAGCAAAACTTTGCTCATCACCATGAACTTACAAAACATAGCCCAAATGTCTTGTAACCCAGCTATGGGGGGCATAGCCAAAGGTCAAATCGTTCGAGAAATAGACGCTCTCGGTGGCTATAGCGGCATTGTGACCGATAAAACGGCCATACAGTTTAAAATGCTTAACAAGTCTAAAGGGCCTGCCATGTGGAGTCCCAGAGCACAATCCGACAGAATGGAATTTGCAGCATGTTGGCGAAAGATGCTTGAAAACACCCCTAACCTTGATTTTTATCAAGAAATGGTTTCTGATCTACTTATTGAAAACGGAAGCGTTTGTGGCGTAGTGACTTCTTTAGGCATTAGAATTAGATCCCATGCAGTTGTGTTGACCAATGGCACTTTTTTAAATGGGTTAATACACATAGGAGAAAAGCAATTCGGAGGTGGACGCGCGGGTGAAAGTGCCAGCTTTGGCATCACAGAAACACTCACCAATTTAGGTTTCGAAGCAGGCCGAATGAAAACAGGCACTCCCCCAAGAGTTGATGGCCGATCTCTTCGCTATGAACTGATGCAAGAGCAACCAGGAGATGATCATCCACAAAAATTTTCTTATCTCCCAAACATCAAGCCTCTCGAAAACCAACGCAGCTGCTATATGACCTATACCAGTCCTGAAGTTCACAATTTGCTTAGAGAAGGTTTTGATCGTTCTCCAATGTTTAACGGGAGCATCAAGAGTTTAGGTCCACGATATTGCCCTTCAATTGAAGATAAAATCAATCGATTTGCCGACAAAGATCGCCACCAAATTTTTGTAGAACCCGAAGGTTGGAACACCGTAGAGGTCTATGTAAACGGTTTTTCAACTTCCTTACCAGAAGACATTCAATTTCAGGCCTTACGTCAGGTAGCGGGTTTTGAAAACGTCAAATTTTTTAGACCAGGATATGCCATTGAATACGATTATTTTCCGCCTACACAACTGAACCTTAGTCTTGAAACAAAACTGATTAAAGGACTTTTTTTTGCAGGACAAATTAATGGGACCACTGGTTATGAAGAAGCTGCCGCTCAAGGGATGATGGCAGGCATCAATGCGCATCTTAGTGTTGTCAACAAAGCACCTTTTGTGCTCAAAAGAGACGAGGCCTATATTGGGGTTTTGATTGATGATCTCATCACTAAAGGGACGGAAGAGCCCTATCGAATGTTTACTTCTAGAGCCGAATATCGCACGTTGCTTAGACAGGACAACGCAGATCTTCGTCTAACCCCAAAAGCTTTTGAAATGGGTTTAGCCTCTGAAGAAAGAATGCGTCGTCTAAGCCAAAAGGATCAACAATCTTCAAGCTTTATTTCCTTTCTTAAACAAGCCTCTTTGCAGCCCGAAGAAACCAATCCTATTTTAACAGAAAAAGGGTCTTCTCCGATGCGCCAACCTGACAAAGCATTTAAGATTTTTTCTCGTCCAAATATAGACACAGAAGACATGATGAAAATCAGCCTTTTTGAGCAATATGTCAGCCAAAACAACATCGATGATGAAGTCCTAGAACAAGTCGAAATCCAAGTAAAATATTCGGGTTATATTGAAAAGGAAAAAGCCAATGCCAATAAACTGCAACGCCTCGAAGACGTTAAAATCCCATCTGATTTTGACTATAAAAAACTAAAGTCTCTTTCAACTGAAGCCAGACAAAAGTTGGATAAAATCAAACCCACAACCCTATCACAAGCGTCTAGAATTAGCGGTGTTTCCCCAAGTGATTTAAGTGTTTTACTGGTGTATATGGGGCGCTAATGTTTCACGTGGAACAATGAGATTTGTAATTTTAAAATGAAACGTTTTCCAACATCTTGTCAAGACACTCTTGTTTCTCAAGAATTTTTTCAGTTGAAAAAACACCCCGAACATACTTTTTTACAAACCACCCCACAACCTTCAATTGAAGCACTTCCGAAGTATTACCTCAGCTCTGGCTATCGATCTCATAATCCCTCCAAAATAAATGTTATAGATTATGTTTATGGGTGGATTCAACGCCGAAATAATGCTTATAAGTTAAAACAACTTAACCAATTTCGTTTTAGTGGAAACGCACTGCTCGACGTTGGCGCAGGCACTGGGGGTTTTTGCGTAGCTGCTCAAAAACGAGGCTGGCAGTGTTTGGCCATTGAACCTAGTGAAATAGCTCGGCAGTATGGCCAAAGGCATGCTGTAGCTTATGTTGACTGGGAGTCGATTAAAGATCATAGCCTAGACTGCATCACCCTATGGCATGTGTTGGAGCATTTACCAAATTTAGATAATGTTTTTAAAGAGTTTGAGCGCACACTAAAACCCAATGGCTTGTTGGTAATTGCTGTGCCCAATTGGCATTCTTGGGACGCCCAGCATTATTTTGAGCATTGGGCCGCCTATGATGTGCCTAGGCACTTGTGGCATTTCGATCCTGAAAGCTTAAAAGCTCTTTTGCAAAAATATTCGTGGCGTGTTGATAGGATTTTCCCATTGCCTTACGATGCCTACTATGCGGCGCTGCTTTCTGAAAACAATCGCAAAAGTTTTCTGCCCCATTTGCAGGCATTTTTTAAGGGTTTTTATTCAAATTGGAAAGCCAAAAGGAACCAACAACATTCTTCATTTGTCATGACAGCCCAAAAGCGATTATAGCTAGCGCTAGCGAGCTTTTTAATAAAAACGAACCATCAGCACCATTTAAATCAAAAGAGCTGCAAGAGCGCAAGAAACGAAAGCTACATGCATAACAAAAAACAATTGCTCCCAAACAGTTCAATAGAAAACGCCTATGGCCCTGGTCTAGCGATGAATAAATCTTGTGAGTTGAAGTGAAAGATCTGTAAATATGAGTCTTGCGTTTCCATTTCTTTCAATATGGAAATGTGCTTCTTCCAGCGACTTTACGATGTCAAAAATATTATTGGCATTCACATAGGGTGCAAACTTAGGCAGGTTAAAGTCTGTTTGTGGTTTATAATAAACCAACTCCTGAATGCCATAATGTTGTAAAAGAGATTGCCTAAAAAATTCTAGGCAAAAAGCAAGAAACTGCTTTTGAGTCTCCCTTCCCAAGCCAGCCATTTTTTTACTCCATTCAACGAGTTGAAGTACGACCCCTTTGTTCTTTTTGGCCTGAAAAGCCGCTCGGACCCAGCTCACAAACCACTGCTCAAATTCTTGTTCTTCGCTATTGTTGCGCCACAAATCCAAAGCACGATTAAAACTCCCATGAGCTCTAAACCCCAATGATTTTGCCAATGTTTCTGAGCAACCTTTATTGATCAAGCCCTCCCTAATTATACCATCACTTAAAGGACTAAGCCTATTCATCTGACACCGAGAAAGAAGGGTCTCTAAAAAAGCCTCTTCTTCTTCAACCACAAAAAGCAAAAGCGTTTTTTCGGGGGGCTCCTCCACCAGTTTTAGGAGTTTATTGGCTGCAGCGGCATTCATTTTTTCTGCCATCCAAAAAAGGACAACTTTCCAGCCGCCCTCATAAGCTTTAACAGAAAGCTTCCGGCCAATGTGTAAAGCGTCTTCAACCCCTATTTGTCCTTGTTTATTTTCGACATCAATGCTTTGATACCAATCGTATAAATTGCCGTAGGGCTGCTCTTTAATAAATGCTCTAAACTCATCCAGAAAATCATCAGATTTAGGTTTTGATTTGACACGTTTATTGGCTGCTACAGGGAATACAAAGTGAAGGTCGGGATGCACCAAATTGTCTAGACGCTTATCCACCAATACATCTGTTGAAAAATGTTTGATAACAGCAGACGCATAAGCCAACGCCATAGGAAGTGTGCCAACGCCCTCCTGCCCCAAAAAAAGCTGTGCATGAGGAATGCGCCCCGTTTTTATGGTGTGAACCAATTCATTTTTTAGCACAGCATGCCCTAAAACCTCTGAAAACTGCATAGTCAAAGATACTCCAAATTTTACCATTTAAGAGAAAATGATGAGAAGATCTTTCGGTTGACTGACGTCAAATGCTTACATTTGCCGACGAAAAAAAAACAGTCAATGAACACCTTAGACCATCTTTCATTTCTGAACCAAAAAGCTTTGATTCGGGTTGACTTTAACGTACCGCTCAACGAAAAATTTGAAGTAACAGATGCCACTAGAATCGTGGCAGCAAAACCCACCATCATGCACATTCTAGAGCATGGAGGCAGTTGTATTTTAATGTCTCATTTGGGAAGACCAAATGGCAAACAACTCGAATTTTCGTTAAAGCACATCACAAATAAGGTGTCAGAAACGCTTGGTATTCAAGTGAAGTTTGTGCCAGACACAGTAGGTGATGCAGCCATTTCTGCCGCTAAAACCCTTCAACCCGGGGAAGTTTTATTGCTGGAAAACCTCCGTTTTCATAAAGAAGAAACAGCAGGTGACTTGGGTTTTGCCAATCAACTTGCCAACTTGGCAGACATTTATGTGAATGATGCTTTTGGAACAGCACATCGCGCTCATGCATCCACAACTATTGTGGCGCAATTTTTTGAAAACAAAAAATGCTTTGGCCGATTGTTAGCCAAAGAAATAGAAGCCATTGGGCAGGTTATGGAAACAGGCAAAAAGCCAATTCTAGCCATTTTAGGAGGCGCCAAAGTATCGTCAAAAATTACCATTATCGAAAACATACTTGATAAAGTAGATCATCTCATAATAGGTGGCGGGATGACCTTTACATTCATTAAAGCCCTTGGGGGTCAAATAGGAAAATCAATTTGTGAAGACGACAAGCTTGAGTTGGCCATCAGTGTTTTAGAGGAAGCCAAAAATAAAGGAGTTTCTGTGCACCTCCCTGTTGATGTCGTGGCTGGAGATGATTTTGATAACAATGCCAACCAGCAAGTCTTTCCTATAGATGCAATCCCAGAGGCATGGGAGGGGATGGATGCTGGCCCCAAAACCGTCGAAAACTTTCGTGAAATTGTCATGCAAAGCAACACCATTTTATGGAATGGACCCTTGGGGGTTTTTGAATTTCAAAACTTTGCCAAAGGAACTATAGCTCTTGGAGAGGCCATTGCCGAAAGAACAAACCAAGGCGCTTTTTCTCTAGTTGGTGGAGGGGACTCTGTTGCAGCAGTAAAACAATTTGGATTCGAAGAAAAAGTAAGTTACGTTTCCACAGGTGGTGGCGCCATGCTCGAAAGCTTAGAAGGCAAAACACTCCCTGGTATTGCAGCCATGCTGGCATAGTTTTTGACTCTAAAGGTTGTGATCCAAAAAACACTACTTTTCATTGTTTTAACTGGACTGATTTCTTGTCAATCCAAAGGACCAAAGTTGGTGCCTGATTCCAATGGTAACATCCATACCATCACAGTAGTCATGCCCACAATTTTGTGGGAAGGGAAAGTCGGGCAGGCTGTTCGCGACACCTATGGATCAGAAACTAAAGGCCTTCCTCAAATTGAGCCTTATTTTACATTAATTCAAATGCCTCCAGAGGCGTTTACTGGATTTGCTCGTAGCAGCAGACTGTTGCTTTGGATTGGGATCAGCGATGAGCAAGTTTCTCGCCTCGACAGCAACCCTTTCGCCCGACCCCAACGAATGGGCGTAATAGCTGATATTTCAGAAGCGGGTTTAGTGGAGAAAATTCATGCCACTTCATCGAGTTGGATGAAGAAGTTCCACACTGTTGAAATCACAGAAAGACAAAGGCGCACGCGAAAATCTTTGGCCAAGAACATTGATCTTTCAACCTTGGGCATTAGCTTAGAAATTCCATCAGCCTACACTCTTTTTAAAGAAGAAGACAATGCTTTTTGGCTACAAAGAAGTTTGCAGAAGGGTAACATTAACCTGTTGGCCTATCGCATTGCTGAAGGGGCTATTTCGTTTTCTAGTCCACAAAACGACATCATTGAAATGCGCGATTCTTTAGGAAAAGCGTTTGTTCCTGGCCGATTAGAAAACTCTTATCTAATAACAGAAGCCGCCTACGAACCCTATTTTTTTAAAACCAAAGTTTCGGGTTTTAAAACCCTTGAAACACGGGGAACTTGGGAGGTGAAAGCCGATTTTATGGCAGGACCATTTTTAAACTTTGTTTTGAAAGACACCATCAACCACGAACTATTAGTACTTGAGGGCTTTGTTTTTGCACCCTCAATCGAAAAACGCGACTATATGGTCGAGGTGGAAGCCATTTTAAGATCGGTCAAAATAGTAAAGAAAAAGTGAGTCTATTACTCCTTATCTTTTATCTTTTTTTTATCGTCTTCTTCTTTTGTAGCGTCCTTAAATTCTTTGATGCCGCTACCCAATCCTCTCATGAGTTCGGGAATTTTGCGACCTCCAAAAAGCAATAAGATAACAACAGCCACTAAGACCACTTGCCAAGGGCCAATAGCTAAAGGGATCAATTGTGAAAGCATTTCTATAATTTTCAACAAAAGTATGAAGAAATAAGACACAGCCTTGTTAGAAATCAAAAAAATGGTCAATCAATCCATGGTCAAGCCCAAAATTAAGCGAAAGGTTGAGGACTTTTCACTACTTTCGCATAGATAAATGCCTTGATTGATGTCTAAAAAACCCGCTAAGAAATCACGCGGCAAAAAGCCTTCTTTTTTAAAAAAGTTAAGAAGTAAATACCGGTTGTTGGTATTGAATGAAGACACTTTCGAAGAAAAATTTTCTTACAAACTCAGTCGGCTTAATGTTTTTTTAGCAGTAGTTTTTTTGGTTATTTTTCTAATTTCAACCACTACCCTTTTCATTGCGCTCACCCCATTGAAAGAGTATATTCCAGGTTATGAATCTACAGAATTGCGAATTCAAGCCATAGAAAACGCCTATCTAGTGGATTCACTAGAAAGAAACATTCAGAGTCAACAACGCTTTTTGCAGTCCATCACCCGAGTGCTGAACGGAGATCTCGACTTAGACAGTTTAAACCATCAGTTAAACGAAACAATACCTGACACTCTCGATATTGATTTGGCTATGCAACCCAGCGAGCAAGATTCATTGTTGAGAATTGTAGTCGATCAAGAAGACAAGTACAACCTATTGGAGTCAGCAAGTGCGAAGGTAAATTTTATGCTATATGCTCCTGTAACTGGAACAATATCTCAGGTTTTTGATCCCGCCACCCAGCATTTTGCTGTGGATGTTGTTGTTCCCAAAAACACGCCCATTAAATCGGTTGCTGACGGCACAGTGGTCTTGGCTTCATGGAGTGTTGACACTGGCTATGTTGTGTTGGTTGAACATCCTTATGGCCTCACCTCGGTCTATAAACACAACGCCTCTTTGGCGGTGGCCCAAGGCGATCGTGTTCTTGCCGGAGAAGTAATTGCTACTGCAGGCAATACAGGCGAATTTTCTACTGGACCTCATCTTCATTTTGAGCTTTGGAACAATGGCTATCCAGTGGATCCGACAGCCTATATAGACTTTGAATAAATGAATGGAATAAAAACAATTGCGGCCAAGTGGTATGCGAAATGGACTCGGAATCAGATTTCGAAATGGGCTAGAAATCCTCACTCAACCCAAGAAAAACTTTTTAAAAAGCTGATTCAAAAGGCTGAAAACACTCAATTTGGCCTAGATCACAATTTCAAAAACATTAAAACCTATGAAGATTTTGTGGGTCGTGTTCCCGTAAGGGATTATGAAGCTCTTCGACCCTATGTAGATAAAGTTGTAGATGGATTGCCAAATGTTTTATGGCCTGGCAAACCCTTGTTTTTTGCCAAAACTTCAGGAACCACTTCGGGCACCAAATACATACCAATTAGCAAAGACTCTATGCCTATGCATATTCGGGCTGCCAAGCAGGCCATTTTGTGCTACATTGAAGAAACGGGTGATGCTGATATTGTGAGCGGAAAAATGATTTTTTTGCAAGGAAGCCCTGTCTTGAGCGAAAAAAACGGCGTCAAGGTTGGACGGTTGTCGGGAATAGTAGCGCACTATGTGCCCGCTTATTTACAGAAAAACAGAATGCCCAGTTGGGAAACCAATTGCATCGAAGATTGGGAAGCTAAAGTTGCAGCGATTGTTGAAGAGACCTCAAACGAAGACATGCGAGTGATTAGTGGTATTCCCCCATGGGTGCAAATGTATTTTGAAAAACTTGTTCAAAAATCCAACCAAACCGTAGGCCAAATTTTCCCAAACTTCAAGCTTTTTATCTATGGAGGGGTGAATTTCGAGCCCTACCGAAACACATTCGAAGAGCTCATAGGTAGAAAAGTGTCGGGAATTGAATTGTATCCAGCCTCGGAGGGCTTTTTCGCCTTCCAGGATCGACAAAACGAAAAAGGAATGTTGTTACAACTGCATTCAGGGATTTTTTATGAGTTCATAAAATCGGATGAATTCTTTAACGAAAACCCAAAACGATTGAATTTGGCTTCGGTAGAGCTCGGGGTCAACTATGTGATGATCATTTCAACGACTGCCGGACTTTGGGCCTACAACCTTGGAGACACCGTTCAATTCACATCGCTTAAACCCTATAAATTAGTGGTGAGCGGGCGCATCAAACATTTTATTTCGGCTTTTGGAGAACACGTGATTGGCAAAGAAGTGGAGGAAGCCATGCAAGAGGCCCTTTCAAAAACAACAGCGCAAATCAACGAATTTACTGTAGCGCCTCAAATCACACCACCCGAAGGAGGCCTACCCTATCATGAGTGGTTTGTTGAATTTGAAAAAAAGCCGTCTAATCTTAACCAATTTGTGGAGACCCTGGAAGCGAGTCTTCAAGGGCAAAATGTGTATTACAAAGACTTAATCGCAGGCAAAATTTTACGGCCTTTGGTTTTGCGATTGGTCCAAAAAAGGGGGTTCCAAAGCTACATGAAAGACATAGGAAAACTAGGTGGGCAAAACAAAACCCCTCGATTATCGAACGACAGAAAAATTGCTGAAGCGTTACAACAATATGTGGAATAATTTTAAAGGATTATCTTTACTATAAATTCATTTCATGAAAACCCGCCTTAGCCACCACCGAACAAGAGCACAAGAATCTTCAACAGCCATTGAGCGAATGTATATCACCATGCGCCATTTGTTCAATAGAGGTTTTTTTAAGCCCATGGGAATTTCTGGAGCTGCGCTCAGAAACGCCTTACTCTCTTTAAGTCCTGAAATCTATGGCACTATAGCCGAAGAGAAAAGCGAAATCAACGGCTTAGCCTATGTTATCGACCGTTTGCCTGAGGGCATCACAGAGTGCCAGTTCATCAATCTTACCTCAGACGAAGGGCTTGGAAAATCTCACTTCGAACCCATAGTCCCCACAAAAAGAAGGCGGAACTGCTATCGAATTGATGATCAGCAGATGAATATTGAAATTACTCGGGGGCGGTCAGACATTTATGATTTCTTAACCCATATCACATTTCTTTATATAGAAGCAGATAAAATTTGTGACAAGGTTTTGATGGATGACGAAGGAAACACCACACACGATTTTGAGAAATTACGGGTCTTAGCCCTTCAAAAAAAACCATTAAACCAGCAGCAACTCGAAGTAGCACTCTCGCATTTGGCCAATATTTTGGGGCGTTCTTTCGAAGAACTTATGGAGGCTTTGCCCATGTTTGCCACGGAAAAATCACCCGACAGATTCTTCAAGATCATTTACAACATGGCCCAGCGGGCGATCTTAGAAAGAACAGAAAACCAAAAACGAACCATCACATTTAGTCCGCTTTTAAGAGAACGAATTGGTCACCACTTGCATGGCGAGTTGTGGGCAGAGAAAATCAAGCAAACCCTTTTCGAGCGCGGTTGGATTCATCGGCCTTTGCACCTAATAAGTGCCAATATGCACAGTGTCATAAACAGTCTATATGCTCCACAGCTGTTCCCAGAACGTTTCGAAAACCCGAATGATTATAAAGCGTTTGAACCTTTGGGAAAAAGCACGGGACAAAGAGATCAAGAAAAAATTGTGGCCTTTGCCCTCAAAAACGGGATGCTATTTATTGAAGACGATTCGGGGGCCAATATTGATGTGCAACTGATAGATATCTCAGCCATTGATTGGTCGAAATCAAGCTGGGAAAAACCCAAGAGCCAGGACGCCATACTGATCATTATGGACTATGCTTTTGGCGAACAGGCCTATGAAACCATCGACGAACTGCTAAAACCTTATAAAGAAGGCCACCTAACACATTACCTTAACATGCAATCGGTTTCGATCATGGGAAAAGCAGGAATTTTATGTGGAAAAAAAGGCGACATTATGCTTCCCACAGCACATATTTTTGAAGGAAGTTCAGACAACTATCCGTTTCATAACTGTTTGTCGGCCTCGGACCTAAGCGGCAGTGAATTGGGTGTTTTTGAAGGCACCATGATCACTGTTTTAGGAACATCTTTGCAAAACAAAGACCTACTCGAATATTTTTTAAGCTCCACATGGGGGGTTATTGGTCTCGAAATGGAAGGGGCTCACTATCAAAAAGCCATTCAATCAGCTTCGAAAATTCGCCGAAGCATTTCACAAGACATACAAGTGCGCTATGCCTACTATGCTTCAGACAATCCCTTAGAATCTGGAAGTACATTGGCCTCAGGAGGCCTAGGGCAAGCGGGCGTAAAACCAACCTATTTAATTACACATAAAATTTTACAACAAATCTTCAATCAAGACGTTAAGTAAAAAAACAAGCAACAATACTGTACCTTTGCAATCAAACCAATGAATATGATTCGCCACTTTTTCATCTTTTCAGGACTGATTTTTTTAAGTTTTATGGCTGCCGCACAGCAACCCAATGTTTCTATTAATGAAGTCCGAGCATTAGAAGACGAGCAAGTTCAAAACTATATACAAGCCGCTAAAGACAAAGGCTACACCCTTCCTCAACTCGAAACGCTTGCTCGGGTTCAAGGGGCTACACAAGAAGATATTCTTAGACTTAGAGAAGCATGGACTGCTGATCCAAAAGAAAAGCCCACAATCATAAAAACAGGAGCAGACTTGGATGCCGAACAAAGTTTTTTTGGTCAGGAAACCTTTATCAACGTCGATTCCTTGGAGGAAGAGGCTACTGAGCCAGAATTGACGGTTTTTGGCATGCAGTTTTTCAACAATCCCAACATTTCGGAAAGCCCTCAACTTTTTGTGGCGACACCAGCTTCTTATCGTTTGGGTCCGGGCGACGAAATCACCATTGATGTTTGGGGAGCGTCAGAGCAACGTTATGAAGGAAAGCTCTCGCGTGAGGGGGTTTTGAAAATAGACCGCTTACCACCCTTATATTTATCGGGACAAACCTTAGAATCAGCCCAAAAAAGAGTGGTCAATGCCTTTTCAAGCATCTATACTGGACTTCAGCAAGGTTCGGATTCTTCGGGAAAAGTTTATTTGGATGTCAACTTAAAAAAGGCACGCACTGTGGTTGTGAACATTTCTGGCCAGGTGAAAGCGCCAGGCACCTACACACTTTCTGGCTTTTCGTCGGTGCTCAATGCGCTGTATGCTGCAGGGGGCCCCAATGAAAATGGTAGTTTTCGGAACATTCAGGTGCTGAGGGCTGGTCGCAAAGTCGCTACTGTTGATCTCTACGACTATTTTGTAAACGGGGTATATCCCGCACTCTATCTCAACGACCAAGACATTGTGATGGTGCCGCCTTTCGAAAATAGAATATATGTTGAAGGTGCTTTTAAAACCCTAGGAGAGTTTGAGATTTTGCAGGGTGAAACCATTCAAGACGCATTGGATTATGCAGGAGGCTTTGGTTCATCGGCCTACAAAAAGGCCATTTTCCTAGACCGTGTGGTTGATATCCAGCGTGAAATTCAAAAAGTTGATAAAGAAAATTTCCAACAAATGCTTTTGCAAGATGGAGATAAACTTAAAGCCAACGAAGTTTCAGACAAATACACCAACAAAGTCACTGTTGAAGGGGCTGTGTTTCTTCCTGGCGACTATCCTTTGGAAGAAGTGGTTACCCTAAGTCAATTGTTGCAAACAGTAAATGGCCCCACTCCCGAGGCTTACCTAGAAAGCGCCCTCCTCTATCGAACCTTCCAAGGGGTTGAGGACAAACTCATTAGTGTTGATTTAAAAGCGGTTTTGGCAGGCACCCAAGATTTTGATTTGCAACCAGATGACCGTCTGATGGTGGTTCAAGCCAAGCTTATGCAAACCAACTATGAAGTAAAAATTGAAGGAGCGGTAAATAGTCCAGACGTTTACCCATTCTATGAAGGAATGACTGCTCAAGACTTGTTGCTGTTTGCACAGGGATATACTGATCATGCGAATACTGATATGGCCGTTGTATACAGAAATCAGTCTGCCTTAAGAGCAGAAGTGGTGATTGAGGAGTTTTTTTTAAATAGAGCTACTTTAAAAACGTTTGTATTGGCCCCCTCCGACATCGTTGTTGTTCGCACAAAAGCTGGATTTCAATCCACGTCCTATGTGACTTTAAAAGGGATGGCGCAAAATCCAGGCATTTATCCGCTATTAAACAATGATTATAAGCTTTATGATTTACTTAAAGATGCCAATGGTGCGCTTGAAGATGCCGCTCTGGAGGGCGTTTCTGTCCAAAGAAGGCGTTTTAATAAAGATATTAAAGACAAAATTGAAAAAGGAGGTTTGCTGAATGACAGTTTACAAAAAACATTGGTAGAGGATGTATCAGAGTTTTTAACCATTGGTGTAGATGCATCAGCAGTGATGGCCAGTCTAGGCAATCATCCCGATAACATTTCATTAAAGGCCGATGATGTGATCAACATTCCTAGAAAGGATAAAACCATTACAGTAGTTGGTGCAGTTAATCTAGAAACAGCCATTCCTTATATCAAAGGCATGTCGATTTCGACCGCCCTTAACCAAGCGGGAGGTGTTACAGAATTGGCCAAGCGCAAAAACATTTATGTGATTTACCAAAATGGCGCCATAAAATCTCGTAAGCGATTGTTTTTTGTAAACATCAACCCCAAACTTAAGCCTGGGGCGATTGTAGTGGTTCCAGAGAAGCAGGAAAAGGATCCCTTTTCGATACAGGACGGGGTTAATTTAACCACCTCATTGGCCACACTTACTGTTTTGATAAGAACATTAACCACACAATAGCATCTAAAATGGAAAAGCCACACAAATTGGTAGAGTCAGATATTGAACTTTATGCCTTACCAAAAAAGCTAATTGCTCATAGAAAATGGATAATCCGTATTACTGGAGGTTTTATAATAATGGGTGTATTGGTGGCCTTGTTATCGCCTGTTAGTTTTACTGCTGGAACAACTTTTGTGCCCCAAACCTCATCGAATCAGCCAAGCTCTTCTCTTTCTGGATTGGCCTCATTGGCGGGTATTAACCTAGGTGGCCTTATGGGGAGTAGCTCAGAAATTCCATCCAATCTCTATCCAAACATTGTTGAGAGTGTGCCCTATCGCTTGGCTTTGCTCAACACCACACTGTCTGAATCAAACCAAAGCTTCAAAACTTATGCACTTTCGCAAGATGCAGGCCCTTCTTTTATTGGAGGATTAAAAAAATACACGCTAGGATTGCGGTCCTTAATTTTTAAGAGCAAGCAGCAAAACCATGATCAGGCGAACAACCCTATTTTTAGAATTACAGAGGAAGACAAAAACCTGTTCAATTTTTTAGAAAACACATTGAGCGTTGAAGTCAACGAAAAAGAGGGTTTTGTAACACTAAACGTATCACTCAAAGACCCCGTTATTGCAGCAGAAGTGGCTCAAGCAGCCACGGCTTTGTTACAAGAAAAAATCATTGCCTACAAAAACCAAAGTGCAGTGGAAACATTACATTTTGTACAAGGCCAGTTCGATGCAAAGAAAAATGAATTTGAACAACTTCAGGATTCCATAGCGCGGTTTAAAGATCAGAATTTAAACATTGCAAGTTCCTTATATCAAAATAAATTAAAACGATTAGAAGCAAACTTTACAATTGTTTCGGGGGTTTTTCAAGAATTGGCTGCACAGTTAGAGCAAGCCAAATTGCAGGTCAGTAAGGAAACACCAATTTTCACAGTTATAGAGCCTGTCAACATTCCTTTACAAAGATCGAAACCCAAGCGAACCCTCATTGTCATTATTTGGACTTTTTTAGGGCTTGTTTTCTCAGCCGGTGGCGTTTTGGTTTGGGAACCCGCAAAAACACTTTATAGAGAGGTGTGGGTGAAAGAAAACACATAATTAGGGTTCGTTGATACGCCTGGCTACTGTGAGGACCAAAAACAGAATGGCCAAGCTCGCAAAAAAGAATACGACCGAATGTGAAGGCTCTAGCCTAAAACTTAAAAAAGAGATTAGGCCAATATAAATCAACAAAAAAGAAGCAATCATCACCG
>CAYZFD010000035.1:0-14932 GCA_964477735.1 uncultured Flavobacteriaceae bacterium
TGGGCAGCCATTGCACTGACACATCATCCGCTTTTTGAGGTTGATACGTTGAATCAAAAACTGATCCCCTCACATCTTGATGAAATCTTACTGCACCATTTAGGAAAAACGGCCGAAATATTGGTGTTTTTGTTGGGGGCGATGACCATCGTTGAAATCATCGATTATTTTGACGGTTTTTCAACCATAAAAAACTTCATCAAAACAACGAGTAAAAAAAGAATGCTGTGGATCTTTTCGTTCCTGGCATTTATACTTTCTGCCATCATAGACAATCTCACAGCAACCATTGTTTTAATTACAATATTGCAAAAAATAGTTCACCAAAAAACAGATCGGCTTTGGTTTGCAGGACTCATCATTATTGCTGCAAACGCTGGTGGAGCCTGGTCTCCCATTGGTGACGTCACCACTACCATGCTTTGGATTGGAGAAAAAGTGACCACTTTCGAATTGGTTAGACATTTGCTAGTTCCTTCCCTAATTTGCATGGTTGTTCCGTTGCTTATTGCCTCTCGTATGTCCATTTTTCAAGAGCAGTTTGAAGCGATTTCTCAAGAAAACAAAAGCGTTGGCTCACCATATGGCAGCAAGATGCTTTATTTGGGGTTGGGGGCGATTGTCTTTGTACCCGTTTTTAAAACCATCACCCACCTACCCCCCTATGTGGGCATGATGCTTTCTTTAGCCATTGTAGCCACATTTGCAGAAATCTATAGTCGCAGTAAAATATCACTCACCAATGTTGACTTAGAAGCCGAAAAAGCCGCACACCACAGCCCTGTTCACCACTCACTTTCAAGGATAGAAATGCCTAGTATTTTATTTTTCTTGGGGATTTTGATGGCCGTAGCCGCCTTAGAATCTATGGGCTTATTGTTTGAATTTGCTCAAGGTATGAACCAAACCATTCCAAATACAGACATTGTGGTGATGCTCCTAGGAGTAGGTTCAGCTGTGATAGACAACGTTCCTTTGGTAGCTGCCAGTATGGGTATGTTTGCCGAACAACTCGACAATCCATTATGGCACTTTATTGCCTTCTCAGCTGGAACAGGGGGTAGCATGCTCATCATTGGTTCAGCTGCAGGGGTTGTGGCTATGGGAATGGAAAAAATTGACTTCTTTTGGTATCTCAAAAAAATAAGCTGGTTGGCTTTTCTGGGATTCCTCTCTGGCGCCATAGCATTTGTACTCATAAGAGATCTTGTTATTGGTGGATGAGTCGGTACAATCAAACCCTTAATTGGCTGTTTGATCAGCTGCCCAATTTTCAACAAAACGGAGCAACAGGATACAAGAGAATTGGGCTGGAAAGCATCCAAAATCTCGCAAACTACCTCAAAAACCCTGAGTGCAAATTCCCATCTATTCATGTAGCAGGAACAAATGGCAAAGGCTCTACCAGCCACCTATTGGCATCTGTGCTCATGGAGGCAGGATATAAAGTGGGACTTTACACCTCACCGCATCTAAAAGACTTTAGAGAACGTATTAAAATCAATGGCATTCCCATTACAAAAATAGAAGTGGTTAATTTTATAGAGCACCATCGGCCTTTTTTTGAACAAAATCTCTGTTCATTTTTTGAAATGACCGTCGGAATGGCCTTCGATTATTTTGCTAAAAAAAACGTGGACATCGCCATCGTGGAAGTAGGACTTGGAGGTCGGCTCGACGCCACAAACATCCTCAGACCCATCTTATCTATAATCACCAATATTGGGCTAGATCACCAAAGGTTTTTAGGAAACACAAGGGCGCAAATCGCAGCAGAAAAGGCTGGGATTATAAAACCTCAAACACCTGTTGTCATTGGCGAAAAGGATATTGAGACCCAAGTCATATTTGAAAAACTATCACAAGAAAATGAAGCGCCCCTCATTTGGGCCCAAGACATTGTCGAAAACGTTTGGCCTTCTGGCCTTAAGGGCTGGTATCAAAAAGAAAATACAAAACTCGTTCAAGCCGTAACCCAACAACTGACCTCCTTTAAAATCTCTGAAGAAAGCCTTAAAAATGGCTTACTAAAGGTGGTTCAAAACACGGGGCTGATGGGACGTTGGCATAGTTTAGGCTCTTCTCCCACCATCATTGCCGATGTGGCCCATAATAAAGAAGGAATTTTGTGGACTATGAAACAAGTTGCCCATGAATCTTTTAACCAACTCCACATTGTTTTTGGTGTAGTCGCTGATAAAGACTTACTCGAAATTTGCACACTCCTACCCAAAACGGCTCAATATTATCTATGCGCACCAAAATTACCCCGCGCCTTAGACCTAAAATCTCTAAAACAAATTTTTGACTCCCATGGTTTTAAAAGCAACGCTTATGGGTCTGTCATCGAAGCATTTGAGACTGCAAAAAAACATGCCCACTCCACAGATTTCATCTATGTTGGGGGGAGCACCTTCGTTGTGGCAGAAATTTTATGAATTGCAAAAAAAATGTTTGTAAATCGAAAAAACGCATCTATATTTGCATCCTCTTTTAGGGCGCTTAGCTCAGTTGGTTCAGAGCACTTGGTTTACACCCAAGGGGTCGGGGGTTCGAATCCCTCAGCGCCCACAACGATCACAATCCCGATGCGATGCATCGGGATTTTTTGTTTTCATAAAAGTGAAAGTTTATTTCATTTCTACTAATCTAATTTGAAAACAAAAAATTGAGCACGCTGTGCTCAGGATTGTGTTTACGGGAGCAGTCAAAACGAGAATTTTTTTCTCTCAACCCCACAAAAAAAACCGCCAATTAGGCGGTTTTTTTATATCTGTTTTTAGATTTGATTAAAGGGTTGAAAAAAGTTTTTCCATCTTTTCTTTTTCCTCGTCAGCCAATACTTTATCAACCAAAATACGCCCACTGTGTTCATCAGTAATGATTTTCTTTCTAGAAGCGATTTCGAGTTGCACTTGTGGCGGAATTGTGAAAAAAGATCCTGCAGAAGCCCCTCGCTCAACAGGTACTACGGCCAGGCCATTGCGCACATTTTGACGAATTTTGGTGTAGGAGTTCACCAAGCGTTCTTCAATTGTTTTTCTGAAATCCTCCGATTTCTTCAACAGCGCATCTTCTTCTTTTTGAGTTTCGGCCATGATGGCATCAAGCTCATCTTTTTTATGTTGCAAATGTGTGTTGCGCGCTTCTATTCTGGTTTGAGTTTCGGCCAAAGCCTCATTTTTTTGTTCGATAGAAGCTTTTAACTGCTTGATGTGCTTCTCAAACAATTGAATTTCGAGTTCCTGAAATTCAATTTCTTTTGTCAAGGACTCAAATGCTCGATTGTTTCTCACATTTTTTTGTTGCTCATTATATTTTTCGATCATCGATTTTGCACGCTCAATTCCATTTTTTTTCTCCTTGATGTCTAAATCGATTTGTTTCAATTCCTGCTGGCCTTTTTCGATTCGAGTTGATAAACCCGCAACCTCGTCCTCTAAATCTTGAACTTCGAGTGGCAACTCTCCCCTAACGGCCCTAATCTCATCGATACGGGCATCGATAAGTTGTAAATCATATAACGCTCTTAGGCGTTCTTCTACTGTAGTTTCTGCTTTTTTGCTCATACCTAAAAATACTTAACCGGATTGGTGTTGGCGTCTGATAAAACGATGGCAAAATTAGGGATTTTTTTTGTAAGGTAATCGAACATTTTTGATTTTATAGCGGCTTCGGTTTCATAGTGTCCCGCATCGATCAGTAATATCCTGTTTTCTGCCTTAAAAAAATCGTGATATTTGAGATCCGCTGTAACCAAGGCATCCGCACCCTGACGCAGTGCTGCAGCGATAGAAAATGCACCCGAACCTCCAAGAACCGCAACTTTTCGGATAGGTTTACCTAACAATTCTGAATGACGAATTGCGGGAGTGCTTAACCTTTCTTTAACATGCTTTAAAAAATCCATTTCGGTCATGGATTGTGGCAACAACCCAATCATACCCATCCCAACTTGGTTATATTTATTTTCCATTTTTACAACCTCATAGGATACTGTTTCATAGGGATGCGCCTCAAACAATGACTTTAAAACCTTAGCCCGTAAATGCTCTTGAAAACTTACATGGAGCTGAACTTCAGGAACAGATTCCCACTCTCCTGGCTTTCCTATAGTAGGGTTTGAGAACGGGTTCCCTCTAAAAGTTCCCGTTCCTTGATTCGCAAAACTACATCGATCATAATTTCCTAAAGCACCTGCACCTGCTGCAAACAAAGCCTCCCGAACTTTTTCTAAATCATTGACCGGCACATAGGTGGTGAGCTTATTTAGAATAACCGATTTTGGTAATAAGATGCTAGCGTTTTGAAGACCCAAACCTGAAGCCAAGGCATCATTCACACCCGTTGGGCAATTGTCTAATGCCGTATGCATGGCTATGATAGAAATCTGGTGTTGAATGGCCTTTTCAACCACACGCTCCACATAATTTGAGCCCGTTAAGCTTTTAAGTCCATCGAAAATAATGGGATGAAAACAAACAATGGTGTTGCATTTTTTGTCAAGGGCTTCGTTCACAACTGACTCTAAACAATCTAAGGCCACGATTATGCCTGTGACTTCATTTTCAGGTCTGCCCACAATAATTCCAACATTGTCGAAAGATTCGGCATAGGCAAGCGGCGCCCAATCGTTAAGCAAATCCAATAAGACCTTGTTGTTCATGTTTTTTTTTCAAAAGTAGGGGTTTTAACAGAATCTGCATCTAATGTTGTCCTCATCACATGGTCAATGTCACTGGCTTAAGCTAAAAATATTATTTTAGTGGCATGAAATTTTTGAAGATCCTCTTGAAGCCATTAGGGTTGCTCTACGGACTTGTGATGAGCATTCGAAACAAGTGCTTTGATCTTCATATTTTCAAGGGCGAAAGTTATGACCTTCCTGTCATAGGAGTGGGAAATTTAAGTGTGGGTGGCACAGGGAAAACTCCCATGATAGCTTGGTTGTTAAAAAAGTTCTCTAACAACTATAACACTGCTGTGTTGAGCAGAGGTTATAACAGAAAAAGTAAAGGCTATAAATTGGCTACCGAAAGCAGCACGGCTCTTGAAATAGGCGATGAAGCCTATCAACTAAAGCAAAGTTTTCCTCATGTTCAACTGGCCGTTTCTGAAAAAAGAATAGAGGGGATGCAAAAATTGCTTGCCCTACAAAACCCTCCTGAATTGGTTTTTCTTGACGATAATTTTCAACACCGGTGGGTGCGTGCCTCCTTTCAAATTTTGCTTACATCCTATAGCAATCCCTATTTCAACGATAGCGTTTTACCGGCCGGAAGGCTTCGGGAACCGAAAAGTGGGTCGATTCGTGCTCAAGCTATTGTGGTTACGAAATGTCCCGATAAATTAACTGGTTTTGATCGCATTCAGTTTAGGAACAATTTAGGATTATCAGCTCACCAATCCTGCTTTTTTACAGGGATTCGCTATGCTCAGCAACCCGCTGGAACTGACAAAAAAACTTTTGATGATTTTCAGGGGAGCTTGTTGGTTACTGGCATTGCAAATCCCAAACCTTTACTCGATTTTTTATCTAACAAAGGCATAAATATTAAGCATTTATCATTTCCCGATCATCACAATTTTTCGGCCAAAGACCTGAAAAAAATTGAAAAATTGTCTGATGGAAAAGCTTTTCTAACAACCGAAAAAGATGCCGCTAGACTTGAAGATCTCGTTTCTAAAAATAGGATTTACACCATTCCCATTGAGCCTTACTTCCTTGATGACGAAAGCGCTTTTGTTGAAGTTTTGAATAAAGTGATTAGCGCTCCTACAGCTGTGCAACAAATTGTATGATTAAAGATCGTAATCCCTCAAAAGCATCCAATGACAAAGTGTTCACGCGATCGTTTGGATCGTGATAAGCAGGATTTCCGCCTAGTGTGTAGAGGTAAAAACATGGCACTCCTTTTTCATAAAAAAAACATTGATCGCTGTTGCAAGCAGGCTCTCTAGACTTTAATTTTTTCAAAAAGTGATGGGTTTTGTTTAAGGACTTTAAGTGCTCAAACTGATCTGGAAAAGCGCTAGCATTAACCACGGTTGCGCCATCTTCCCCAGTCCCCACAATATCAAAATTCAACAAAAACTTAATGTTCGACAAAGCAAAAGGCGTATGCTCAATAAAATATTTAGAGCCCAACAACCCCGCTTCTTCACCTCCAAAAGCCAAGAAAAGAATACTGTATTGGGTTGGATTTCGACTGAAGTGTTTTGCCAATGAGAGCAGTAGCGCAACACCACTTGCATTGTCGTTGGCGCCGGGAAATAAAGTTTTTCCCATACTCCCCAAATGGTCATAATGAGCTGTGAAAACAATCAACGAATCAGACTCTTTTCCCTTTAAATAACCCCAAACATTTTTGGCAGATTGCTGAGGTTCAAAAACAGGTTTAAGGTCAATCTCAATTTCTTCTATTGCAGCATCTATAGCGCCTTTCCTAAGTTCAACAATAGCATAGGGCGCTTGTTCTTGCGAAACTGACCAATTCAATTTTTCATCTGTTAGAAGCAAAACACCGGCGAGTTTTTGACGCATTATTTTGCGATGCCAAACAGCAGTTTCTTTTTCCCAAACCGCTTTATCAATCACTAACCAATGATTCTTCAAAAATGTTTTATTTAGCGTCAAATTTTCTAAACCGATGACCCTATAAGTACCCTGTGCCGCTCCACTAGAGGGATGCACCAAAAAATCTACAGCAGGTCGAATTTTTTTTCCATTGATTTTAAATCTAATTTTTTCTGGAAAAGTGTTCACTGCCATTTCAAAATTTTGAAAATAGCTGCTGCCTATTGGAATTAATCCGCTTTTCTTAAATTCTTTGGCAATATAGTGGGCCGCTTTGTCGGCACCCTTTTCAACAAAAGACCGCCCATGCATGCGAGGGGCGCTTAGTTTTCGAATATGAAACATGGCCTCCTTTTGTGGTTGAGCAAACAATACATTAGAAGAAATCCAAAGAAGGCCTACAAAAAAAATATGGGGAAGTTTCATGGGGTCTTATTGAAAGAAATTCCAAACCACTCCAAAACGAATTACAAAATCTCTGTAGGGGTATGTGGGTGCTGCATAGAAATTGTTACCCGTATAGGGTGAGTTCACATGCTCGGCTATCAGAAAAATTCTGGTTCGTTGGATTTTGGCATTCACAAAAACATCTATCATTGGGAAATCACCAATCTTGGTATGTTGCTGCACTTGAAAATCTGCCAAAAGAGGATTGAAATCATTGGCATAAAACTTTGTGAAAAAACGCGTCGAAATTCCAGTTTGTAAATACATAGCCCCTTTAAACAACTGGTTGTCATAGGCCGCTGTTAAACGTCCTACGAATGCCGGAAGATTCAAAACAGACTCTTGTTGAACAACTTTTTGGAATAGGAATTTGTTGACTATAGAAAAATGCGACCAGCGAAAGGTTTTGTCCCAAACAAATTTCAAGTGCTGAATCGAAAAATCTGATTGTTTTGGACGCGCCAAAAGGGCAGCTTCCTTGTCGATTGTTGTGTAGGGCTCGAAGTAGGTGTAATTTTTGATGTTTTGAAGCTCTGCCTGAAGACTTCCCCATTTATCAGACTTCAACTTAGCCCACAAACGAGATCTAAACACATTTTTAAGTTGTGATTGCCAATTAAAAGCCAGGTAACTGCTTTGCAAGCGTTCAAATACCCAATCTGGTTTTTTATTGATTTGTTCGAAACCAGCATTGAATTGCCATTTTGGAGCTAAAGGAATATTGGCCAATAGCTCTAAACGATCTCCGCCCCGACTTCCAATAACCGTAGTGAGAAGCTTTGCCTGTAGTGCGACCCCCTTCCAAGACCAATGCCACCTACCCCCAAGTGCAATTTCGTTGGCTTTGATTTGTTCATCTGGTAAGGAAGTGTCAATAGTAGTATTTTCGATCAGATAGGAATAGTAATAGTGTATGGCATCGGCTGTCATGTTCCCAAGCCATTTATTGGTGAATTTAGTTGAAAAATGATTTTCGAGTGTTTGGAGTGAGGTGCGGTCATAGGGTGCGCTTGCTCCAGATTTTAGTGCTCCAAATTCGGGAACAGCTGCCGTTTGCTCAAAAAAACTATTAGTAGATTCATAGGTCATTTGGTGCCTCAGTGTTAATAGCGGTGTTTTGATGCTGTCTTTTGCTTGAGCAAGGATATATTGTTGATCGGTGTAATATCTTAAGGCAGTTAGTCTATTTTCTGCGTTTTCGAACTTGGTTGATAGCCTAGATCGGTCATCAAACTCTGGCTCGGCTGATTCAAAACCAACGACTGAGGGAGCGTCTAGGCCACCATTAGCTTGTTGTTCGTTGGCTTGGTTAACATAATGAAACCTAAGACTATATCGTTGGTTTTTAGACAGGTAATTTCCTGTGAAACGAAAGTTTGTGGCACCAGCCAATTCGTGTTGGTATTTTCCTAAAGATCGCATCCCTTTAAAGGCTATCGAAAAATTAAACCGTTCTGAAGTGTTGGCCGTGAAAAAGGCATCGGTACTTTGGCCTTGCTCGAAAACCGTCTTAAAAAACAACTCAGTGAAGGGAGTGGGCACACGATAATATTGAATTTGTTCTCGACTAAACATGTTGTGAAATTTAGAACGAAAACCTAAACTGGGAAACAATGAGGGGGCTTGCAAAGGCATGGAGAGTGCCGTATAGGGCTGCCCTGTATTAGAGAAATTTAACCATTCAAAAGTGTCTTTTCTTAGGTTGTTGAAGCGATACATTTTTTGCAAATTGAGGGTAGTATCCACGGCTATAGTGTCAAATTCATGACTTATGATGAGGTAATCGGTAATGGGCGGTAAGGAATCTTGGGCTTGATTCTTAAAATCTCCCATTTCCGCACCAACTTCCTCTCCAACACTATCCCCAATTTTTTGCCCAATTTGCTTAAGGCTCATTCTTTCTCTTGGGGTTATGGGACGTGGATCCTGCGCCACCAACTTAAGGCAAACTCCAAAAAACAATCCTAAAAAAAATAGCAGGCGCATCCAGTAATTTTGCCGTAAAGGTATCAATTTATGTGCTACTGACATGAAATTTGATAGCCACATGAACGCTGTATTTTTTGATATCTTTGAGCCAATGCTCAAGCGTTTCTATAGCGGGCCTTTTGAATGTGGCACTGATGAAGCTGGGCGGGGTTGTTTGGCAGGCCCTGTTACGGCAGCTGCTGTGATTCTACCTCCAGATTATCACCACAAATTGCTCAACGACTCCAAACAACTCAACACCAAAACAAGGGAATTGCTCCGCATAGAAATAGAAAAAGAGGCCTTGTGTTTTGGAGTGGCCTCCCTATCGCCAAAAGAAATTGATGAGTTAAACATTCTCAATGCCTCTATTGAAGCGATGCACCAAGCCATTTCAAAACTTCAATCCAAACCAAATTTTATATTGGTTGACGGAAACCGCTTCAAACCCTACAAATCCATTTCACACCAATGCATGGTGAAAGGGGATGCTAGGTTTCTGAACATTGCAGCAGCATCTGTTTTGGCTAAAACCCATCGCGATGAAATCATGGAAAAATTAGGGAAAAGCTTCCCTGTTTACGATTGGGAAAACAACAAAGGTTACCCCACCAAAAAACATCGAAAGGCCATCCAAGAATTTGGACCCAGTCCACACCACAGATTGAGTTTCAAATTACTGCCTTCTCAACTCGAATTTGATTATTAGTTTGTTAATTTTGTTGAAATTTTTTTTATGAAAAATCTTGGTCTGCCACTCTTAATTTTTTCTCTACTCCTAGGATGCACCAACAATCAATTGGAAGAGAAAGAAACATTAGACCTTTTGCCTCCAAATCCAGTACTGGTGCTCATCGTTAAACAAGGTGATGCTTTTAACACCTCCCTAAAAAACCAAAAAGTTATTGGCGCTCTCAAACCGTTTGCAAATCAATTGTTGGATGTTAAACAACTGCAACCCAACAAAGGCCAACAACTTGTTGGACTTCATCAAACGGGTAAGAACAAATTGTCATTTGTTCAAATAACCGAAGATCCCTACCTGAATCTAGAAACAATAGATACTTCCTATTACGAAAACACCTTTGTTAGAAAAGCAATTAAAGATAATGTCGTTTATTTTGAAACAAAAATCAATAACCATTATTTACTTTCACCATCTAAGTTATTGATTGAGAGTAGTATAAGGGCTCGATCAGGCAAAAACTTGTCCTCAAACAAGGATTTAAAGAAACTACAAGAAATACATCAGGATACACCTGTGCAACTATTGGTTCACGAAAGTTTAGAACAATATAGCAGCTTAATGTTTAAAAAATCTCCCTACGCCTTTTCATCCCTTGGTGAATGGAGCTCGTATGCTGTTCAAATAACTCCCCGTGGTATGCAAATCAATGGCTTAGGATTTGTTCACGATTCGATTCCTAGAACAATTAACTTACTGAACACCATTCCTCACCAAGTACTGTCTATCGATCAGGTTGTTCCAGTGGGTGCTATGTCGGTTAAATCTTTTGCTTTCGATGCAGGGATATATCAGCAAAACGTTCAGCGCTTTTTAAATGCAAAGGGGTTGCCAAACAAACCCACAACAGAAGCCTGGAATTCCATCACAGAATGGGGAGAAATCTTGGGCACCAAAGATACCATCTGCGTTGCCTATGCCGATGATGTTACAAACTTTTGGAACCACCTTGGCACTACACAAGAAACACAAGACTACCGAAATCACGAAATTGAGAAAGTGGATTCTAAAGAAAATAAAAATTCATTGCCCATTTTCCTGCCTAACGTTCAAGTGAACTGGGCCACTAAACATGAAAATTTCGTCATATTAAGCAGTAAACTTGAAAGTTTAGAGTGGGTGATTAACGCCATTGAAGATGGTGCCACAATAGCCTCCTCCGAAAGTTTTCAAGCCCTTAAAAAAACCCTTCCCAAAAAGAGTAATTTTATGTTTTTGGGCATTCAACCCAGTTTTGAAAAATTGATAAAAGAATATTCCGACGAGGAGATTTCCAAAAAACTAAATTATAAAGCACTAAAAAAGGGGCCATTTTGGGTGCTTCAGGGGATTCTTCAAAACAATTGGTATCAGCTGTTTGGCACAATTGAAGAAGTTCGAGAAGGCCAAAACAATGCGCAGCAAAATGTTCGTGCACGCTTTGCATTTACACTTGATAGCCCATTGACTTTTGGACCACAAATGGTTGTGAACCACAGAAATAAAGCCAAAGAGTGGGTGGTTCAAGATTCCAATAACAATCTATATTTGATTAATAACGACGGTGGTTTGGTTTGGAAAAAAGAATTAGACGCTAAAATTCAAGGGGAAATCAAACAGGTCGATTTGTATAGAAATGGGCGTTTACAACTTGCTTTTACAACCGAAAAATCTTTAATCGTTTTGGACCGAAATGGCAAACAAGTTGAAGATTTTAGCCATAGCTTTAAAGGTGCTATTCCCCTTGGGCTAAGCGTCTTTGATTATGATAAAAACAGAGATTACAGACTCCTTTTAAGTCAAGGAAAAGAAATTTCGATGTTCGACAGGAAAATGAAAAAAGTCAAAGGCTTTTCTATGAACAGCACCCAAGAACTTTTACACGCTCCAAAACATTTGAGAATAGGTTCTAAGGATTACCTTGTTTTTATTGATAAAAATGGAGGATTATTCATCACAGACAGACGTGGAAAGACTAGAGTGAAGCCTAATAAAAAGGTGATCCTTACAGAGCAAGACCTCTACAAACACAAGAACAAATTTGTGACGATCGATCAAAAACAACGCCTCATCACTATCGATCAGAACGGAAGTGTTACTGAAAAAGTTCTGCCGTTAGAGACCCCTTATATGTTCAGTGCTAGTCAAGAAACACTTGCTTATTTGTCGGAGAACAAACTCACCATTAACAACGAGTTAATTGAGCTCGATTTTGGGGTTTATAGTCCCCCGATTGTAGTTTCGGTGGATGGCAAAACATGGATAACGGTTACTGACTTACAGAGTCAAAAAGTATATGTCTTTGACCATAAAGGAAATGTGGCTCCAAACTTTCCCGTATTTGGATCGGGTCCCATAAACCTTGGAGCAGGCAGTAAAAAGGGCACCTATTTATTTGGCGTAAAAACTAAAGAAGATCAATTCCAAGTCTATCAGTTCTAACAGACAACTTTAAAATTGAATTGTTCGCAAAACTTTTGAAGCAATACCTGCTTCACTTCCTCAACTGTAGGTGCTTTTTCTAGCTCTAAAGCCATCGAAGTCACGGATTTACCTCGAATTCCACAAGGCACTATGTATTCAAAAAACTGCATGTCTGGTGTCACATTCAAAGCAAATCCATGCATAGTAACCCAGCGACTGGCCTTCACGCCCATGGCGCAGATTTTTCGGGCAAAAGGAGTGTCAACATCTAACCAAACTCCGGTTTCTCCAGAGCTTCTTGTGGCTTGAATTCCAAAAGTCAACAAGGTTTGAATCACAACCTCTTCAAGAGTTCTGAGATATCGATGAATGTCCGTAAAATGATGGTCTAAATCTAAGATAGGGTAACCCACCAACTGACCTGGACCATGAAAAGTAATATCCCCTCCTCTATTGGTTTTAAAAAAACTTACTCCCTTCTCAATGAGCGCATCTTCGGAGAGCAACAAATGTTCTAGCTTTCCACTTTTTCCAAGGGTATAAACTGGTGGGTGCTCCACAAAGATCAGATGATCTTGGGTTGGTGTTGAAGTGTTAAGTTTACGGTTTTGTATTTTTATATCAACTGTTTCCTGAAATATTTGCTCCTGAAAATCCCAGCTCGACTTGTATTCTTTAAGTCCAAGGTCGTGCAAATGAAGCAACTTTTGGGGCATCAATTCTGATGTTTAGGATTATTGAGAATGACAAGAGCAGCGATAACCCCTGGCACCCATCCACAAAAAGTTAAAAGCAACACAATGAGAAATGACCCACAACCTTTATCGACGACAGCTAATGGAGGAAAGAAAATAGCCAATACTACACGTAAAAAACTCAAAATATAATCTCAACTTATTGGCTAAATTACTAAAAAAAATAGATTGACTTTCTGGTCTGTTCTAAAGATCAAAAAATATGGGTTGACTTCAAAAAAATGTATCTTTGACGGCAAAATTTAAACATGGTGCAGTTGTCTGAACAAGAAATTATTAGACGAGAAAAGCTCGAAAGCCTTCGTCAGTTGGGCTATAATCCTTATCCCGCTGCGGCCTTTCCCGTGACTCATACAGCCGCAGAGGTTAAAGCAAATTTTAAGGAAAATGCGTCGGTTTGTCTAGCTGGAAGACTCATGTCTAGACGGATTCAGGGCAAGGCCAGTTTTGCAGAACTTCAAGACAGCAGTGGGCGAATTCAAGTGTATTTTAACAGAGATGAAATTTGCGAAGGCGAAGACAAAGAAGCCTACAATACCGTTTACAAAAAGCTGCTAGACATTGGTGACATCATTGGCATAGAGGGCAATCTTTTTACCACTCAGGTTGGCGAAAAAACCATTTTGGTGAAATCGTTCACATTGCTTAGCAAAGCCCTACGCCCACTTCCACTGCCCAAGGTAGATGCTGAAGGAAAGGTGTATGATGAATTTAACGATCCTGAAATGCGGTATCGCATGCGCTATGTTGATTTGATTGTGAACCCACAAATCAAAAAAACGTTCATTAAACGAACAACCATCGTCAACACCATGCGATCATTTTTTAACGATCGAGGATATTTAGAAGTCGAAACACCCATCCTGCAGTCTATCCCTGGTGGTGCAGCTGCACGCCCCTTTAAAACCCATCACAATGCACTAAACATTCCACTCTACCTTAGAATCGCAAACGAGTTATACCTCAAGAGACTTATTGTGGGCGGTTTTGATGGTGTCTATGAATTTGCCAAAGATTTTCGCAACGAAGGAATGGATCGTACCCACAATCCTGAGTTTACGGTCATGGAGCTCTATGTAGCCTATAAAGACTACCACTGGATGATGGAAACCACCGAAGCATTACTTCAAAAAATTGCCGTGGCCACCAATGGAAGTACAGCCGTGCAAGTGGGTGAAAAAACAATTGATTTTAAAGCACCCTATCCAAGAATTCCCATTTTGGAAGCCATTAAAACCCACACTGGAATCGATGTTTCAGGAATGGACGAAAACCAACTGCGAACCACCGCCCAAAAACTCGGTGTAGAAATTGATGAAACCATGGGCGTTGGAAAACTGATCGACGAACTCTTCGGAACTTGCTGTGAGCACCACTACATACAACCAACCTTCATCACTGACTACCCTAAAGAAATGAGCCCATTGACTAAAGAACATCGCGACAACAAAGCCCTAACAGAGCGATTCGAACTCATGGTGAATGGAAAAGAACTGGCCAACGCCTACTCGGAGCTCAACGACCCCATTGACCAACGCGAACGCTTCGAAGCCCAACTTATGCTCTCAGAGAAAGGCGACGATGAAGCCATGTTTATTGATCAAGATTTTTTAAGGGCTCTAGAATATGGAATGCCCCCAACATCAGGAATTGGAATTGGAATCGACCGACTCACCATGCTGCTCACCAACAACAGCTCCATTCAAGAGGTGTTGTTTTTCCCACAAATGAAACCCGAAAAAAAAGCTATAGCCCTCAGCGAGGAAGCCAAGCATGTTTGGGATCTTTTAAAGCCTTTGGCCGAAACAGATTTAACTATACTGAAAACTCAAGCAGCACTCTCTAACAAAAAATGGGATTTAGCAGTTAAAGAATTGACCTCAAAAAAACTAGCTCAGGTTGAGAAAAGCAATTCTACAATCACAATCAAGGTGATTTCCTAGATTTTTTTGTTTTATTGATGTTTTTAGCGTAGTTTCGGATACAAATCCAACACTTCGTTATGAAATCAAAACTTCAAAATTTAATTATTACAGG
>CAYZFD010000036.1:0-14484 GCA_964477735.1 uncultured Flavobacteriaceae bacterium
TTGTTTTTCAATACGCCAGCCTTGAATAGAATTGAAATACTTGGTTTCTCCTTGTGGGCTCACCCACTCACGACCACGAAGATTGATGCCAATTTTAACGGCCTCTCCCAATGAAAATGAATTGAGCAAATCACACTTGTCTTGCACGAATTCAATCATGATATGTTGTGGGTATTGCTCTTCAGTGGTCACCACCAACTCGCGTTTCCGAAAGCCATTGCTTCCATATTCTTTGGTTTCATCAATTAACTTTATTTTCCCGATAATTTCCATGGCCTTATTAACTTTAGTTACAAAAGTAAGCAATTTGTTAGGGATGAAAAACTTAATTTTCCTTTATATTCGCTAATCTTAATGGGCTATGTTAAATATTAAAATCAATAGAAATCAGGGGCGCAATATGCTAATTATTAGCTCTTTACTTATTGTTTGCTTGATTTTGTGGAATACCTACAAGCTCATTGAGCTTACCAAAGCAGAGGAAAGAAACAGCATGGAACTTTGGGCTTTGGCCCAAAAAGAATTTTTAGACAGAGACCTAAACGATCAAATTGGAGAGGTGGCCTTCAGAGTTTTAACCACCAACACCAAAAACCCTATGATACAAGTGGATCATAAAGGTCATATTTTAAGTTTTAGCAATATAGATCACGAAAAGGCTGTGGCCAAAGACTCTGTTTATCTCAAAAAAATATTGGAACAAATCAAGACCGAAAACCCTGCTATTCATATTGTTCAGGGAAGTGGCATCAACCAAAAACTTTACTACGGCCATTCGGCCCTTCTTAAGAAAATCCAATACTACCCCCTGGCTTTGCTGCTCATTATTGTGCTCTTCGGTACAGCCCTGTTTTTCTATTACAGAAGTAGTCGTATTGCCATTCAAAACAAATTATGGGCAGGAATGGCCAAAGAAACTGCCCACCAGATTGGAACTCCGCTATCAGCTCTAATGGGGTGGACCACTTTGTTAGAGTCAGAATCGCCACCAAAAAACATTGCGGTTGAACTCCGAAAAGACGTGCAACGCTTAGAAACCATTGTCGCCCGATTTTCAAAAATCGGCTCGGATCCTAAACTCGAAAAACACAATTTCGAAACTTTGGTAGAAAAAAATGTCGCCTATCTAAGTGCACGCGCACCCAAGCAAGTGCAACTCACTTTTAACAAAGCTCTTGTTCCTTGTTTTGCTTCGGTAGATCCGGCTTTGATTGGCTGGGTGATCGAAAATCTGGTTAAAAATAGTATCGATGCCACCCAAGGAAAAGGGGTGATTGTGTTGGATTTAAAAACCGATACAGATTTTCTTATTTTATCCATTACCGACAACGGAAAAGGAATTCCAAAAAAATGGCAAAAAAAGATATTTAACCCTGGGGTTACTACCAAAAAAAGAGGTTGGGGGTTGGGGCTCTCCCTAGCCAAACGTATTGTAGAAAATTTTCATAACGGCCAGCTCCGAGTGGTTTACTCTAACGACAAGGGCACTCAAATGGAAATTGTTTTAAAGCTTTTATCTTAAAAAGCTGCTCGAATTTGATGGGCCAAATCGGCCAAAGTTTCTTGGCTACAGCTCACTTTGTGCTGAAAAGTCATTTCTTTCATTTCTTGCAACGGAATTAAGTGCACATGAACATGGGGCACTTCGAGTCCTATTACTGCCATACCAATGCGTTTGCAAGGAATGGTTTTTTCGAGCACAGCGGCCACTTTTTTGGAAAAAAGCATCAGGTTGAGATAGGTTGTTTCATCCAAATCAAAAAGTTTATCGACTTCTGTTTTAGGAATACATAGTGTGTGCCCCAAGGCATTGGGTTGAATGTCTAAAAAAGCGAGGAAATCATCAGTTTCATAAACCTTGTGGCAAGGAATCTCTCCTCTAATAATTTTGGTGAATATAGAGGCCATGCCTAACGATTAATGGACAAAATTTCGAATTTCATCACGCCATTCGGCACTTGGACTTCGGCAATTTCACCCACTTTTTTTCCTAATAGGCCTTTTCCAATTGGTGAATTCACGGAAATTTTACCGGCCTTTAAATCGGCTTCACTCTCGGCAACCAAAGTGTAATCCATTTCCATCCCGTTGGTCGTATTTTTTATACGAACTTTCGATAAAACCAAAACTTTTGTGAGGTCGAGTTGCGACTCATCTATGAGGCGTGCACTGGCTAAAGTTTCTTCTAATTTCGATATCTTTAGTTCAAGCAATCCTTGTGCTTCTTTTGCGGCGTCATATTCGGCGTTCTCGCTCAAATCACCCTTGTCTCGGGCTTCGGCAATGGCCTGTGAGGCTTTGGGGCGTTCAACATCTTTCAGATGGTTGAGCTCATCTCGAAGCTTTTTGAGGCCTGCTGCTGTGTAATAAGATACTGTGCTCATAACAATTGTTTTAAACAAAAAAATCCTGCTTTGAGCCGGATTCTTAACAAATATACAAATTTTTTAAATTCTAACGGTTTTATGTACCTTCGAAACATCATGAATAAGTTTTTTTTCGCCATAGTGTTGCTCTTTATCTTGGGCTGTACCTCCACAGAAATAGAGCGCAACCCCTACCTGCCCGAAGTGCCTTTTCGTTTAGAGATCAACCTAAATCTACCACAATATGACAATCTTCGCTATTCAGGTGGATCGCTTTTTTCGGTGCAAGGAGGCGTTAGAGGCTTGTTGCTCTTTAACCTCAACGACAATGTTTTTGCATGGGAAGCCAGTTGCCCCAATCATGTGCCAAGTCAATGCTCTACAATGGAAATTAACGGGGTATTGGCCAACTGCAGTTGCGAAAACTACGAATACAGCTTGGCCACCGGCCAGGTGATAGGAAACCCTAAAACCGAAACCAAGCTGTACAGTATGCTCAACTATCGCACCTCAAAAAGCGGAAACACGGTCATCGTTTCAAATTAGAACCGCGCCACAAGGCCTGCTAAGAAATGACGCCCCGCTTGTGGATAATACCCAGCCCCTTCAATGGTTTTGATGTTGTTGTGGTTACTCCAAGTATCGTCGTAGGTGTAAAAATAACCGTTTGATATATATTCCTGATTTAAAATATTGTTTATCAATAAGTTAAATTCAATTTTTTCGAAGATTTTTTTAGGTTTAAGCCAATAAGAAACTGATAAGTCATGAAGCGTATAGGCAGCGAGTTTTGAGCTCTTGGCATCGATATTTCCCATGTATTGAGACCCCACATGTTTCGAAATCAAGCCAAAAGAAAGGGACTCTACAGGGCTATAAAAGAGCTGTTGCCCCGCAACCAATGATGGCGAGAACGCAATTTCAGTAGCCCCCAAATTTTGCAACACACCATCGCGTCGAAAGCGATAATCTAAGTTTCGATTTTGACTCAAGGCAAAGTTAGGAAGCCAACGCCATCTTGGCCCAAAAGAAAATTGTGCATCCCATTCCAAACCAAGTCGATAACTGTTGCCCACATTGGCCCTGATGGGGGCACCCACAGCATCCAAAGCGCCTGTTAATACCAGCTGATCTTTGTAGTGCATATAATATACATTTAAACTGGACTGGAATTTTTCCCGATTAAAACGCCAACCTATTTCATAGTCATTGAGCTGCTCAGGCTTAGGGTTTCCGTTTTCATAGTCTGTGCGGTTGGGTTCTCTATGTGCTCGACCAAATGAAGCGTATAGACTTTGGGCAGCATTGATACGGTAGGTAGCACCAAACTTTGGATTAAAAAACTGAAAGTGATCGTCAATTTTATGTTGAATATCTTCGGGCTGTGCCTGATAACCTAAAACGCGATATTGCAAATCCATAAAAACCGAAATTGATTTGTTGATGGGATAGGTCGCTTTAGTATAGGCATTCAACTCTCTTTTTTTGCTGAAGTTATCATAATATCTGTGGCGAATTTCACTGTTTGAAGCATAACGAGCCCAAATCACTTCACCGAAATGTTGCCCTTCGTAGCGATTGCCTCCAAGGCCAAAAATCCATTCAATGCCCTTGTTTTGATATTGAAGCGAAGCAATAAGTCCCATAAAATCGTTGTCGAGCCACTTTCGTCGAATCAAATCTGTTTCGGTGACACCCGCCAATGCATTTAAACCATAGTCGCCAAAATCTTGATCTTCTTTATATTGCTCATAAAACCCAGCCCCTTTTGTGTAGTGAACACTAAGGTTGGAGCGCCAAAAAGCATTCATTTGATGATGCCAATGCAACTGGTAATGGGTTTGCTTGTAGTCGTCCACTTCGTTGTCATAAAACTTTAAATTTCCTTGGGGGTCTGTGTAGGCTCCTGCAGAATTATAGGTACGGTTGTCTTTTAACTGTTGAGCATCAACCCCATTCCAAGATTGGTAAGTGATTTCGTGACCACCAAAAGTCAATGCCTTAATGAGCGTTCCTCCTTTTTGATAGGTGGCTTGTAAAAAGTAGGATTTTAAATCTGACGAAGCCCTGTCGATATATCCATCGGATTGAATGGCAGACAAACGTCCATTGATCTCCCATCCATGATCTAACAGTCCTGTTGAAAATTGAACTGAATTTTTAAAGGTTCCAAAACTACCAAACGAAGAAGAAATTTGAGCCTGAGGCAAAACCGAAATGGCATCTGTGAGCAGGTTTAGGCTGGCCCCAAAAGCACCGGCTCCTTGGGTAGAGGATCCAACACCACGTTGGAGCTGAAGGCTTTCGACCGAAGAAACAAAATCGGGCATATTGACCCACCAAACTCCGTGCGATTCAGCGTCGTTGAGGGGAATTCCATTAATGGTCACGTTGATGCGGGTGGCATCACTGCCTCGAACGCGAAGCCCTGTGTAGCCAACTCCAGCACCAGCATCGGAAGTGGTGACCACAGCAGGCATCACACCGAGCAAAATTGGGATGTCTTGACCCAAATTTCTCGGTGCTACTGCCGCTTTGTTTAGGTTAGAGAAACTGACAGGACTCGACGCCTTAACGCGTACGCTAGACACCAGCACTTCGTCGAGCTGAACGGTTGGTTTGGTGAGACTGTCACTAGGTTGTTGTGCGTTTATGCTCATCGTGAGCACAAACAAGTTGAAAAAAAGTGCATTTTTCATTCGTAAAAAAATTTAATACGAATAAAAGGGGTTATTATTCAGTGATGATTAATAACGGTTTTTCAAATCCCTTGGCGGCATTACCCGCCCAGGTTCATTGGGTATGATCTCAGCCCGATTGGTTGGGCACCCCTTATGAGACAGGGCAAAATTACAACTTCTTGGCCAATAAATCATCAATCACTGACACGGCCTTTTCGAGGCGTTCTTTTTTACCTCCTTTTAGCAAAACGTAGGGTCTTTTGTGTTGGTCTAGCGTGCTTTTAAAAGCTTCGAAAACGGCCTCTCTCTCGTTGGGTTTGTCACGCAAATCGTCGGCTTCCCAAGGCACATCAATGTAGGTTAAAAAATACATGTCGTAGGTGTTTTGCAAAGCATATTTTTCCAATGTAGGATCGCAGCTTCCTGCATAATAGATTTCGGAATAGACTTTGGTTTCGAGTAAATCGGTGTCGCAAATCAGGACCTGGTTGGCCTTTTGAGCCAAATAATTTTCAGATTGAATTTGTCCAACAGCTATGGGTAAAAGGTCGGCTGCTTCACAAGTTTTTCTCGACTCGTTCCATTTGGTTTGAAGGTAGTCGCGTGCAAATTCGGGCACCCACACAGAGTTGTAGTGTCTGGCCAATTGCTGAGACAAGGTGGTTTTCCCTGTAGATTCTGGTCCAAAAATGACCACTTTTAGGCAGCTGGCTGCTTGTTGTCCAAGATTTTTTTCCATGCTTGATATCCGGCAAAGGCCACAAAGGTAAAGATTAGATATTGAATGGCCGTTAGGCTGAGGCCTTTGTAGAGGTATAGGGGCACAGAAATGATGTCGCCTACTATCCAAAAAATCCAATTTTCGATTTTTCTTCTTGCCATGAGCCACATGCCCACAAAAAAGATGGCGGTGGTGAGGGCATCGACATAGGCCGTCCAGTTGTCCCATTTATCAAAGCTTTCATAAACAACAAAAACACTTAACAGAGCACCCATAAAAATTAAAATACTGGTTTTCTTTTCAACTTTTAACATCGAAGAAATGGGCGTCACATGCTCACCATCGGGCTTTTGGGTCCAAACATACCAACCATAAATACTCATGGAAAAATAATAGGCATTGATCATCATATCACCCAGCAACCCCCACTGCCAAAGCAAATATACAAAGAGGGCTGTGGAAATAATGCCTGTAGGATAAACACCCACATGGTTTTTCTTAGCCAGCCAAACACTGGCAAAACCAAACAAAACGCCCACAATCTCTATCCACACATATAGGGGTTGGTAGCTGGCATATTGACCAAAAAGCCAATCAAAAATTGGGGACATATTGACTACGGTTAGATTTCACGACTTTCATTTGCAAAACCACATGTTCGCAACCCTCAAAGGTGGTTTTTACTTGCTGAGTTAAAAAGGGCATAAGGGTTTCGAAAGCGCCATAAATTTGGGTGCTTAAAGGGTTTTCTATCACCTCAAAATCAGAATTTCGCAATTGTTGTATAAAGCTTTTGATGGGGGGTTCAAAGTCCTTTTGCAAGGGCAAAAGCGTGAGTTCTACAGATATTTCCATTGTTTAAAAAGGTTTTATAGGAGTTACACAAGCGCTCGCATAATCAGGGAAACTGTAGAGCTGCGCTTGAAATTGAATTGTTTTATCTTGAAAGTTTAGCTGTGCTTTCGCCCTACCCAGAGAAGGGTCAAAGGCTACAATTTCTATCGCTCCCTTAAAACTCAATCCCGGAACGCCCATAATCTTATAGCAAGCCTCCTTTATGCACCAAGCCAAAGTGAGGTTGTGGTGGTTGTTGGCCATTAAATCGATTTCTTTTGGTGTCAAAAACTTAGCCGAAATACGTTGCACTTTCGCCCTCACCTTTTCGATATCAATTCCAATAGGGTGAGGACTTAACGCTACACATACCCAATCGAAAGTGTGGGAAATTGAAATGTGCATGCCATCCCCTAAGCTTGGTTTTCCATGTTCATTATAGCTTAAATCAGCTGGGCAATAGCCCATGGCCGTAAGCAATTGTCGAACCGCCAAAAATCCATGGCGATGCCAGGATGCGCGCATTTGAAGGAGTCTGCTGCGGCAATTGTCTGTAAGCTTCAAACCTGCGCTAAGTTCAGCTTCGCTTTCGGAGATTTTCCAAAACCAAAGCTCAATTCCATTATCGAGCGTTAACTGTTTGTAAATGGGCATTGTAGTTTGTAAATTTGCAACAGAAAAATTGCTGAAAAACAAAGATACAACTATGTCAACAAAAACAACTGCTTATACGCCTTTCAAAGTCAAAGACATTAACTTGGCAAATTGGGGGCGCAAAGAAATTCTATTGGCCGAGGCAGAAATGCCAGGCCTCATGGCTCTACGAGCAGAATATGCTGCCTCTCAACCGCTTAAAGGCGCACGCATTGCGGGTTGCCTACACATGACCATCCAAACGGCCGTGCTCATCGAAACTTTGGTGGCTTTGGGCGCCGAAGTGACTTGGAGCTCATGCAATATCTTTTCAACACAAGACCATGCCGCAGCTGCCATTGCAGCGGCTGGGATTCCTGTTTACGCATGGAAAGGTATGGACGACGCTTCTTTTGATTGGTGTATTGAACAAACCTTATTTTTTGGCGAAGACAAAAAGCCACTCAACATGATCCTCGATGACGGGGGCGACCTCACCAACATGGTTTTGGATCGCTATCCAGAATTGGTTGCTGGAATTAAAGGCCTATCTGAAGAAACCACTACGGGCGTTCACCGACTCTATGAAAGAATGAAAAACGGCAGTCTTCCCCTACCCGCCATTAACGTGAATGACTCCGTAACCAAATCCAAATTTGACAACAAATATGGTTGTAAAGAGAGTGCCGTAGATGCTGTGCGTCGTGCCACAGATTTAATGTTGGCTGGCAAACGCGTCGTGGTTTGTGGCTATGGCGATGTTGGAAAAGGCACCGCCGCTTCTTTTAGAGGCGCCGGAGCCATCGTAACGGTAACCGAAATCGATCCCATTTGCGCCCTTCAGGCCTCCATGGATGGCTATGAAGTGAAAAAACTCGATTCTGTAATTGCCCAGGCCGATATTGTAGTCACGGCCACAGGCAACAAAGACATCGTTCGTGCCAATCACTTCAGAGCCATGAAAGACAAAACTGTAGTTTGCAACATTGGGCATTTCGACAATGAAATCGACATGGCGTGGCTAAACAACTCTGGAGCCAGCAAGGAAGAAATCAAACCACAAGTAGATCTATACCACCTAGAAGGCAAAGACATCATCATTTTGGCCGAAGGGCGGTTGGTGAATTTGGGCTGTGCCACAGGGCACCCTAGTTTTGTGATGAGCAATTCCTTTACCAATCAAACTTTGGCACAAATGGAACTGTGGAACAATAGCGAAGCCTATGAAAATCAGGTGTACATGCTGCCCAAGCATCTAGACGAAAAAGTGGCGCGTTTACACCTCGACAAATTAGGAGTGGAACTCGAATCTCTCGAGCCCGAGCAGGCGCGATATATAGGGGTTGAAGTCGAAGGCCCCTATAAACCCGACTACTACCGCTATTAGTGTACGGATATTGCAACCACTAGACCTTCGTTGCTGCGAACATTAAAAACTTGCTCGTCCTCAAAAATTAGGTATTGACCCTTGATGCCCACTAATTTTCCTTCATAGCTATGGGCTTTCACCAAGTTCAAGCTTTGAGGTTTTTGAGGATATTTTAACACAGGAAAGTCGATTTCAACCACTGCTGTTTGATGATGCAAAACATAGGGTTTAACCTCATCGGGCAACCAAATCAAACAGTCATTTTTGGCCGCTACCAAATCCACATTTTCTTCGTTGTGTTGTAGCATTTTGCGCCACTGGGTCTTGTCGGAATAATGAGATTTGAGCGCCACCTCAGCCACGCCCGCCCAATAGCGATTGGGGGTTTCTAGGATTGGCAGGGCCAAATGAGCCCCTTGGTCTATCCAGCGTGTGGGCACTTGTGTTTTTCGAGTGACCCCAACCTTAAGATGGCTCGACTGTGCCAAATAAACAATATGAGGTTGCAATTGCACCGATTTTTCATAGTCCAAATCGCGATAAGGAATGTCTAAATGTGCCGTGCTTAACTCAGGTCGCATCACCCAGTCTGCGGTTGAGGGTAGTTCAAAGAAACATTTTTTGCAATAGCCTTGGCGAAAAACAGGAGTTTCAGCACCACAACCCAAACACTGATAGCCCAAATGCGTAAGTCTTAGGGTTTTGTGAAGCAAGGTGTTCACAACCAAGAAGTCATGCTCAAACGAAAGATAATACTGAACGGGCTCAACCCACTCAGACTTCATTTTTGTTAAAACCCCTTGATACATCGCTATTTTTTTTGTTATTTTAGGTGCTTAAAGATACAAAAATGCCCATTGCCCTTTTCAATTCCCTCTTTTCCTGGTTTCTAAAAAAGCGCATCCATCAAATGGAACTTTTTTTAAAATACCCCAACGAGGTGCAAGAAGAAGTGTTGCAAAAGCTTGTCCAAACAGCCAAAGCCACCGAATTTGGGAAACAACATGGTTTTGGCAGCATCAAAAACTACGAAAACTTTGTGCAGCAAGTGCCCCTTTGCCAGTATGAAAGTATCGCTCCCCTGATTGAGCGATCACTAGAGGGTGAACAAAACATTTTTTGGCCCTCACCCATCAAATGGTTTGCCAAATCTAGTGGCACCACCAACGCCCAAAGCAAGTTCATTCCCATCAGTCCAGAATCTCTTGAAGATTGTCATTTTAAGGGAGGAAAAGACATGCTAAGTCTATATTTCAACAACAATCCCGATTCAGAGCTCTTTATGGGCAAAGGCCTTCGGTTGGGGGGCAGCAAAAAGCTCTATGAAAACAACAATAGTGTGTTTGGCGACCTCTCTGCTATCCTCATCGACAACCTCCCATTTTGGGTTGAAATGGTTTCAACGCCGAGCAACGAAGTGTCGCTCATGGAGGGCTGGGAACAAAAAATGCAAGCTATAGTAGCCCAAACCACCAGCCAGCAAGTGACGAGTTTGGCCGGCGTTCCCTCGTGGATGTTGGTGTTGTTGCACAAGGTGCTCGAATCCACTGGTAAAAACAATATTTTAGAGGTTTGGCCCAACTTAGAAGTCTATTTTCATGGTGGCGTTAATTTTGAACCATACCGAAGTCAATATCATCAGCTATTACCCAAATCTGATTTTCGATATTATGAAATTTACAATGCTTCGGAAGGATTTTTTGGTTTGCAAGACAAAAACGAATCAGAGGGCATGTTGCTGATGTTAGACTACGGCATTTTCTATGAATTCATCCCCCTAGAAACGCTCAACCGGCCCAACCAAAAAACATTGCGACTTTCAGAGGTGGTCCTCGGTCAGCAATACGCCATGGTGATCACCACCAATGCTGGACTGTGGCGTTATCAGATTGGTGATACGGTTCGTTTCACCACCCTCAACCCCTATCGGGTGGTGGTGAGTGGCCGCACCAAATCCTTTATTAATGTGTTTGGCGAAGAGCTGATGGTTGAAAATGCCGATCGTGCACTCACCCAAACCAGTGAAAAGCATGGGGTTTCTGTGCTAGAATATACAGCCGGGCCCGTGTTTATGGAAGGTGGGCAAAAGGGCAAGCACGAGTGGATCGTGGAGTTTGAAAACCCGCCTGCAGATTTAAATACTTTTTCTAAAGATTTGGATTTGGCCCTTCAAGCCCTCAATTCTGACTATCAGGCTAAACGGGCCTACAACATGACTTTGGAACCCTTATTTTTGCATCGAGCCAAAAGAGATTTGTTTTACAATTGGATGGCGCAAAAAAACAAACTGGGAGGACAGCACAAGGTCCCTCGACTGTCCAATGATCGTCAATTTTTGGAAGAATTATTAAGCCAAAATACTTAAGAAACCGCCTTTAGCGCATTGATTTTTGAGTGGCTTAGCTTTTGAGTAGCATAAGCCTTGGTGAGTTTCAATTCGGTTTCTTCAGTGCCAGGCAATTCAAACATGGCATCGGTGAGGATGGCCTCGCACAGTGATCGTAAACCACGCGCACCAAGCTTGTATTCGACAGCTTTCTCCACAATAAAATCTAAGGCACCATCCGAAACGACGAGTTTTATGTCATCCATTTCAAAGAGTTTTTTATACTGTTTCACCAGGGCATTCTTAGGTTCGGTGAGTATCGCTCTAAGCGCCTCTTGGTCTAGGGGGTTCATGTGGGTGAGCACTGGCAAACGCCCGATAATTTCGGGAATCAAACCAAAGTTTTTGAGATCTGTAGGGGTAATATATTGCAGCAAATTGGTGCGGTCCACTTGCACATCAGACTTGCTCGCTTTGAAGCCCAAAGCTTGCATGTTGAGACGTTTGGAGATTTGCTTTTCGATGCCGTCGAAGGCGCCACCGGCAATGAATAAAATGTGCTCGGTGTTGATTTCAATAAATTTTTGATCGGGGTGTTTTCGCCCGCCTTTAGGGGGCACATTCACCACCGTGCCTTCGAGAAGTTTGAGTAAAGCTTGTTGCACACCCTCTCCCGACACGTCTCTAGTGATGGAGGGGTTGTCACTTTTTCGAGCAATTTTGTCAATTTCATCAATAAAAACGATACCACGCTCGGCTTTTTCACGGTCATAATCGGCCGCTTGCAACAAACGCGTAAGTATGCTTTCTACATCCTCTCCCACATAGCCCGCTTCGGTGAGGACTGTGGCATCAACAATGGCTAGGGGCACATTGAGCATTTTGGCGATGGTTTTGGCCATTAGGGTTTTTCCTGTTCCGGTTTCACCCACCATTACGATGTTGCTTTTTTGGATTTCTATATCCTCTTTTCCTTCTTGCATCAACCGCTTGTAGTGGTTATAAACCGCCACTGAGAGCACACGCTTGGTTTCTTCTTGACCAATGACATATTCGTCGAGGAAACTTTTGATTTCTTTGGGTTTTTTGAGCACAACATCGGCGCCCAAACTTGGAGTGCTGCTGTTGTGTTGTTTGGCCTCTTCCAAAATAATGCCATTGGCTTGCTCAATGCAACGGTCACAAATGTGTGCATCGAGACCAGCGATGAGCAAGTCGGTTTCGGCTTTTTTACGGCCACAAAAGGAGCAATTGAGTTCTTCGGTCATCAGGGAGTTTTTTTTTAGCTTTTGGTCAAGATTTCATCAATCATACCATAGGATTTGGCCTCTTCGGCGCGCATCCAATAATCGCGATCACTGTCTTGATATACTTTATCGTAATCCTGACCCGAATGCTTGGCAATGATTTCGTAGAGCTCTTTTTTGAGTTTCATAATCTCTCGAGCGGTAATTTCAATATCAGAGGCTTGTCCTTGTGCCCCACCCAAAGGCTGGTGAATCATCACGCGCGAATGGGGCAAGCCCGAACGTTTGCCTTCCTGGCCCGCACACAACAACACCGCTGCCATAGAGGCTGCAATGCCTGTGCAAATGGTATTGACTTCGGGGTTGATGAACTGCATGGTATCATAAATCCCCAAGCCTGCATAGACACCACCTCCTGGGGAGTTGATGTAGATCGAAATGTCTTTTTCTTTGTCGGCGCTTTCCAAAAACAACAATTGTGCTTGAATGATATTGGCGATGCCATCGTCGATGGCTGTACCCAAGAAAATAATGCGGTCCATCATCAGCCTAGAAAACACATCCATTTGCGCCACGTTGAGCTGGCGTTCTTCGATGATATAGGGAGTCATGCTGCTCACCAGCTTATCGTAGTGGAGCGAGTTGATGCCGTGATGTTTGGTGGCATACTGCTTAAATTCTTTTCCGTAGTTCATAAAGCGTTGCTTAATATTTGGACTTTAAAGATACTTATTTTTTGGTGCAATGCCCACTATTCCTCTTGCACGGCTTTCAAGAAAGCTTCATAGGTGACCGCTTTTTCCTTGATATTGCCTTCGGTTTTGAAAAAAGTGAGCAGTTTTTCACTCATCACCTGATTCGAAAGGCGTTTCACTTCGTCTTCGTTTTGCAAGATGCGCGCCGCAATGTCCTCCAATTCTTTATCCTCGGGATTGCTTCGGCCAAACTGCAACATTTGAGCCTTAATCATTTCCTTAGCGGTGGATTTTACGTCTTCAAAAGTGACTTTGAGGTTGTTTTTTTCGGCCAATTGCCCTTCGATAAGCTGATATCTCAATCCTTTTTCGGAACGCTCATATTCCGAAGCTGCCTCGGTTTCGGTTAGCGGGTTTTCACCAGAAGTTTGTATCCAACGCTTGAGGAACGCTGATGGCAAATCGAACTTGGTTTCTTCAATAAGGCGCTCGATATAGTCATTGAGCAACTGCTGATCGGCTTGGTTTTCGAACTGCTTTTCGGCGTCGGCTTTTAGGCGGGCCTTGAGTTCGGTCACGGTTTTGATTTGGTCGGGACCAAAAAGCTTATCGAACAAATCCTTATCGAGGTCGGCAGGCTCCGTTTTGTTGATTTCCGAAACAGTGAAATCGACAGAAATGTTCAGGCCATGGGCCTTGTCGTGTTCCACCCCCAAGTGGTGCATCAGCTTGTGGTCGTCCTCAAACAAACCTTTGGTTTTAAGGGCTACCACCTCGCCCACTGTGGCCGCCTGAAGGGCCTTTAGAGCGGTTTTGCTTTGGATGCTATCGAGTTCGAAAGTGGCCTTGTTTTCGATGCCTTCGGCTTCGTTGTGAAAGCTTCCGCTAAGCGAAGCCCCCTTTTCGGCCTTGTCTAGGGCCACCAACTTGCCATATTGCTTGCGGATGCGCTCAATTTGATTGTCGATGGTTTTGGTATCGGCACTGATTTTGTAATGGATAACCGCTTTTTTGGTTTTGGGCTTCACCTCAAAATCGGGAGAAAGGCCCAGTTCAAAATCGAAAGCCAACTGATCGGCCTTCCAGTCTAAATCGTCTTGTGCTTTGGGAAGGGGATTGCCCAAAATAGCTATTTTTTCTTTGGTGAGGAAGTCGTTGAGCGATTGTTGCAACAATTTGTTGACCTCATCGGCGGTGACGGCCGTTTCATATTGCTTTTTGATGAGACCTTTGGGCACATGGCCTTTTCGGAAGCCTGGAATGTTGGCGCGCTTGCGATAATCCTCCAAAACACGCTCCACATTGGGTTGGAAATCGGCTTTGTCGAGGGCGATGGTAACCACGGCATTTAGGGCATCGAGGTCGGTACGGGTAACTTTCATGTGCGTTTCTACTTCAAAAATTAGGCGGCAAAAATAACGCATTCTAGGGGCATGACCAAGTTTTATTGCGATTTACAAAAACACAGCAAAAGCCTAGTGGATTTGAACAACAACTGCTGAAGAGTTTTCAACCTAAAAATTCTAGCCATCTGAAAATCAATGGCTTGCATGAAGTTGAAATGATTTAAACTTTTGTTAAAATTTAAATAAATCTAAAGTGTTGGTATTCA
>CAYZFD010000037.1:0-14210 GCA_964477735.1 uncultured Flavobacteriaceae bacterium
TTAAACGCCAATCCTTCAACCGATTGGGGTTCTGTAACTTTTGGCCAGCAAACGGCTACTGTTCAAGATTTCAAAGACATAGCTTTAAAACTGTATCCTAACCCAGCATCAGATTATGTTCGTGTTTCCTCTACACAAAACATAGAGGCCATTCATGTTTTTGATCTATTAGGGAAGCGTGTCTTAACAGCAGCTCCCAACAAGGCAAACTTTGAATTGAACATTGCTCACCTCACTCAGGGTGTTTACATTGTAAAATTAAATGCAGGAGGCCAACAGCTAACAGCTAAACTTCTGAAGTAAACTTTATTAATACATTTCATAAAAACCCCGCCTAGGTGGGGTTTTTTATTTTCAAATTATGAAATTAAGCACCACACTCTTTATAGGAATCTTACACTTAGGGCTTTATTGCTCATCACAAACTACACAAAATTATCAATTGGTTTGGAGCGATGAATTTGCAGTTGATGGCCCTTTAGACACTTCAAAATGGCATCACCAAGTTGTGCCTATTGTTAACGGTACTGATTGGGCCAACAATGAAGCCCAACATTATACGGCACGTCAAGACAATTCTTATGTAAGCAATGGCACGCTAAAGATTGTGGCCAAAAAAGAAAATTACACCTATAACGGTAGCAAAAAAGCTTATACATCAGCAAGGTTAAACACAAAATTTGCATTTAAATATGGTCGTGTCGATGTTCGTGCGAAACTTCCTCTAGAAGCAGGAACTTGGCCTGCCATTTGGACACTCGGCGCCAATATTAATGAAACAGGAAACTATTTTGGGAGTGCCTATGGAAGCGTGGGTTGGCCCGATTGTGGAGAAATCGACATCATGGAGCAGCGTGGCGCTGACAAAAACAATACCATTGCACATTTTCATTGGCGAAATGCAAACAATCAATATCAAAATGAAGGCGGACAACTGTATGTCCCCACTTCAACTACGGCCTTTCATGTGTATTCTTTGATATGGACCGAAGTTTCCTTAAAAGTTATGGTGGACGATAATTTGGTTTATGAACTTCAAAACAACACCAACAACCCCTATGACAACGAGCACTACATTTTGTTAAACGTGGCGATGGGTGGAAATTTAGGAGGCGCCATTCCTTCAAATTTTAGCCAAGCACAGATGGAGATAGATTATGTTAGGGTTTATCAAAATCAGGCACTCGATCGAAATAAAATCCCCGATGTTCATGAGTTAAAAATATACCCACAACCTGCACAACACTTTGTGACGGTAGAAAGTGAAGAATGGCTTGATCGAGCAGAAATATTTGATCTAAGCGGGAGACTACTTTTGAGAAAAAACTTAAGCCTTCAAAAAAAACAAACCCTACATTGGGACTTAGAAAAAGGGATTTACCTTATATGTATAACAAAAAAGAATGGCCAACTGTTCACCCAAAAATTGATGGTAGAATGAAAGATGTGCTTTTTTCGATACAAAAGGTTTCTCTTAAATCGTGTTATTGGATTGAAAAACAAGAAAATATAAAATTTTGAACAGTTCCCATTGGGGTCAAATGATCTTTATAAACCGTTTGCATTGTTGTGTAGTTTTCTTTTTCAAAAAGGGCACTGAGTTTTTGAGTATCATATTGTTGAATATCCAAGCCACTACATTTTTGAGGTCCCTGTTCAGAGAAAGTCCCCACAATCAAATGCTTGGGCTGGGCCAATCGCAATACTTTTAGATATTGATTCACTGCAGAAGTTTTGGTTTGAAAGTGAAAAGCCGCGCGGTCGTGCCAAAGGTCATAGTTTTTTTTGGGTTTAAAGCTCAGGACATCTTCTACCACCCAATGAACCTTGTCGGACTTAGCTCCTAACCTTTTTTGAGCTCTTTTGATGGCGGCCTCCGAAATATCGAGCACTGTAATATTTTGGTATCCTTCGGCCAATAAAAAATCAACCAAAAGGCCATCGCCTCCTCCCACATCGATTATGGCAGCAGATTTGGGCATTTCAAGTTGCTGAATTAAACTTAAGGAAGGTTCAGGAACCTCTTGTGTCCAGCTCACTTCATGAGGTTGTTTGTTTTGGTAAATGTTTTCCCAATAACTTTTTGTTTCCGTTTTTAGCATACTTTCTGCGCAAAATTTATTAATGTGACCCAAGTTACATAATGTCGTTAAAATTGTTTTAACTTTAATCAATCAAAATTTTCCAGACATGAAAAATCAATACAAATTCCTTGTTATTGGGGGAGGAACAGCTGGCATTATGGTGGCTGCACAGCTCATTAAAAAGGGGGAGTCATCGATTGCCATTATTGATCCAGCAGATACTCACTATTATCAGCCTGCATGGACCTTGGTGGGGGCAGGTGCTTATGACTACAAAAAAACAGCCAAGCCTATGGGGTCGGTTATTCCCCACAAAGCTGATTGGATTCAGGATGCTGTGAAGCGACTCGATCCAGAAAATAATCTTTTAGAAACTCAAAACAGCGGTAGTATTGGCTATGAATATCTTGTGGTTTGTCCAGGATTGGTCTATGACCTTTCTCTTGTTGAAGGTCTAGAAGAAAGCCTGGGCAAGGGCGTTGTGTGTAGCAATTACACCAACCCAAATCACACCTGGGAGGTGATCAAAAACTTTAAAGGAGGCACGGCATTGTTTACACAACCCACAACGCCTATTAAATGTGGAGGAGCACCACAAAAAATCATGTATTTGGCCGAAAGTTATTTTAAGAAATCTAAAGTTCGGAAAAAAACGAATGTTGTTTTTGCCACCAATGGAGGAGTTATTTTTGGAGTGAAAGAAATCGCCAAAACTTTGATGGAGGTTGTAGATCGAAAATCCATCAATGTTCGATATGGACATCAATTAAAAAAGATCGATGCCAAGAACAAAATCGTTTGGTATGCTTTAGCAGACAATCATAAAGAACACAATCACAAAGACCTTCCATTAGAAAAAGACGGCGATTTGGTGGGGATTCATTTCGACATGCTACACACAGCACCACCTTCTGTGGCACCAAAGTTTATCCAAGAGTCTAATCTTTGCAATGATGCCAAATGGATGGATGTTGATCATCACACACTTCAAAGCAATAAATATTCAAACATTTTTGGGCTAGGAGATGTGGCTGCCCTGCCAACAGCCAAAACAGGAGCAGCCATTCGCAAACAAGTGCCTGTAGTGGTTGAAAATTTACTGCGGTTGTCAAAAGCCAATTCACTTAGCGAAAAGACATACAATGGATATTCTTCTTGCCCTTTGGTAACAGACTACGGAAAAATGGTTTTAGCAGAATTTGATTATCAAAGCAACTTCACACCCGATCCAAAACTTAAGCAAATGCTTATTCAAGACAGTTCAAAAGAACACTGGCGCCTTTGGATGCTCAAAAAATATATGTTACCCTATTTATATTGGAATAAAATGATGAAAGGGGAAGATGTTTAAATTTAAAGAGGGGTTAACAAACCCCTTTTTTTTAGTGAATTGAAAACAGTTGAATGGCTCACAAAAAAATGATTATCTTGAACAAAATATTGAACATGAAATTTAGAATGATAAGTTTGTTTTTGGTAGCACAACTTTTCTTTTCATGTGGCACTCCAAGCCACTCCGAAAAAACCACCGAAGGCATGTCGGTAGCCCGCCTATCTAGAATAGACTCAGTCCTACACAAAGCCATTTCTTCAAATGAAATCCCAGGAGCTGTAGCCCTTGTGATGCGACATGGAAAAGTAGTTTATAGAAAATCATTTGGTGTGGCAAACCCCAACAACCAAAGGGCTTATGAAAGCGATGACATTTTTAGAATAGCCTCGATGTCAAAAGCCATCACCTCTTTGGCCGTTTTACTGCTTTGGGAAGAGGGTAAGTTTTTTCTTGACGATCCCATTTCGAAATACATTCCCGAATTTTCAGAAACAAAAATCCTAGAAAGTTTCAACGAAGCCGACAGTTCTTACACCACTGTTCCTCCGAAAAATAAAATCACCATTCGGCATTTACTCACCCACACATCGGGACTGGGTTATGGTGAAATAGACGGAAAACCAGCCATGCGTAGCATTTATTGGAAAGCTGGTCTTAGAGATATTTTTGCCCCTCCACAAGACATGAAATCCATGGCGATTGCCATTGCACAACAACCCCTCCACCACGAGCCAGGCGCTCAATTCACTTACAGCCTTGGGTTAGATGTTCTAGGCTATTTTGTTGAAAAGATGTCGGGAATGTCTTATGATGTTTTTTTGAAGAAAAGAATTTTTGATCCTCTGGGGATGCAGGACACCTATTTTACGATTCCCAAAGAAAAACAACACCGACTGGTTCCTGTGCAAACCAAAAATGAAAAAGGTTGGGAAGTTTATCAATCACAAATTTATGATGTTGAATATCCAAATAAACAGAAAGTTTTTTTCTCGGGAGGTGCAGGTTTGTCTAGCACCGTTGATGACTATGCGAAATTTCTGAATCTTTTTGCTCACCAAGGTCGTGCAAACGGCCATCAACTCATTGGTAAAAAAACTTGTGAACTTGTTTTTGAAAACCAACTGCCTTCCAGCAATTCGTGGCAACACGGGCTGGCCTTCGGAGTGTTGTCTAAAGCAGATTTAAAAACCGGACTTGGAGGAAGTGAGGGTACCTTAACTTGGGGCGGATATTTTAACACCAGCTATTTTGTAGATCCCATTGAGAAAGTCGTTGGCGTTATTTACAAACAAACCTATAATATTGGCTCTGACAGCACCTCACAACGTTTTAGAGAACTTGTTTTTCAGGCCATTGTTGAGTAATTCATGAACCATATTTAGCCTTCTCGCGCTGGTTTGGGCCATACTGATTATAGGCCTACCTTTGTCATTAATTTTTGATCATGAAAGCATTTTGGGACATGCGCTATGGGCAGGAAGAATATGCCTATGGGACCAAGCCAAATCAATATTTTAAAAGAATTTTAGACACTTTAGAGCCTGGAAAGATTCTCATGGCTGCCGAAGGAGAGGGGAGAAATGCAGTTTATGCCGCAACCCAGGGTTGGGAGGTTGTCGCTTATGATTGGAGTGAAAATGCACTTCACAAAGCCAGGAAACTTGCTAAGGAAAAAGGTGTAGAAATTGATTATCATTTGGCTTCTTTAAACGAACTTGATTTTCAGTCAAATTCTTTTGACGCCATAGGGTTGATTTATGTGCATTTCCCCGAACAAGTTCGGCAAATGAATCATCGTAAAATAAATGGGTGGCTAAAACCATTGGGTCATGTCATTTTTGAGGCTTTTAGCAAAAATCATTTAGCATTTTCAAAAGAAAATCCTGCAGTGGGTGGTCCTAAGGAATTGTCGCAACTCTATGATTTTTCGATTGCTAAAGATTTTACTTCAAACAACATTCTAGAGCTGGTTGAGGAAGAAATTCATCTGAGTGAAGGACGCTATCATCAAGGACGTGCAAAAGTGATTCGATTTCATGCAACAAAACAGCAATAAATTGTTTAAGTTTAACTAAAGTTTAAAATAATTTTAGACAATGAACACCAACAATAAAATCTTATTGACCATCATTTTGGCCATTCTATTTGCATGGTCGGGGTCTGCACTATTGACCATGATATTTATTGACAATTGGGCAGATAGAGGAACTTTTGGGGATTTGTTTGGAGGAATTAACTCCTTGTTTTCGGGCTTGGCTTTAGCAGGGTTGGTTTACTCAATTTTTCGTAGTAGGGAACAAATTCATGTTCAACGTGAAGAAATAGAAATTAACAGAAAGGAGTTGATTAAAAGTAGGAAAACACAAGAAAAATCAGAAAAGGCTCTAGAAGAGCAGGTGGCTCAAATGAAGATTTCCACAAAGATTAATGGTCTAAAAACGCTAATCGATTATTATTCAAGTGTGATTGCAAATCCCGAAACCCCAAAAGAAAACAAGGACAATGCAATTCTAAAAAGAAAAGCCCTAATTATTGAAATTGATCAATTGATCAACAGAATTGTAGAAGAGGATGTTGAATAAATTGTTTTCCTTTTTTTAAATCAAATTTTGTTGAAAATCGACAATTGCAAAAAGCCAGTATATTTGAATTATCAACCTAAAGTGGAGGTGATTTTCTTAATTTAAGGATTCCTTTTTTCATGAAAAAATTGTTTAGAGTCGAAGGTCATATTCAACATTATGAATGGGGTGGAACGCGTTTCATTTCAGATTTATTGGGCTTAGCACCAAGCCAAAAAAAATGTGCAGAATATTGGTTAGGAGCACATGACAAGGCTCCTTCAGTAATTAAATCACCAATGGGTTCCCAGCCTTTTAATGCCTTTTTAGAAATAGATCTTGCCCAAAACCTAGGAGAAGGAGTGGCTAAAAAATTTGGTCGGTTACCTTTTTTATTCAAAGTGTTGGATGTAGCAGAGGCCTTATCTATTCAAGTGCATCCCACCAAGGTTGAGGCCGAAAAGGGCTACAAGGAGGAGAACGCCATGGGTGTTCCTTTGTCTGCCCCAAACAGAAATTTTAAAGACAACAACCATAAACCAGAGATTATGGTTGCTCTGAGCGAATTTTGGTTGCTTCATGGATTTTTGGAACCTAAAAAGCTTATTAAAATTTTAGAAAATACGCCCGAACTCGAGTCTCTTTCGCCTCTGTTTTTAGAAGAAGGTTATTTTGGCCTTTATAAATATGTGATGCAGCTGTCAGATGCAGAAAGCGCAGACCTATTAAGGCCTCTTAAAGACAGAATACTTCCTTTGTTTAGGGATGGAAAACTTTCAAAATCACAACCCGACTATTGGGCCGCCAAGGCCTTTGATTCTGACGAAAGCGCTTTTGACAAAGGGATTTTTTCAATTTATTTTTTCAATCTCATTCAGTTAAAAAAAGGTGAGGCTATTTTTCAAGATGCTGGTCTTCCACACGCCTATCTTGAAGGTCAGAATATTGAATTGATGGCCAATTCAGACAATGTTTTAAGAGGGGGACTCACACCAAAACATGTTGATGTGCCAGCATTGCTAAAACATGTTGTTTTTGACCCTACCATTCCAAACATCCTCCAGGGTGAAATGCAGGATGATGGTTTGGAAATCGTTTATAGGAGTTCTGCTCCAGATTTTGAATTAAGTCAAATTCGGTTGAGCAATGCAAAAACCTACCTTTCCACTTCTAAAACTGTGGAGATATTCATCGTGATAGAGGGGGATGTATTGGTGAAGGAAAACAACAATTCACTCGCGTTCAAAAAAGGTGAGGCCTTTGCAACACTAGCCCAATGCAGCTATCAAATTACAACCCACAATAAGGCTGTTTTATATAAGGCCAAAACGCCCATTTAAAATAGGCGCAAGCCAAACACTCACATTATGGCTGAGGAAGTGAAGCACCTAAAAGAAAGCCTATGATGTGTTATTTTTTTATATTTATATATAAAATTTAAAACAAAAATTACATTACTTACGCCAATAACGAAATATATGAAATCATGAAAAAAATTTATATACTATTCATTTTATCGCTTCAATTCGCCCTAGCTCAGGAGTTTAATGCAGAATGGATGAAAGGCGTAGCGCCTCGAAACATTGGTCCTGGAGGAATGAGCGGTCGTGTAACAGCCATAGATGTGGTGAACAGCAATCGTCAAATTATTTATGTGGGGACCGCATCTGGAGGTGTTTGGAAATCAACTAGCGGGGGTGTTGATTGGAAACCCATTTTTGATGATCAAGTAACGGCCTCAATTGGAGCCATTGCCGTTCAGCAGTCTAATCCCGATGTGATTTGGATTGGAACTGGAGAAGGAAATCCAAGAAACAGTTTAAATGGTGGATTCGGAGTTTATAAATCTTTAGATGCTGGGAAAACATGGATTTCTGTGGGTTTAGAAAAAACTCGGCATGTGCACCGAATTATTGTTGATCCCACCAACCCTAATACTGTTTACGTGGCTGCCATCGGTTCTCCATGGGGAGCACACCCCGAAAGAGGGATTTTTAAAACCACTGATGGCGGAAAGAGTTGGAACAAAATTCTTTTTTCAAATGAATTGAGTGGAGCAGCAGATTTGGTGATGGACCCTACAAATCCCAACAAGCTTGTTGCAGCGCTTTGGGAACACAAGCGCGAACCTTGGTTTTTTAAATCAGGAGGATCTGGAAGTGGCTTGTATATTACTGTTGATGGTGGAGAACACTGGGTTAAAAAAACTTCTAAAGAGGGCCTTCCAGATGGGGAATTAGGACGAATTGGTTTGGCCATTGCACACAACAAACCCAATATTATTTATGCACTTGTTGAAGCAAAGAAAAACGCTCTTTACAAATCAACTGACGGCGGGGACAATTGGTCAAAAATTAATGATAAAGAAGACATTGGCAACCGCCCCTTCTATTATTCGGATATCTTTGTAGATCCTCAAAATGAAAATCGAGTTTATTCTGTGTTTACTTATGTAAATGTATCAGAAGACGGTGGTCGGAATTTTAAGGAATTGATGCCAGCCTACAACGCGAACAATGGAGTGCACCCTGATCATCATGCATGGTGGATTCACCCTCAAGATGGATCTTTTATGATTGATGGAAATGATGGTGGATTGAACATAACCAGAGATGGTGGTTCCACTTGGCGTTTTGTGGGGAATATTCCCGTAGCGCAATTCTATCACATTAATGTGGATCATGAATATCCCTATAATGTATATGGAGGGATGCAAGACAACGGCTCATGGCGAGGGCCAGCCTATGTGTGGAAAGCACAAGGCATCCGAAATTCATATTGGCAAGAAATCGCTTTTGGCGATGGTTTTGATGTTGTCCCAGATTTAGAAGATTCTAGATATGGGTTCGCCATGAGCCAGCAAGGAAACGTTGTGCGCTATGATTCCCAAACAGGAAATGATTATGGCGTAAAGCCAACCCACCCCAACCCCGAAATGGTCTTGCGTTTTAACTGGAATGCGGCCATTGGACAAGATCCTTTTGAGCCTGGAACAGTATATTTTGGAAGCCAATTTGTGCACAAAAGCACAAATAAAGGACTGACCTGGGAAGTGATTTCACCAGATTTAACCACCAACGATCCAAAGAAACAAAAGCAAAGTGAAAGCGGGGGCCTGACCTTAGACGCAACTGGCGCCGAAAACTATTGCACTCTTTTGGTCATCGAACCTTCACCAGTCCAAAAGGACTTAATTTGGACAGGATCTGACGACGGAAGAATTCACATCACACAAGATGGGGGCAAAAATTGGTTAGATATTTCTAAAAACCTCAAGCAGTTGCCTGAAGGAAGTTGGATTGCACAAATCAAGGCTTCGAACAAAAACGCAGGAACCGCCTTTGTGGTGGCCAACGATTACCGAAGATTCAACTATAGCCCATATGTTTATAAAACCACCAATTTTGGCCAAACATGGAAACGCATTGTAGATCAAAATGATGTTAAAAGTTATGCCCTAAGTTTGGTTGAAGATTTAGAAACAGAAAACCTATTGTTTTTAGGAACAGATGACGGGCTCTATTTTTCGTTAAATGCAGGAGAAAAATGGACAAAATTTGACGCCAAAGTTTTTCCAACTGTTTCCACTAAAGATTTGGTGATTCACCCTAGAGAACACGACTTGGTTATTGGTACTTTTGGGCGTGCAGCTTGGGTATTGGATGATATCCGCCCCCTTCGAGCAATTGCGCAAAATCCTGAAATTATCCAAAAGAAGTCACACATCTTCAACCCACCAACAGCCTATTTAGCCGCCTATCAACAACCCACAGGCTCTCGATTTGGAGGCGATGCCCTATATAATGCTGAGAACAGAAAGCCTGGAAGTATGTTGACTTATTTTTATAAGGCCGCTCCGAACAATACCGCTTCCGAGGCAAATACGAAGTCAAAAAAGAAATCAGATTCTTTAACACTGAATATTTATGATGGTGATAGACTCATTCGCACTTTAAAGAAAAAGGCGCCCTCAGAAACAGGACTTCACCGTTGGTATTGGTCATTAAACGAAAAAGGGGTTGAGCGCCCAAGCCGCTCAAACCGAAGTTCGAAAATAGAACCTAGGGGCGTAACGGTTAAGCCAGGTAAATATCGTGTAGTGCTAAATGGAACCGACCACGAATCAGAAACTGAGGTAACTGTTGCCTTTGATCCCAGAATTTCAATGTCTCAAAAAGCCATTGATGACAGCTATGTTTATGCAAAGAAAATGGAAGCTTACACAGAAAAAGTAACCCAAGCAGTTCGTCAACTTAAGGAGAGCAAATCTACGTTGGAGAGCTATCAAAAAAGGATTAAAGAAGCCGACGAAAAGCAGCATAATGCTCTTTTGTCTGAACTCAAAACCCACACCAAAACCATAGATAGCCTGATGGCGCTATTTATAGGAAAGGAGGACAAACGCCAGGGTATTGTTAGAAACCCTGAGGTAACAGTTATGAATAGAATTGGGGTGGCTTCTCGTTACATTCAATCTCGACCTGATGGCATGACTTCGAACGAGGAACAATTGATTCAGCATGCACACCAGGATTTAGTGAATGCGCTTAAGGAAATGAACGCTTTTTATGGAGAGCAATGGGAGACGCTAAAATCAAAAATTGAAAGTATAAACCTCACCGATTTTAAACCAGTCAAAGAAATTAAACTGGAGTGAAAATTGTAAACAACACATAAAAGAGCCTCCTAAAGGCTCTTTTTTTATTTTAAACGTTACTCAATAAACGTTTTTTTACAAGAAGGTTTTTTTAAGGAAAAATAGCTGAGGATAACTTAGTTGTAAAGGGATAATCTTCGCAAAAGTAAAAACTCTTTAGCTGCCAGCGAAGGGCGTTCCGAAAACCCCAACTGCTAGTTCAGCCCACAAAAGTAAGAAGACAATAATGGCAAACATGATGTAGAATGGCTTGTTTTTTCTGAATTTTGAATTATTTGAAATAAAAGAAATTACAAGCCCAAGCATGAACAGTAAGCTTCCCATTATTATAAAATCAAACAATTGCCACCTCATCTCATTACTAAACATTTTGGCAGTGATTGGAATGAGTAGCAATAGAAGCGGGTAAAATGTGATTTTAGAAATTTTCATGTGCGATAGTTTTTATATCAATATTGTAAAATTATAAATGATTTATAAAAGCTTGAAATTTATTTAGTAAGTGACATGTGTTTTTTTGATTTTGAATACCACTTTTGTTGAATCCTGAATATTTTCATTGTTACCTGATTCTCGAAATTGGTTAAACTTTTTTGATTAATTTGGGTCAAATTTATAAATGTCTCATTATGTTTCGAGCTTTCTTTTTGATTTTAATCCTAATATTGGCTTCATGTAGCAAAAGCCAAAACAACCAGGAAGTTGTATCCTGCTCCGGAAAATTTTCAACGGCTGATGTTTTAGTTGACATTCATGAAGAACACTATAATGATGATGAATCCGTTGGTAACTATAGCAAATATTCTTGGACATCAGATGGGGCTTACAGAATTTTAAATGGTAATGGCATTCCAAATCACGAAGTGGGCACTTTTCCAAACGTGAATAATCCAAATACGATCAGTGCACAAACGGTCAATCAGCGATTTACCTTGTGCCCAACAATTGTTTCTGAAAGTGGTCTTGAAGTTGTGGGACCAGCAATGGTGATCGCCTATGCATTAAATAGTGTGAAATTCGATCCGGCTACGGCAGGAAGGTGTAACGATGATGGAGTATGCAGCTTGGCACAAGGACAGGGCAGGTGGACGATTGAAGCCCTTGGTCATGACACTTTTGATTTTGGAGATGATATGAATCATGCACATGTTCAACCGACGGGAGCATATCATTATCACGGAATGCCCGAACTTCTCATGGAATTTTTGGGAAACAAAAAGGGGATGATTCTTGTTGGATGGGCCTCGGATGGGTTTCCCGTATATGCGCGATATGGCTATAACGATGCCCATGACTCAAACTCTCAACTCATTGCCCTTCAACCAAGTTATAAGCTAAAAAGCCAGCCCGATGCCGATCGGCCGAACATGTTAACCAAACTCATGGGAGGGCCTGGTCAAGGGACTACCAATCTAAACCTCCCAATTCCTATGGGTGCTTTCACCCAAGACTATGAATTTGTTGAGGGTCATGGAGACCTAGACCAATGTAATGGACGTTTTGGTGTAACCCCCGAATTTCCTGAAGGTATATATTATTACGTTGTCACAGATGATTTCCCTTTTTTCACCCGTTGTCTGAAAGGAGATATTTAGAGTTAAATAAAGCATGCTATTTTGCCTATCAATATTTCTTCAAGATTTAAGGATCTTGTCTTTATATCATGACGCTTTCTGAAGAAAACTTATGGCTTATTTGCTTTAATTTAATGATTTAAAACAATAATCTTTTCAAGGTTGATAACTTTGAAGGAAAAACAAAAAATGATTAAAAGGAAAACATCACTTAGAATTAGAAAAGCACATCGCTACCTGGGACTATTTTTGGGGGTTCAGTTTGTTTTATGGACTGTTAGTGGCTTATATTTTAGTTGGACAAATATTGATGAAATTCATGGCGACCAGTTTAAACAACTTTCTTTTAAGCCCAAAAATTTTTCAAATTTGATGAGCCCATCCCTATTAGGGGTAAAAAACATCCACACTGTCGAACTAAGGGAGATTTCTGGTATTCCATATTATTGGATTAACAATCGTAGATTGTATAATGCTTTCAACGGTGAACCTAAAGACAGCATTACACCAAATGAAGCTATAGATATTGTGAGCGGAAGAATGTTGGCTGGACTTAATGTAGAATCAGTTGATTTTATTTCAAGCACTGACAAGCATCACGAGTACCGAAACAAGATGCTGCCCGCTTATGTTATCTCTTTTGAAAGCGAAGATAACCTGAAGGCTTATGTTTCTAGCTTAGACGGAAATTTTCAAACGGTCAGGCACCGCAACTGGAGGTGGTTTGACTTTTTATGGATGACCCATACAATGGATTATGAAGGGAGAGATGATTTTAACAATACGCTATTAAGAGTGTTTTCTTTACTTGGGTTGATTACTGTATTTAGTGGGTTTTTACTTTGGTTCACCACATCTCCAAAAATAAGAAAGCTGTTTAAATCATTGAAAAACCCATGATCTACGGAATCGAATGCTTAATGGATTGCTTCGATACGCCCATCCTTAATTCTTCAGAAACAAATCTTTATTTTTTGACAACTTTTGAAGTTCCAATAAGCTTGTTAGAGTGATCAAAAAACTTGAGTAAATAAATGCTGTTTGGAAGTGCTGATAAGTCAATGGTTTTTGCTTCAGACTCTAAAAGCATTTTTCCTGATAAATCATAGATTTTACACAAACTGTAGTTGAAGTCAACATGAATTTTGGATGAGGTTGGGTTCGGGAAAAAATTCAATGGTTTTTTATTTGAAAGTTCACCTATTTTCAGATTTTCATTCACCAAGCCGTTTATATAAACTTCAATATTTAAATAGGGGGGGTAGCTGTTGCTTTGCATTAAAGCATCTGATGCATCATTTTTGTTTAAGTTGTTTAGGTCTTCCCAGTCGTTTGGTATGCCATCAAAATCTGAATCTGGTGGGGCAGTGCCACCAACAATTTTTCCAACACCGTTATTTTGGAAAGGCAAATCGGTTTCGCGGTAAACATAAAAAGCTTTTTGTCCAAGCGAGATCAAATCAGAGATCATCAAGCTATCCACCTGGTCACGCTTTGGGAAGGATGCACCAACATTCGAAATAATTTGTTCATATGCATTTTGTGCAGTAAACGGAGGATTTTTCACGGGATAATCATAAGGCAACTGCATTATCGAATTTGTGTCACCAGTAGGGTAACCTGATAAATCTTCGGGCACCAAATTTCCATCTAAAATCCCATTCTTGTTGCTATCAAAATAGTTGCCAGACCCATATAAATAAAAGTTGGCATTTCCTCTATTGAATGGTGTCGCTACGCTATTACTCGTATGTGGTCCGCTGATAAAATAATTGTTTATGATATTTACATTTGAAATGCCAGCAGAATCTCCTCCCATAATATAGGCATCTCCAGACTCTGTGTGACCATAGGCATTTCCATAGTTCCCCCAATTGTAGACTACATTATTCACAAATTCATTAATTCCTTTAACCTTAGGGTTTCGGGTTTTGTTGCTAATGTATAGGTTGCCAATTAAGCTGATTTTTCCGTCTGAGGGTTGCATGAGGCCTCCGGCCG
>CAYZFD010000038.1:0-6072 GCA_964477735.1 uncultured Flavobacteriaceae bacterium
AACCATTTCGGCCATTTTGGTGCCCATCATTTTGAAATCTGTGGAAACAACTGTAGTTCCAAGCAGCTCTTTCAGTGGGGTGTCGTTAAAAGAAATGATACCGACATCCTTTCCAAGTACAATCTTTTTCTCTCTTAGTCGTTTCATCAAATCAACCAAATCAGATTCTTCAATGGAAACAAACAAATCTCCTTTCTTAATGATCATATTCTCAAAAAAACCATCTAACACTTCAAAAGCAATTTTGTGTTCAACACAAAACTTTTTAAAACCGGTTAAGATTTCATAAGGATAGGGATAAACCGCCTTTTGAGGATAAAACAAAACCATTTTTTTGTAGGACCTTATTTTTTCTAAACCAGATTTTAAGGCTTCATAAAAATCAATCTCAAAATCTTGATACACTTTTCCAGACTGAAAAGACTGGCTACCAAGGGCATTGTCTAAGAAAAAAATTCTGTCTTCAGGCATGGTTTTCAGCACGTCGAAAACCGCATCTGTCATGCTTAAATGCTCTCCCTTCTTACCTTTAAAATGGGGCATAAACACCAAATAGTCATAGTTTGATCTATGTTTTTCAATCAAACTCAAAAACAAAGCTTCATCACAGTGATAAATAAGTAGTTCAACATGAGCTTTTGGACCTATTTTTTCTACAAAAGCATTGTAAATCCTAAGCTTATATGTGCTTAATTTATTGACCAAAAAGAGTACGTTAATTTTTGAAATAAGCTGGTTTTTGTTGATATAAAACCCCTTACCTCTAATTGAAACGATAACCTTCCGTTCCTTTAGAATGCTATAGGCGCGCTCAACCGTGTCTCGAGAAAGATAAAATTCCTCACTAAATTTATTTATTGATAAAATTTTTTGATCAATTTTGAAATGCCCAGCCGAAATATTATGAATCACTGAGTCCACAATTTGTTGGTATTTGGGTACCCGAGAACTGTCGTCTATCGAAATAAAATCTGAGAATTTCATGACCAAAATACAGCTTTGAGATGCATAACTTAACTGTCAACAATTTAACTCCTCAAATCTATGTTTTTTTTTAGAACACCAAAACAGTACAGTACAGGATGGACATTCTGATCAAATCATTGTATTTTTGTTGCAATTAAATTTTATAATGAGCAATTCTAAAACAAACTTCAAGCACGTAACTTATTTGTGGGACGATCAAAAAGCCAAATCCCTTGGCAACGACCAAGTAGCCCTATTTTTATACAGATCAAATATTTTAGGTGCTGATCTACGCATCACGAACTATGGAGGTGGAAACACCAGTTGTAAAACCATCGAAAAAGACCCCTTAACCAATGAAGATGTTGAAGTCATGTGGGTTAAAGGATCGGGTGGTGACATCGGAACCCTCACCCGTTCAGGAATTGCTGGGCTTTATACCAGTAGATTGCGCAACCTCAAAAACGTTTACAAAGGACTTTCTGATGAAGATCGAATGGTTGGGCTTTTTAATCATTGCATCTATGATTTAGACAGTAAAGCCCCTTCCATAGACACACCACTTCATGGTTTATTGCCTTTCAAACACATCGACCACCTACACCCCGACGCTCTAATCGCTGTTGCAGCAGCTAAAGACAGTGAAAAAATCACCAAAGAAATTTGGGGCGATACCATGGGTTGGGTGCCTTGGCAGAGACCAGGCTTCGATTTAGGACTTCAACTCGAAAAATGCCTCAATGACAATCCAGGCATTCGGGGCATCGTTTTGGGGAGTCATGGATTGTTTACCTGGGGAGAAACTTCTTATGAATGCTATGTGAATAGCTTAGAAGTTATTGAAATGGCTTCAGAATACATCTCCAAAAAAATTGCTCAAAACGGCTCAGTATTTGGCGGTGAAAAAATTCAAAGCTTAGCAAAAGAAGAGCGCTATGAAAAAGCGGCTCAAATCATGCCCTTACTAAGGGGACTGTGCTCCTCTGAAGACAAAATGATTGGCCACTTCGATGATAGTGAAGCCGTGATGCAATTCATCAACAGTCACGACTTAGATCGATTGGCCCCATTGGGAACTTCATGTCCGGATCACTTTTTGAGAACAAAGATTCAGCCTTTGGTTTTAAAACTCGACAAAAATGAAGATGTAACAAATGGAACGGCGCTAATTGAAAAACTAACCCCTGCTTTTGAACAATATAGAGCAGAATATGCCGACTATTACAACAATTGCAAGCGCGACAACAGCCCCGCCATGCGCGACCCCAACCCTGTCATCATCATTTATCCTGGTGTGGGAATGTTTAGTTTTGCCAAAAACAAACAAACCACCCGTGTGGCTAGTGAATTTTATATCAATGCCATTAACGTCATGCGTGGTGCTGAAGCCATTTCAAGCTACACTTCATTGCCAAGACAAGAGGCCTTCGACATTGAATATTGGTTGTTAGAAGAGGCCAAACTTCAACGAATGCCCAAAGAACAACCCCTATCTCGAAAGGTAGCATTGGTGACTGGCGCTGGAGGTGGAATTGGAAAAGCCATTGCAGACAAATTGGCTCAAGAAGGTGCCAATGTTGTGTTAACTGACATCAATGCAGACAGCCTAAAAACTGCACACGAAACCTACAAGAGAGATGTTTCAGATTATGCCCTTTGCGATGTAACCAACTACGAATCCATACAAAACGCTTTCAAAAAGGCTTGTGTAGCTTTTGGGGGTGTTGACATTATCGTTCACAGCGCAGGTCTAGCCATCTCGAAACCCATTGAGGAAACCACCGAAAAAGATTGGGACATATTGCAAAACGTGTTGGTCAAAGGGCAGTTTGAATTGGCCAAAGCTGGCGTTGAGGTTATGCGAAAACAAAACTTAGGTGGAGATTTTATCAGCATTGCCAGTAAAAACGGATTGGTTTCTGGACCCAATAATGTGGGCTATGGCACCGCCAAAGCCGCCCAACAGCACATGTCTAGACTGCTCGCAGCCGAATTGGCCAAAGACAAAATTCGCGTGAATGTCGTAAATCCCGATGGTGTTATCGTAGGAAGTAAAATTTGGGAAGGCGCTTGGGCAGAAGGACGTGCCAAAGCCTACGGAATTTCCGTTGAAGAACTTCCTGCCCACTATGCAAAGCGAAATTTATTAAACGAAATCATTTACCCAGAAGACATCGCCAATGGCGTTTTTTCGTTAGTAGGTATTTTAGACAAAAGCACCGGAAACACCATCAATGTAGATGGAGGAATGCCCAACGCTTTTGTTAGATAATAAATGCATGCTATTGATATCTACAAAAAAAGTGACATATTAGATTGAAGTTTCGCAAATTCAACTGGCGAAATGAACTAAAAGTTTTTTATGAGAATTGATCAAAACCATATTTCAGACGTAAACCAAGCCCTGATTAAAGCCCATCAAGAAGATTTTAATTATATCGCCAACCGCCTAAGCAAGTCGGGGGTTGATGTAGAAACACTGCTTAAAAAACTCGCCGACTTTCAAGTGGCTATCCCAAGCTGGGCGCTGGGTGCAGGTGGCACGAGGTTTGGACGTTTTTCTTTTCATGGTGAACCCTCTAATTTAGAGCAAAAACTCGAGGACATTGGACTCATCCATCAATTGACCCAAACAGCAGGAGCAGTTTCCCTTCACATTCCATGGGACATCCCTCAAGACTATCGAGCCGTTAAAGAAATCGCAGCAAGTCTCAACATTGGCTTTGATGCAGTGAATTCAAATACATTTCAAGATCAACCCAATGCCGCACAAAGCTACAAATATGGTTCGTTGAGCAACAACAGTGAGGCGGTTCGGCAACAGGCCATTGAACACAATATCGATGTTGTTAAAATCGGTGATAAACTTGGATCAAAAAGCTTAACTGTTTGGCTGGCCGATGGCTCTTGCTTTCCAGGACAAAACAACTTTCAACAAGCCCTTCAAAACACAGAAAATAGTCTAAAAGCCATTTACAAAGCGTTGCCCAAAGACTGGAGCATGCTCATCGAATACAAACCCTATGAGCCCAACTTTTACAGCACTGTTATTCAAGATTGGGGCACCTCGTTTATGTTAGCACAAGCCTGTGGCGAAAAGGCCTATACGCTTGTCGATTTAGGGCACCATTTGCCCAACACCAATATTGAGCAAATAGTATCCACTTTGATGCTCAAAGGAAAATTGGGTGGTTTCCACTTCAATGACAGCAAATATGGCGATGACGATTTAACAGTTGGAAGCATTAAACCCTATGCCTTGTTTTTAATCTTCAATGAGCTTGTCTATGGAATGCTAAACAACCCCAATAATCCCGATTTGGCCTGGATGATTGACGCCAGCCACAATGTGAAAGATCCATTAGAAGATCTCATCCAATCTCTTGAAGCCATTCAAGAAGCCTATGCCAAGGCACTATTGGTGGATCAAAAGGCATTGAAAGCAGCCCAACTTAATCACGACGTAGTGAAGTGCCAAGAAATTTTGCAAGCAGCCTACAGAACCGATGTGAGAGCACTATTAGCACAAGCCCGAATCTTGGCAAACGGTGCACTTCAGCCCATCGAAGCCTATCGCCAATTGAAGGTAAGAAGTCAACTCATAAAAGAGCGCGGAAAAAACACAGTAGCCACCGGTTTATGATAGACGTTACAGCCGTTTTTGATATTGGAAAAACCAACAAAAAGTTTTTTCTGTTTGATAAAAACCTAAAAGAGGTTCATAAGGTTTATCAGCGCTTTGATGAAATTCAGGACGAGGACGGATACCCAACAGAAAATTTGCAAGCTTTACAAAATTGGCTAAAAGATCAGTTTAAAGAAATTTTATCGGCCTCTACATTCAATGTGAAGGCCATTAATTTTTCCGCCTATGGTGCCAGTCTTGTGCACATAGATCAAAACGGTGAATTGCTCACGCCACTCTATAATTACACAAAAAAAATTGAGCAAACAATCATTGATGAATTCCTCAACAAATATGGCCCTAAGGAAGCCTTTTTGAAATCAACAGGTTGCTTCGATTTGAGCCTACTCAATTCAGGACTTCAACTCTACTGGTTAAAATACACCAAACCAGAGGTATTCTCCAAAATCAAATATTCCCTGCATTTACCTCAATACCTCAGCTATATTTTCACTGGCATTCCACTAAGCGAATACACAAGCATTGGATGCCACACGGGACTTTGGGACTTCGATAAAAAAGACTACCATGAATGGGTCTATAAAGAAGAAATTCATAAAATTTTAGCCCCTATCGTTTCATCTGAAACGAGCATCAACATGAATTTTAATGGGAAGCGCATGCAAATCGGGGTGGGCATTCACGACAGCTCTTCTGCTTTGCTACCTTATGTTAGAAGCTTAAAGAAGAAGTTTGTGTTACTTTCAACTGGCACTTGGAGCATCACCCTAAACCCCTTTTCAGAAAATGAAGGGATAACAGATGCCAATAGCATCAACTACATGCGCATCAACGGGAAACCTGTGAAAGCCTCACGCTTGTTTCTGGGAAATGAATACAAGATCCAGGTTAAGAAATTAGATCAGCATTACGGCGTCTCTGAAGACTACCATAGAGAAGTGAGGTTTGATGAAGAAATTTTCAATAAAATCTCTTCAAATTTTCATTTTCATTTTAAATGGGAATCCATAGAAAGTCCTGAAATGCCTTCGGAGACACAGCTCTCTTATCCCACTTTCGAAGAAGGTTTTCATCAGCTCATGATGGAACTGGTGTTGCTACAAAAAGAAAGTATTGAAAGGGCGATTGGGCATCAGAAAATCAAGCGGATCTATGTTGATGGCGGATTTAGCAACAATGAAGTCTTCATTCAACTATTATCACACTATTTTCGAAACATGAAACTTCGCACCACCGACGCCTCTTTGGGCTCGGCGCTGGGTGCAGCCATCATTGTATCAGACAGAAAACTAAATTCAAAGTTTCTCAAAGAAAATTATGCCCTCAAAAAACACGTCCCACTCATTATAAAATAACACTATGTCTAAAGGTTTTAACTCAAAATATCCGTCAGTAGATGATTTGCGAAAAAGAGCAAGGAAAAAAATACCAAAATTTGCTTTTGAATATTTAGACGGCGG
>CAYZFD010000038.1:6172-9686 GCA_964477735.1 uncultured Flavobacteriaceae bacterium
TTTGGATTCAGACCTAGAGACATTCGCAATGGTTTGGCTATGCCCCCAAAAATGTCACTAAAAAATATCGTTCAAATTCTAGGCAAACCTCACTGGGCTATGCAAACCTTGGTTCACGGCCAGCCCAATTTCGAAACACTAAAACCCTATATGCCCAAAAACTTAGATCTTAAACAATTGGGGAAATTCATGGATCAAACCTTTTCGGGGAGGCTAAATGCCGAAAAAATCAAACCCATTCGAGACCTATGGAAGGGGAAATTGGTGCTTAAGGGCGTCGCTTCTGAATTTGATACAGAGCAAGCCATAAAGTTGGGGCTAGACGGCATCATTGTCTCTAACCATGGCGGACGACAACTCGACGCGGGGCAATCAAGCATTAAACCACTGGCAGGCATTAGCGAAAAATATGGCCATCAAATCGAAGTCATGATGGACAGTGGCATAAGATCAGGTGTCGATGTAGCCAGAACTTTGGCCAGCGGTGCCAGCTTTAGTTTTTTGGGTCGCTCATTCATGTATGGCGTTGCAGCCTTAGGAAAAAATGGCGGAGATCATACCATGGCCCTCATCAAAAGAGAACTACAACAAATTATGGAGCAACTATGTTGCGAAAAAACAACAGACATAAAAAACCACCTAGTTCAATAAACTAAATAAATATTATGAGTACAATCGAAAACCAAAACCCCGAAGCGCAAACAAGTGGCGAGTTTGAAAGAACGCCCGTTCCTTCGTCCAAACTTAAAGGATGGAAAAGTTTTTTGGGCATGTATGCAGGAGAGCATGCCGCTGGAACAGAATTTGTTATAGGCCCGCTGTTTCTCACGGCAGGGGTGAGTGCATTCGACCTCATTATTGGATTGCTCTTAGGCAACCTCTTAGCCGTACTCTCATGGCGTTTTCTCACGGCAGAAATTGCCATAAAAAATAGATTAACCCTTTATTTTCAATTGGAAAAAATTTCTGGAAAAAAGCTCGTCACGGCCTATAATCTGGCCAACGGTGTCTTGTTTTGTTTTTTAGCAGGCTCTATGATTACCGTTTCCGCCACAGCCGTTGGCATTCCTTTCGACATGCCCATGCCTAAACTCACAGACACGCTTCCTAATGGCGTCACCTGGGTTGTGATTGTTTTGGCGATTGGCGCAGTGATTTCATGGATCGCCGCTCGAGGATATGACACGGTTACCAAAGCAGCCAATTGGATGTCACCCTTCATCGTCTTGGCCTTTTTGGCTTGTGGGATCGTGGCCCTAGGCCAACTTGGTGTTTCTAGCTTTGACGACTTTTGGAACATCTGGGGCGAAGGTTCAGACCCATTCCCTGGTCAAATTAAATTCACTTTTTGGCATGTGCTCATTTGGTCTTGGTTTGCCAATGGTGCTATGCACATTGGCATGTCTGACTTGTCTGTTTTCAGATTCGCCAAAAAAGCAAATGCTGGATGGACCACTGCTGCAGGAATGTATGTAGGCCACTACATGGCTTGGATTGCTGCCTCTTTGCTCTACGCCGTTTTTGTGAAATCACCCGAAGCTCAACTTTTTTTAACAAACGGTGAAGCACCTCCTGTTGCACCAGGACCTTTGGCCTATAACGCCATTGGTGTTTTTGGAATTATTGCTGTACTTCTCGCTGGCTGGACCACCGCCAATCCCACCATCTATAGAGCTGGTTTGGCTTTCCAAGCCATTATCCCAAAAGCATCCACTTTTTGGGTAACCATTTTGGCTGGTTCTTTGGCCACAGTGGCTGGAATTTTTCCTGCTTTTGCCATGAAACTACTCGACTTTGTGGCGCTCTATGGCTTCATACTGGCGCCTTTTGGAGCAGTGATTGTGTTTGAACACTTTTTTCATGATAAGTTTAACATTCAAAAAAATTACGCAGAAAAAGCCAAGATTTCTTTCAATAGTGCTGTTTTCTTAGCCTGGCTGGTTAGCTTTGGATTGTTCTATTTTATTTCATTAAAATTTGACATCTTTTTGTCATTTGTAACCCTGCCCACTTGGATCTTGTGTGGACTGTTGTTCTTGGTATTTAGCAAGTATTACCAAAAAAAATAAGGCTACAAAACATTTTCAAGATCCTCTTCGGAAAAGCAATGCGATAACAAAAAGGCCTTCGATTGAAGGTCTTTTTTTATATTTGTACATGGCACAAAAATCTTGGAAAGATAAGTTTTATAAAAAATCTCAAGTTGAAGTCAAGACAATTGACAAATCTTTTTGGGGTTTTGATGAAGGTTCAAAAATGCTGATCCCAACGCCTCAAATTATTCAAGACTACATCAGCCAAAGCGAAAAAGGCACACCATTAGATCTTCAGAAAATGAGACAAGATTTAGCCCTCGAAAATAAGGCCGATTTTACCTGCCCCATGACTACTGGAATATTTCTGAGAATCGTAGCGGAATACAACTACGAAAAATGGAGCCAAAAAGAAGGAAAGATTTGCCCATTTTGGCGGATTATTGACCCCAAAAGCAAACTTTTAGATAAACTTTCGTTTGACAAAACATTCGTGCTCCAAAATCGAAAGGACGAAGGCATCGATTAATTAGAAGATTTCAATTCAAAAAACAACTCCTAAAACTTAAGATTTTCGTTTTTGTCCCATAGCCCCCAAAAGGCACCCACGTCGCCCTCTGCGCCTACCTTCCAAGATTCATCGAAAGAAGAAAAATAGAACATCTCAATGTCATCTTTTGCAGACCACAATTGTGCATTAATGAAATATTTTAAGGCGTTTTCGTAGGAAGGATGCGAGGCACCCAAGCTGCTCCCTCGGCTGGGCCAACCCGTTTCAGTAATGATGACTTTTTTCCCTTGAGCCGCTCGCTGTGCCTCTTGATACATTTGTTTCATATAAACAAGTGAATAATCATGATGGCAGGCCTCCCAAAAAGGATAACAATTGGCCAGTATAACATCACAAGCCTCGGCGATCTACGGACGATCTGTAAATTCATAATAGGCATCCACATAGCCCACAGGAATCGATGGAATAGCAGCCTTCACGCGAGCCATATAGTCGAGTAATTTAGACTCAGAAAAATCACCCCTATACATCACCTCATTGCCCACAGCTGCCACATCCACAAAACCCTCCGAGGCAAGCTGAATCAACCCCTCTATTTCCTTTTCATTCACCGCATCGTCTTTACCCAACCAGGCACCAACGAGGGTTTTTAAACCATAGGACTTGGCCAATTTGGGAATGTATTCATGTCCCTCAGTGCAAGAAAATGTACGAATCCACTTCGTGTAGGGTCTAATGATTTCGAGACGACGACAAACTTGATCTTCCTGAACCTGAGTGCCGGGTTGTTGCCCTTCTCCATAGGGACTAAAGCACAAACCGTGTAAACCGTTTTCTAAGACCGTTTGGGCCGTTTCTTGTAATTGTGGACGGTCAAAATTCGAAAAGTTTAAACCGTTTAAAGCATGAATTTTTTCCTTTTTATATGACATCATCTTTGGGTTTAATGCAGTAAATAACAAATGCTTAG
>CAYZFD010000038.1:9786-11800 GCA_964477735.1 uncultured Flavobacteriaceae bacterium
TCCTTTTTATATGACATCATCTTTGGGTTTAATGCAGTAAATAACAAATGCTTAGTCGCAAAATTTTTGGGCAAAGTTAATAGAGAAGTTTAAATTTTTAAAAAATACGGCCCTAAAAAAGCTTCGATAAAGTTTGCCCAGTTTGTCTAAGACAAATTTTTAAACCAACGCCTTATGTCCAAAAAACCAGACATGGGGCTTCACCCTATCAAAACTTGTTTTTTTATCATATTTTTAGATATGTTTTATTTTTATTAAGTATAGTGAATATTTTTTAGGTTTTTTTTAACGATTCCACAAATTTTCTTTTTGTCGGATGCCAAAAAAAATTATATTGCCCAAGTTAATAAAGCCTTAATAAACTACTTAAACTCAAACATTATGCAACAAACAATCATGAAACACACACTGATCACCTGCTGCTTTTTGTGCTGCACTATGCTTTTCTCGCAAAAGACAGTGACAGGAACGGTGACCGATCAAGACGGCGTGCCGCTGCCAGGCGTCACAGTGCTGGTGGAAGGCACCAACAACGGAACGTCCACTGACTTTGATGGCCAGTATACCATTCAGGTTTCGGATGGGCAAACCCTATCAATCAGCTTTGTGGGCTACCAAACACAACAAATTAGCGTAGCCAACAATGCCAATTTCAATGTTCGCCTACAACCCGACCAACTCTTAACGGAAGTGGTGGTAACGGCTTTGGGGCTTTCTAGAGAGAAAAAATCACTCGGTTATGCAGTGACCCAAGTTGATGGTGATCAAATCAATACCATTAAAGACCATAACCTAGCCAATGCCTTGGCTGGAAAAGTACCTGGACTTAACATCACGCAGTCTTCAAGTATTGGAGCTGGATCTAGAATTGTGCTTCGAGGAAACAACTCCCTCTCTACAACTGGTTCTAGTCAGGCACTGATTGTGGTGGACGGAGTGCCCATTAATGCCGATGAAACCGATTCGGGAGGAAGCGTTTACAATAGCGTAACAACAGGGGGTGGAATCACTGATATCAACCCCAATGATGTAGAATCTGTTTCGGTGCTCAAAGGCCCAAATGCTGCAGCCCTTTACGGTTCTAGAGCTGGAGGCGGGGTAGTTTTGATTACCACCAAAAAGGGCGTTAGCGACAATCGTTTAGGGGTCACCATCAACACCAATCTCACCATAGACAGTCCCATGGTTTTACCTGATTTTCAGAACACTTATGGACAAGGAACTCTTGGAGCACCTTACACCAAATTGGTAGGGAATTATGGAGGATTATCGTGGGGGGCTAAAATGGATGGCTCACAACAACTCTACTTCACAGGCCAAAACAAAGCCTATGATGCGCAGCCCAACAATGTGAGAAACTTTTTCACCACTGGAGTTAAGGCCATCACCTCGGTATCTCTAAACAAAGGGTCTGAAAACGGATCACTCCGGTTTTCATATACCAACAACAACACTGAATCTATTCTTCCAAATTCAGACTTGAATAGCCACAACTTTAACCTTAGAGGCACATCACAACTGTCTGATAAACTGTCGATAGATGCTAAGGCTACTTACTATATTCAAGAAGTTACCAACCGACAAGGTGCTGGTAGCGAAGGCGTTATCTATTACGTTTATGGTATGCCCAGAAGTGTTGACGTGAGAGATTTAGAAAAATTTCAAGCCGACAACCCTGGATCAGCAGATGAATATCGAGTCATCAACTATGCGGGCCCTGGCTCTAGCACTGCGAACCCCTACTGGATGTTACGCCACGATGTAAACGACGAAAGAAGAAATCGCTTTTTAGCCTTTACCAAAATTGATTACCAGTTCAACGATTGGTTAAGTGCCTTTGTCCGCGTTGGGGCAGATGCCACAAACATTAAAAGAGTGTCTATCAACAAACCTGGACATCATTTCTACAGCTCGGGTAGAATGACCAAAAGCGAAAACAACTATGGTGAGCTAAATTCCGAACTTCTCATTACAGCCAAAACCGACATCACAGACAAGTTGAATTTGGTGGCCA
>CAYZFD010000038.1:11900-14167 GCA_964477735.1 uncultured Flavobacteriaceae bacterium
GAACTTCTCATTACAGCCAAAACCGACATCACAGACAAGTTGAATTTGGTGGCCAATGTTGGAGGAAATCTTTCGAGACGAACTACTGAAGGTATCTCAAACTTTGGTGAAAATTTTAGAATTCCTACAAAATTCTTCTTTGCCAACCTTGCCAATCCTTCACCTCCAAATGAATTGCCTTTGGCCATAAAGAAAGTTAATTCGCTTTACGGTTCTGCCAATTTTGCCTACGACAACTTTTTGTATGTTGACTTAACCGCTAGAAATGACTGGTCTTCAACACTGAAGTCAGGAAACAATTCCTATTTCTATAGTTCGGCCAGTGTTTCGGCTTTGTTACATCAATTTATTGATCCCGAGCACAACACTTTCGATTTGGTGAAACTTCGCGGAAGCTGGGCCGAGGTAGGAAACGACACTGCACCCTACCAAATTTATGATTACTTTAATGTGGCTGGCCAAGGCTACCTGGGCAGAACCACCCTTAGTGCTCCAGACGTTAAATTCAACTTAGACTTGTTGCCAGAAGCGGTAACCTCAACAGAAGTAGGACTGGAAGTGAGCATGTTAAAAAATCGTTTAGGCTTAGACATATCTGTTTATAACAACAAAACCAACGACCTCATCTTTGATTTGCCTGTTTCGCCCGCTACTGGTTATAAATTCTATAGAATCAACGTAGGGGAAATCACCAACAAAGGAATCGAAGTAGCACTTAGAGGCGCACCCATTCAAAACGACAATTTTTCTTGGAATTCGAGCTTGTTCTTCTCCCAAAACAAGACCAAACTTGTGAAACTCATTGATGGGATAGAGTACCTTAACTATAACAGCACAAACAGCGGCAACTTTTCGAGTAGAGCACAAGTTGGTGGAGGCATCGGAGATTTTTATGGATCTGTTTGGGACACCGATGACAAAGGCAACAAAAAGGTTAACGCCAACGGAATTCCAGTGGCCTCTACCCCTGATAAATATCTTGGAAGTGCCCAACCCGACTGGCTGGGTGGATGGCAAAACAGTTTTCAACTCAACGATTTCACTTTGTCATTTCTTATCGATGCCAGAATTGGAGGGCAAATATATTCGGCAACTTCTGCCTATTTAGATAGCCAAGGGGTTTCGGCCAGAAGTTTGCAATATCGCGAAAGTGGCGTAGTGGTTGACGGCATGAATACCAGCACCAATGCGGCCAACACCAACTCAATTACTGGTCAGCAATATTGGAGTGCTATGGCTGGAATTGCCGAAAACTATGTTTATGACCAAACCAATGTTCGACTAAGAGAACTGGCTATAGGATATTTCATTCCCAACGCTAATAAAATTGGGCTACAAAGCGCATCCATTCAGTTGATTGGACGAAACTTGTTTTTCCTTATGAAAGAAGCCGAAGACATCGACCCTGAAAACAACCTCGGAACCAGCTTGCCTGGACAAGGCATCAACTCAGGAAACTTACCCACTGTTAGAAGTTTGGGTTTGAATCTAACCCTAAACTTTTAAACTTAAAAAATTAAACAAGATGAAAAATAAAATAATTGTTTTAGGATTTACCATGATGGCCATGTTGCTATCATGCACCAAAGACTTTGAAAAAATAAACACAAAACCCGACGGGTTTTTACCCAGTGAAGCGAGTGCAAAATTCTTTGTAACGAACTTACAAACAGCACTTTTCGCACCCAACAGATACCCCTACTGGAGAGGTCCACTCATTCATGCCGATAGGTTTGCAGGGCAACACGCCTTTGGCTATAGTGCCAACTGGTGGAATGACGGTTTAGGCTATGCCTACAGCGCAGGTTATACCAATGCCGTTTATGACTGGATGGCGGGCTATAACACTTCACTCACGGCTTTCGAAAACCTAGTGAAGAAAGATGGCTTGTTCGACAATGATAAATTTTATTCCATTTTCCTCATCATGAAAGGGCTATATTATCAACTCTATTCAGATACTTTTGGAATGGTGCCCTTCGCAGAGGCATCGAACCCTGACATCATCACCCCTAAGTTCGATTCACAAAAAGACATCTACAAAGGGGTCATAGCAGGCTTAGACCAAGCCATTGGAATTATTGGAAGTGAAACAGGAACAGGCGTTGGTGTTGACTTGTTAACAGACAACGACCTATTTTTTAATGGTGACTTACAAGCTTGGAAGCAATTGGCCAATAGCCTTAAATTAAGAATGGCACTTCGAGCCAATGGTGCAAGTGGTGACGACTTTTCAGCAGCTGCCATTACTGCTGCCATCTCTGATG
>CAYZFD010000039.1:0-2403 GCA_964477735.1 uncultured Flavobacteriaceae bacterium
ACTTCCATACATCTTTAGTTTTATTCGATCCAAACTGGTTTTGACTGCATGCCACTGCTCGCTCAACTGAGGTGCGTGGCGAGGCAACAAGTCTAAAGCTGTAGCATAAGATTTTATTTTGTTTTCAGCTTTTTCAAGTTTGTGAACCATAGCATCTACTTTAGTGTTGAGTTCAAGTAAATCAGCCGTATAGCTTTCAATCTTTGAGGACAATGGGTTTTGAAGTACATGGGGCCTTATCTTAACCACCTCAAAAGACACAGCAGCTGTTAAAGCCTCGAAATCACCACCTTTCTGTTTATATAAGGTGGCTTGATAAGTTCCTGGTGCCACATCAATGCTAGCGGCATATTCGTTCGAGTTGGTTTCAGGAATTAGAGATGACACCAATCGCTTCCTCATGTTCCATGCCACTTGATTGAGACCCTTTTTATAAGGCATCTTGATTCGTGACACTACGTCACCAGACATATCTTGGATAAACAACACTGCTTCTGTTTTGGCTTCATTTTTTTCATTTTCAAGGGCTTCCCAACCTGGAAACGGAATGTTTTGATTGGTTTTATTCAATTCCTTTTCGCGATCTTTTCGTTGGCTCGACAAAGTGATGGCTTCATCGTTCAAATAATAATAAAACACAACTCCATAAGGTGGATTTTTTGCCGTAAAATGAGCAGCCCCCTGACTCGAAGTCCCTCCACGTAGCGGCTGATATTGCAAACCAGGACGCGGCTTGAACAAAGTGGTTTGTTGTTGGCTACCATCGCTATTTAGAGTCCGCAATGGACTGTAATCGTCGAGCACATAAAACCCACGACCAAAAGTAGCAATCACCAAATCGTTTTCTCTTTTTTGGATGGCTAAATCCCGCACTGGAATGGTGGGTAAGCCATTCGAAAAATTCAACCACGACTCTCCTTGATTTAACGAAACATAAACACCATATTCGGTTCCCAAAAACAGCAAATTAGGATTCACATGATCTTGAACCATACGCCAAACCATACTGTTTTCAGGCAAACCTTTGGTCATGTTCTTCCACGTTTTTCCACCATCTACACTCTTATAAAAATAGGGCTTATAGTCCCCAAATTTGTGATTGTCTAATGAAACATAAACAACATTCACATTGTGCAAATCGGCTTTAATGTCATTGATAAACGCTGAGGCTGGTACACCAGGCATTTGATCAACAGTTATTTTAGTCCAAGTGGTTCCACCATTTTTGGTATATTGAAAAATTCCGTCGTCGGTGCCGGCATATAAAACATTTTCATCTTGGGCAGATTCTGATAGTGAAGTGATGGTATTGTAAGTGGACATAGCATATACATCCCAAACAGCATCCCAACTTTGCTGACGTCCCATTATGGGTAGGTCTAAACGTTCTTCATTTTTGGTGAGGTCAGCAGAGATGGGCTTCCAGCTATCCCCCCGATTCTCTGAGCGCCACACGCGTTGGGAGGCAAAATACAAGCGCTTGGGGTCGTGGTGGCTTACTAAAATGGGGGCATCCCAGTTGAATCTTTCATAGGGTTCGTCTAAAGCATTTTGTGGCCGTATATAAACTGCTTCCCCAGTGGTCCGATCTACTCTGTGCAAGTTTCCTTGTTGAGATTGGGCATATACGATATCAGGATTTCCAGGTTCTGTAGCAGGCTGATGACCATCACTCCCTAGCAAAACAAACCAATCACTGTTAGATATTCCGTCTCGACTCACCGTACGAGATGGCCCACCTTGAGAATTGTTATCTTGGGTGCCACCAAAAATATTGTAGAATGGCGTTGCATCATCAACGGCCAGTTTATAAAATTGGGTGAGCGGTAAGTTGCTTACAAATTTCCAAGATTTTGTGTCATCGAATGACTCATAGATTCCGCCATCGGTCCCCACCAACAAATAGTTGGGGTCTTTTGGGTTAAAGGTCAAACTGTGGTTGTCGGAGTGTTTGTCGCCTTCAAACATGGTTGAAAAAGTTTTACCACCGTCTTCAGAAATTTTCACCCGCACATCCATCAAATAAATTTTATCAAAAACATGAGGGGAAGCCACCAATTCCTGGTAGTAATGGGGGCCAGTCCCTCCAGAAACTGTATTTGACATTTTTGTCCAGCTACGCCCTTGATCTGCTGAGCGATATACTGCACCTTGTCTTCTTTCGAGCTCAATAGCGGCATAGAGCACATCGGGATTCATCGGAGAGATGGCCAAGCCAATTTTCCCTAAATTTCCCGAAGGAAGCCCTTTAGTAAGCTTAAACCAAGAGTCTCCTCCATCAATACTTTTATAAAGGGCAGTACCTGGGCCACCACCCATATAGGCCGCCACATTACGGTGGCGCTGCCAGGTGGCGGCATACAAAACACGGTCGTTTCGAGGATCCATCACAATTTCTGTGGC
>CAYZFD010000039.1:2503-5004 GCA_964477735.1 uncultured Flavobacteriaceae bacterium
AATTTCTCATTTTCTGTGAGCGCTTGCCAAGTTGTTCCTGCATTTTCGGTTTTCCAAACGCCTCCCGAAGCCACAGCCACATACCAAATGTGTGGGTTGTTGGGGTGGATTACAATATCAGAAATTCTGCCCGACATAAAGGCAGGGCCTACGCTTCTAAATGTTAAACCTGAAAGATCAGGATCTACGGTTTTTTTTGATTTTTTTTGAGCAACTCCTGTGCTAAATATTAACAATAAGGAAAGCCAATAAACAAATTTGATGCGTTTCATTTTTTAGAATTTTAGCCTAATTTAAGAAAAAGTAGCTGAATTGTTGTGAAATTAAGGAAATTAAGGAAAATCATTTAGAATATAACAAGATTCAGCTTAAAAAGAATACAAAAGACACTGAATGATTTATAAGAAATCAACGATACAAAAAAATACAATGGAGCTGTAAAATGAATTAGATTAAACGGCACAAAGAGAGGTCAGATGAAAAGCCTTAACTTTAGGTCCTGAATCGTTTCTTAATCATCGATAGATAAAAAACCAGAAAAAAATGATTCTAAAACTGAGAAACAAAATCCGTTTACTACTAGAGTGGCCTAAGGTCTTTAGGATGCTTTCAAAGTTAAAACCACAAGAAAAAGCTTTGGTGAATACTCTAATTGACAAGGGACTCACCTATCTGTCTAAAAAAAAACTCATCAGCATCATCAACACCTGCAACGAAATCAACAACAACAAACTTCCAGGGATATTTATTGAAGCTGGCTGTGCTTTAGGGGGAACTTCCATTTTAATTTCTAAACAAAAAGCCCATGAGCGCCCTTTTTACATCTATGATGTTTTTGGAATGATTCCGCCGCCAACAAAAGAAGATACAGACGATGTTCATCATCGCTACAAAACCATTGTTGAAGGTAAATCGTCAGGTTTAAAAGGACAAAAGTATTATGGCTATGAGAAGAATTTGTTTGAAATCGTGCAATCGAATTTATCTCATTTTAACATCGACTGCAAAAAAGATCACGTAGTGCTAATAAAGGGATTGGTTCAAGACACCATGAAAATTTGCAAGCCGGTAGCATTTGCTCATATTGATGTAGATTGGTATGATCCCGTAAAAACTTGCTTGGAGCAGATTTTTCCTAATCTTGTAGTTGGTGGGAGCTTGATTTTAGATGACTATTATGATTGGGGAGGTTGTCGCAAAGCCACAGATGAATATTTACAGAAAATCGAAGGTCAATATGCCAAGGATGATTCCTTTGGCTCTCTAAAAATAACAAGAATAAGCCCAATGGTTTAAACTTAAAGCCTAACCAAATTGTCATGAAGCTGAATATTCTTAACCCCTAACAACATGATTTTTATAAAATTTTTGGTGGCCAATAAACGACACTAAAGTGGTATTTTTGCTGGCATGTCAAGAAAAAATAAGCAGCGTCTTTTTGAAAAAGTTCAAATTGTGGATTTGGGCGTCAAAGGCAAAAGTATCGGAAAAACAGATGACGGCATGGTGCTGCTGGTTGAAGGAGCGGTTCCTGGCGATGTGGTCGATATCGAAACTTTTAAAAAGAGACGTCGCTATTATGAGGGACGAGTGGTTCATTTTCACCACCAGTCTGAAAATCGCGTAACGCCAAAATGTATTCACTTTGGTGAATGTGGAGGCTGCAAGTGGCAGCATTTAAATTATGAAACACAGCTAAAATATAAGGACTCCGAAGTTGAAAATGCCCTCATGCGAATTGGTAAGGTGAATCCACGCAAGACCACTCCTATTTTGGGTTGCGAAACACCCTACTATTATCGCAACAAAATGGAATTTTCTTTTTCGAATAGTCGTTGGCTCACGCAAGCAGAAGTGCAAGGAAACGACGAAAATCTCAATCGCAATGGCTTAGGGTTTCACAAGCCTGGGCGCTGGGACAAAGTAATTGATTTAGAGGAATGTCATTTGCAACCAGAACCTTCGAACAGCATCAGACTTTTTGTGCGAGAATGGGCCATTCAAAAAAACTTGACCTTTTTCGATCCAAAAAACCCTTCGGGTTTGCTTCGCTCCATGATGATTCGCACAAGCAGCATCGGAGAAGTTATGGTCTTGATCCAGTTTTTTGAGGAGGATGTTGCTCAAATAAAATTATTATTAGAAGCCATAAGAAATCAGTTTCCAGCAATAAACAGCTTGTTATATGTGATCAACACAAAAGGCAACGACGCCCTCTATGATCAAACCATACATTGCTTCCACGGTCAATCATATATTACCGAGGAAATGGAAGGCTTACGCTTTAAAATCAATGCCAAATCTTTCTATCAAACCAATAGCAACCAGGCCTATGAACTCTATAAGATCGTTCGGCAATATGCACAACTTGAAGGTCATGAATTGGTATTTGATTTGTATAGCGGTTTAGGCACTATTGCTCAGTTTGTTTCTAAACACTGTCGAAAAGTGGTGGGCGTAGAAAGTGTTCCCGAAGCTGTGATTGCTGCCAAAGAAAATGC
>CAYZFD010000039.1:5104-10345 GCA_964477735.1 uncultured Flavobacteriaceae bacterium
CTCTCAAGCCGTTGACATGTTTCCACACACCCAACACGTTGAAAATGTTGTACTTTTAACGAGAAATGAAACCCATTAAAAAAATCAACCTTTATTGTTTGCTTCTAGCCAGCCTTGCTTTTGTTTTAGCGGCTTGTGAGCCCGACGACATTTGTGCAGAAGGCATACCTCCTACCCCACACCTCATCATACGTTTTTATGACGCCGCTAATCCAAGTTTGCCAAAAACCACATCAAACCTTCAAATAAAGGGAGTGGGGACAGATAGTCTATATGCCCTAAAAAGCACCGACTCCATTGCAATCCCACTAAGAACAACACAAAACTCTACGGATTTTGTTTTTACCAACAATAGTCAAGATGAAAACAGCGCCAACAATGATCAGGTGAAGTTTGAATATCAAATTCAAGAATATTTTGTGAGCCGAGCCTGCGGATATGGCATCAACTTTAAACTAGAGAAAGTTGAAACCATTAATGACGTCAACAATTGGATTCAACAAATATTGATCATAAAAGACACCCTAGATTCCGAAACAAGTGCCCATGTTAAAATTTTGCATTAATAGCATTTTAATTCTTTTTTCATCAATGCTTCTTTCGCAAGAAAAAAGCTTGGATACTGTTGTTTTTAAAGAACGATATGGATTGAGGATGGGTATCGATTTAAGCAAACCCATTAGGGGATTGGTTGAAAAAGAATACCGCGGATGGGAGCTTGTAGCAGACTATCGCATCAGCAAACGTTGGTATGTGGCAGGTGAATTGGGGTATGAATCCAAACGAGTGTCAACCGAAGTGCTCGACTTTTCAACCACAGGCACCTACCTTCGATTGGGGCCTGAGGTCAATGTGTATCAAAACTGGGCAGGAATGGAAAATCAAATTTTGGTTGGTTTCAGATATGGCGTGAGTGCCCACCAACAAAATTTACATGCCTATCAGGTGCACAGTCGCGACCAATATTGGAATGAACCCATGGTTACTGAAGGCAGGCAAATCGGTGTTTATGATGGCCTTTCTGCACATTGGATAGAATTTGTTTTGGGCCTTAAAGCCGAAGTGCTACACAATTTATACATGGGCTTGAGTTTTAGGCTAAACCGATTACTAAGCCAAAAAAATCCTCAAAATTTTTCGAATCTATACATTCCAGGATACCATCGAATCAACGAAGGAAATAGTGTGGGTGTGGGGATGAATTACACTCTCATGTATCAGTTGCCGCTTTACAAAAAAAACCGATAATCCTACAGTTTCTTTGCTGATTTTAAAAAGGGAAATTTAATATATAAAACTTCTCTGTCGTTTTCCTGTTTCACCAAAAACTTGGGTGCTACAAAGCTGGCCAACACTGCCGATCCAAGAACTAGAGGCAGATAGGGAAGCGGAATTAAACCGCCCACCACATAGCGAAAAAACAAAAACAATAGACCGAAGCAAATGAAGTTGAACAAAAGTGCTTGCGTTGATTTTTTCATCAGTATTTTTGTTTAGAGATTTTTTTTGAGCCACTATACATTTCATATTTCACCAAACGACACTCTAACGGGCCATTGAATAGCTTAATTTTTCTAGAAGTCCGCAAACCCACATGTTTAAGTGCTTCGAGATTAGCTGTTAAAAACCAAGCCTCAGTGCCAGGGTATGATTGCTTGAGCGTGTCGCCAATATTTTTATAAAATATTTCCATATCAATGGCAAGTCGCTCTCCGTAGGGAGGGTTAAACAAAAGTTGAAGGGGCGTGTCAGATGTTTTTTGGGTTTTAAAAAAATCGGCTTGCTTAAGGGTGATAAAGTCTTCCAAACGGGCATTGACAATATTCTGCTGACCCTTTCTAATCGCAGAAGGTGCCTTGTCGTAACCTAAAATTTGGTAATCAAAACCACGGATTTTGTTAAGCGCCGAAGCTTCTATTTTTAGATACAATTCCTCATCCCAATCTGGCCATCGCTCAAAAGCAAAATGGCTGCGGTTAATGTTGGCAGGAATATTACAAGCAATCATGGCCGCTTCGATAGGAATTGTGGCACTGCCACACATGGGATCTATAAAATCAGACTGCCCATCCCAACCTGTGAGCAAAAGCATGCCAGCGGCCAAAGCCTCATTGATTGGCGCTATGTTGGTGGCACTTCGATAACCTCTTTGGTTTAGTGCAGCTCCGGAGGCATCTAGAGCAATTTCGCAGCGGTCTTGATGAACATATAAATGAAAACGCATATCAGGGGCATCTAGCGACACATTAGGGCGACGGCCATTCAATTTTCTAAAACGGTCTGCCAGTGCATCTTTGGCCTTTTGGGCCACAAATAAAGAATGGTTGAAATAATCACTATTTAAGGTTACATCAAACATAAAGGTTTGATCAACCTCTAAAAAATCTTCCCATGGAAAGTTAAACATCACCTCATATAAAGCATTGTCTGAACGCGCATGCACAACGCCCACAGGTTTAAGAACGCGAATGGCTGTTCGTAAACATAAGTTGGCTTTATATAAAAAGCCCTTGTCACCAACAAAAGTCACAGAACGCACGCCAGTTTCAATTTTTTGAGCCCCCAATTGCAAAAGTTCCTTCGCCAATATTTCTTCCAAACCAAAGAAGGTTTTGGCCACCATGCTAAATTGTTTTTCCATTCAATCTAAAATGAGTTTCAAAAATACACTTTTCGAAAGGAATTTGGGCTTTTATTCTCGCGCATCAGCGCCATTTACCGAACATCGGCAAAACTTGAACCGTGGGCAGTCTATATTTTGGAGCCTTAACCCTGGATAAAAAGTTGATTTTAAAAAGCAACAGTGAGAAAGTGTAGAAGTCTTATCAATAAAAAGTGATGATTTTATATTTTTGTAGCGGATGAGTGCAAACACACAGCTTAACAAAAAAGATTGGTTTTCTACCTGGTTTAACAGCCCCTACTATCATCTCTTATACAAACATCGAGACCACAACGAAGCTGCTACTTTCATTCGCGAAATAAGTGCTTATTTAAACATCACACCAAATGCGCAAGTACTCGATGTGGCTTGTGGCAGAGGGCGACACGCCATCACACTTGAGCAACTCGGGTTTAATGTCACTGGAATTGACTTGTCTGAGAACAACATAAATTTTGCTCAACAGTTTAGTTCGGAAAGGCTAAGTTTCTTAAAACACGACATGCGCCTCCCTATGGAAGTGCAATTTGATGCTCTTTTCAATCTTTTTACAAGCTTTGGGTATTTTAATCATCAGGGCAATCTACAAACGCTAAAGGCTTTTCGTCAAAACCTTAAGCCTTATGGAATTGGAGTGTTGGATTATTTAAATGTTTCCCAAGTCAGTGAAAATCTGATCACCGATGAAACTATTTCTGAAGATGGTATTGATTTTAAAATTCAACGTAATATTTCAAAAGGTTTCATTCATAAAAAAATTGAAGTCATTGAGAGCGGCTCCCATTACAAGTTTGAAGAGCAGGTAAGCGCACTAACACTCAAAGATTTTGAGACAATGTTCGAAGCTGCAGATCTAACCCTTCTAGAGGTATTGGGTGATTATAAGCTCAATGCATTTTCACCTCACCATTCTCCAAGATTATTACTTATTTTTACAGTATGATGCTTTACGGATTGCCTTTTATTGCCGTTGCTCTGGCTGGCCTAAGTGTTTGGGCACCTGTTGATGTCAAAAGTCAACAGGCCAAATTGCTTCTCGCTTTTAGTGGCGCTTTTTTGCTATCAGTTTTGGTTTTTGAACTAATGCCCACACTCTTTACAGACACTCAAAATCACTGGATTGGTGCCTGGGTTTTAGGGGGGTTATTGTTGCAACTGCTTCTAGAAACCGCCTCTAAAGGTGCTGAACATGGCCACATTCATCATCAAAAAGGGCTACCTTTGGGATTGCTGTTGAGTCTAGGTCTTCATGCTTTGGTGGAAGGGAGTGTGCTTCCCAATCACGATGGGGCAGTTTGGGCTGTGTCATTACACAAAATTCCTATTGTTTTGGTGCTTGGCTGGTTACTTTCACAAACAGGATACAAAAACCTGAAGAGCTATGGGCTTTTATTGCTTTTTGGTTTAATGACACCTCTAGGCACTTTTTTATATAACCAAGGTTTTGACCCAAAATATTCAAACCCGATACTGGCTGTCGGAGTGGGGGTGCTGCTCCATGTTTCCACCACTATTTTGTTTGAAAGCAATAACAATCACAAACTCAAAGCACGAAATTTCATTGCCATCCTGCTAGGGTTTGTGTTAGGCGGGTGGTTGTGAATTGAAGGCACTAGTTGAAAGCTACAAAGCTAATATCAATATTTCGGGCCGAATGCGTTAATGCGCCCAATGAAGCATAATTTACACCTGTTTCTGCAACAGCCACAAGGTTTTGACTTGTAATTCCACCTGAGGCCTCAGTAGGAATATTTCCGCCAACAATCTCTACAGCTTGGTGCAGTTGGTCTAACGACATATTGTCTAACAAAATTCTATGGAGTTGTGGAAAGTTAAGACAGCTGCGCACTTCTTCCAGGTTTCGTGTTTCAATAACAACAGGCAAGCTTATCCTAGTCCTTTCCAAATATTCAAAGGCCACTTGCAGTGTTTTTTCAACTCCACCACAAAAGTCAATGTGATTGTCCTTAAGCATGATCATATCAAACAAGCCCATACGGTGATTGACACCCCCACCAATCGAAACCGCCCATTTTTCTGGATAACGAAAGTTAGGTGTGGTTTTGCGTGTGTCTAGAAGTTGGCAATTCGTGTGCGCAATTTTTTGAGTCAGATGGCGCGTAAGCGTTGCAATTCCTGACATGCGCTGCATGCAGTTGAGCACAAGGCGCTCCGTGGCAAGCAGAGATCTCACTGGTCCATAGGCCGTTAAAACGGTAACCCCACTTTGGGCTTCCTCCCCATCCTGAACCAAAATATTGGTTTGAATAGAGGAATCATAATTGGCATATATTTTTTGTGCCAACTCCACACCAGCCAACACAGCAGGTTCTTTAATAATCATATTTAAACTGCCTATAGTGGAATCAGAAAAAACAGCTAAACTGCTAAAATCACCATCTTTTAGATCTTCTTTCAGCGCCTCTCCAATAAAATGTGAAAGGGCATTTTGATGGAGTTTATAAAAAGAATTATGCATAATCTTGATTGTAAAAAACACCTTTGTTTTGAATCGTTTGTTGTGACAGTTTTACGATGAGGTATGCCACACTGACTAAGTTTCTGAGTTCACACAAACG
>CAYZFD010000039.1:10445-13481 GCA_964477735.1 uncultured Flavobacteriaceae bacterium
GCCACACTGACTAAGTTTCTGAGTTCACACAAACGTGGGGTTAATTTGTGAAGTTGATATAAATGTGTCACTTTCTTATAGATCGCAAACAATTCATTTTCGGCATGCCCAAGAGAAAGCGTTGTTTTAAAAATTCCTACATACTGACTCATCAGCCGCTGAATATCATCAATACATTTTTCTACTGCTTGCAACTCTTTGTTGGTAACCGTAAAGGCATCATTCCAGTCGGGAATGCTGTCAAAAAAATCATCTGAAATCTCACATTTTGAAAGTTCATTTTGAGAAGACAAACTGGCTCTATGAGAAAAAACCAAAGCCTCTAGTAAGGAATTAGAGGCCAAACGATTGGCACCATGAAGTCCAGTGTGGCTACATTCCCCAATGGCATACAAACCAGATAGGGAAGTTCTGCCTAGATGGTCAACTTTCACACCCCCACAAAAATAATGGGCCGCAGGTACCACTGGAATGGGTTGTGAATCAGGGTTATAACCCGCTGAAACACAGGTTTTATAAATGTTAGGGAAACGATTTTTAAAATCATTTTTTGGGAAATGTCTGGCGTCTATAAACACAAAAGGTTGGCTACTTTTCTTAAGTTCAATTTCTATGGCACGCGCCACAATATCGCGGGAGGATAACTCTGCTCGCTTATGATATTTTTTCATAAACCTAGTCCCTTCCTTGTCAATCAGTTTGGCTCCGGCACCACGTACGGCTTCAGAAATTAAAAAGGTATTTCCATTAACTTTTGGATAAAAAGCCGTGGGGTGAAACTGAACATATTGTAAATGGCTAATGTTAACTTTAGCACGATAGGCAGCCCCAATGCCATCACCAGTGGCTCCCTCTGGGTTGGTCGTGTGGGCATACACTTGCCCAGCGCCACCAGTTGAAAGCACTGTAATTTTAGCTGTAATCTTGATGGTCCTTTGGTCGATTAGTGAAATTAGATAGGCCCCATAACAACGGTTGAAATTAAATTCTTTCAGGTGATGATCTGTAATTAAATCTACCAAAACATGATTTTCTAATACAGTAACATTCTGAAGTTTACGCACTTGGGCAATTAATGATTTTTGAATCTCATAGCCCGATTGATCTTTGCGATGCACAATTCTATGGGCCGAATGCCCACCTTCTTTCTCGAGGTGTAGGGCGTTTAAATCCTGATCAAATTGGGCACCCCAGTTGATAAGCTCTTGCAAGCGATCAGGACCTTCCCGAACAACAAAATTAACCACATCATTGTCGCACAATCCGTCACCAGCTTTTAGGGTGTCGGCAATATGTTTCTCAAAAGAATCTAATTTTAAATCAGAAACAACAGCAATCCCGCCTTGCGCATATCTGGTGTTGCTTTCTAAAAGATTACGCTTAGACAAAAGAATGATTTTAGAACGTGGTAGAAGGGCGGAAATCTTTAGGGTGTATGACAAGCCCGCTATACCAGATCCTATAACCAATATATCTGCTTTCATTTTAAACTATCCTAAAGACAACATTTTCTGAATCGGAGCTCTTGCTTGAGTGATCAAAGCGGGGTCAAGTACAACTTCGAAAGTTTCATTTTTCAGGCACCAATATAGTTTTTCGAGTGTGTTGAGCTTCATAAAAGCACATTCACTACACGCACAGGTATCATCTTCCACTGGCGCAGGAATAAAAGTTTTATGAGGAGCTCGTTTTTTCATTTCATGTAATATCCCTGCCTCAGTCGCCACAATATAGGACTCGGCCTCATCACGCTGAACAAAACTTAACAAAGCTGATGTGCTACCAATGAAATGGGCAAAATCCAACACTTGAGACTCAGATTCAGGATGAGCAATAAACTTAGCGTTGGGGTGTTCTTTAGATAAAGCCAGAATTTTTTCGAAAGAAAAAGCTTCATGCACAACACAAGAACCTTCCCATAAAATTAAATCACGGCCGGTTTCTTTGATGAGATAGCGGCCTAAGTTTCGATCAGGTGCAAAAATGATAGGCCGATCATTAGGAATGGAATTGATGACGCGCACAGCATTACTAGAAGTGCAAACAATATCGGTCATGGCCTTGATTTCGGCAGAACAGTTGATATAAGAAACAACAAGAGCCTCGGGGTAGTGAGCCTTAAAAGCAGCAAATTGATCAGGCGGACAAGAATCGGCCAAGGAGCAACCAGCATTAAGGTCGGGAAGTAAAACTTTTTTTGAAGGATTGATGATTTTGGCAGTTTCAGCCATAAAATGAACCCCAGCAAAAACAATTGTTTTTGCATTCACCTTTTGCGCTGCCTTCGCCAAATATAAACTGTCTCCTAAGTAATCTGCCAGATCTTGAATTTCTTTAACTTGATAATAATGCGCCAAAATAACTGCATTTTTTTCCTTCTTTAGTTTTTGAATTTCACTGGCAAAATCAATTCGATTACCGGATTGGGAACTATGAGTTTTTTTTGGGGAGATTTAAATGAGTAGAGGGGCATTCAACATAGGTTTAAAGCGTAAAATTAAGAAAAAGGTTTGTGTTTTATAGTTTAAAAAGCAAATTAAAAAAGACTGGCCTGAAGGGTCTCGAAGAAGGCGGTGACCTATACGCTCCACCTAGGCAGACAGTGCCATCTAATAGAGAAATTTTGTGAAAAGGAAAATAATCGACAAAAGTTAAAAAATGTCTATGATTTAAAATCACAAAACCGTGAATCAATACTGAGTAAAAAAAAAGACCCTTCAAGCTAGGCCTGAAGGGTCTCGAAGAAGGCGGTGACATACTCTCCCACCGAGTGGCAGTACCATCTGCGCTATTGGGCTTAACTTCTCTGTTCGGTATGGGAAGAGGTGAGCCCCAATGCAATAACCACCTTGTCGTTATTCATTGCAAGCAATGAAGTGAAGCAGCGCTTCACAAATAAGTTAACATAGTGAGAATAAATAAAATACAATAAATAAGTGCAAAAGTTTAATCATTCAAAAAAAAGCGTACGATAGGCCTATGGGTAATTAGTATCACTCGGCTATGACATTACTGCCTTTACACCTGTGACCTATC
>CAYZFD010000040.1:0-3603 GCA_964477735.1 uncultured Flavobacteriaceae bacterium
ACAATGGTCACATTCAACTTATCACTCCGGCTGAAGTTGTAGGTCTTGAAGGCGAAGAACATTTGTTGGCCGTTACCCTGCAGCGGGAAACCGAAACTCTAAGTGTAGACACAGATTATTTTATTCCTCTTTTTGGTCTCAGTCCTAAGCTTGGACCTCTAGAAAATTGGGGATTGGAGATTGAAAAAAATGCCATCAAGGTCAATAATGCCCTTGATTATCAAACCAATATTCCAGGTGTTTATGCCATTGGTGATGTGAATACTTATCCTGGCAAGCTAAAGCTCATTCTTTGTGGTTTTCATGAAGCCACACTGATGTGCCAGAGTGCCTTTCGACATATTCATCCAAACAAGCGACAGCTTTTAAAATATACAACTGTTTCTGGCATTGAGGGTTTCGATGGCAGCAAAAAGGAGGCTGAAAAATCAGTGATTCGAAAGTTTGATTAAAAAAAGAGGTTTATAAGCCCCTTTGTTTGAACTAAACCGATTTTAAAAGTTTTTTTATTTTATAAAACTTTAATATAGCTATAATTTAATAACTTTAAGGGTTTTAACAATCGATTTATCAGCGCTAATTTGCAAGAGATAGATGCCGTTTGTGTTTGGGGCATTTATTAGGGTGTTGTTTGTTTTGGCAGGAATTGTTCCACTACTGACTTCTTTACCCTGCATATCAAACATATTCCATTTTAAGGGGCGTGTTTGGGGAGTTAAATGCAGTTCAACATTTTGATCGACGGGGTTTTTACTTAATCCAATTTCATTTGTGAAAATGAATTTTTCATGATTTAACTTTGCAAGTTGATTTCCAAAAACCATAAAACTTCCAGGTTGTAAAACAACAGTTTGTGAAGTGCTGCTAACCTCAAAGCTAGTTTCCGAAATAAGATCATACCAGGTTCCTGTGTAGGGAAATCCTGGAGCAACACTTTTTGCTACTACATCAAAATTGGCAACCACGACTACATTCTTTAATATTTCGCTGCCTAGGCTGTTATTCCAAACATAAAGGCGAGGCAAGAGTCCATTGGAGTTGTAGGTGTTGTAGTCATAATCGCCTCTAAATACCTCATTGTGGGTTTTGATGCGAATGAGTTTAGACCAAGTATCGTATATGTTTTTTCTGTGTGTATTGCCGAGCCAATTGTTTGTCCATTGGGGTTGTGGTTTGGTGTCAAGCTTGCAATCTATATTGCTATTTTGAGATCCATCAGCGCAGGTGTTTAGGGATTGCTCCATTCCAAGATCACCAAAATGCCAAATCATTTTTGGCCCTGGAATTAGTAAAGACATTGCCCCTATGGCAGGCATTCTTTGGAGGGCAACCTCTAGCGCTTTTGTGTTGTGGGCGGTATTGCTGCTATTTCCATATTGCAGGGTTCGAAACATGATGCGTTCTTCGTCATGGCTTTCGAAATAACCTATAACTCTTTTCCCTTGAAACTGGGATCTGCTTTTATGTCCGATAGCACTGATGTTGCTGTTGCTAGACCAACCCATCATGAGTTGTGCGTATGGGTCAATTGTTTTGCCCCACATCATAACGCCTTTGCCTTCGTTTAGCCTATAGTTTGCCCACTCTTTTTCTTCACTTTCAATGCCTAGGTGTTCAAAAATAACATAGTGGTCGGGGTCTAGCGACCAAGAGTAATCAGCATAGGTTTTAAGAATATCGACACGATCTTGTTGGTAGGCGTTGGTGTTGGCATCACTGCCTTGTGCATTTTGGGTGAACCCTTTTGTTAGATCCCATCGGATTCCATCAATTTTAAATTCGTTTATCCAATGCTTAACAACTCTTTTAGTATAGTTTTGAGTTAGGATTTGCTGGTGGTTAAAATCCTCTCCAACCGAATAACTGTGTTTGGCTGTTGTATTGAAGTAGGGGTTTTGAGTGTTGGGACCACCCCAACCATCCCCATCAGGATCATTCATCCACATTCTCACCATAGGATTTCTACCAAACGCATGATTTAGAGCCAAATCTAATATTACGGCAATGCCATTTTGATGACAGAGATCGATGAATTCTTTAAGCTTATTTTCAGTTCCATAATATTTGTCCAGTGCCAGATGAAACACGGTGTTGTATCCCCAACTTTCATTGCCTTCGAACTCCATAACAGGCATAAGCTCAATGGCATTAATGTTGAGGTTTTTAAAGTAATCTATTCTGTCAATGAGGTCTTGAAAACTGCTGTTTTGATCGAAATCGCGGACAAGGATCTCATATACGATCAAATCTTCTTCGACGGGTTTGTTAAAGTTTGTGACTTGCCAGATGTAGTCTGGTTTTGCTGTTTGAAGTACGGTAACCTCTCTTTCTTGTCCTGTTGGGTAGGCGGGCAAGTTAGGATAATTGGCTGAGGGGATATGGGGATCATCGAAGGGTGATAAGACCAATGTTGAATAGGGGTCTGCGGTTTTCACGATTTGAGGCGCATTTGTTGGTGGGCTAATTTGATAAACCCAGTATTGGTAATGATAGATTTCTCCTGATATAAGTCCGTTGAGTTCTAACCAAAACAAATTAGAATTTGGATCTTTTTTCATTAGGTAATTGTTGTCTGGATTGTAGTTGTTGAAACTTCCGGCAACATATATAAAGTCTTTGTGGGGAGCGTTCACTACTAGGGTAGCCTTTGTTGGATCATTGTGATAATTTATGCCTTCTTCTAAATCTTGTGGAAGGGATGCTAGGGTAGTGTTAGGTGCAATAATCACTTCAAAACTACTGGTTCCTTTTTCTGTTTCGCCAAAAGGAAGCCCTTCTACTTTTACAATTCCATTTTGGGTGACATTAGAAATGGTTGTGGAAAAATTGGGGTATCCCTGACCAGTAGTCAAGAGGGTATTGTTGAAATATACCCAAAAATCACCCACTTTTGATGTGCCAGCCATGGCCATGGTGGCCGAGACACTGATGTTGTCTCCACTATTTATGACTAGTGTGGATGTGGAGGGGGTGCTAATGTTGACTTGAACACTGCCAACATAAACCAAATGATCTTGTGTTTTTTTATCGCCAGTTCCGTCTTTGGCTTTAACCAAAACACCCATCCTTGTGATATTGCTGTCGTTAAACAATTGGGTGGGTACGAAAGTAAAGCTGTAAGTGCCATCTCCGTTGTTGGTCAGTTTTTGTGCTTCATTGGAGTTGTTCCATGTGCCATTGTTCACAGCATCTCCACTAGCATTAGTACTGTTGTTTTTAAAATACCAAGCCCATAAATAAAGGTCGGTTACGCCCCAATTTTGAGGGTTAACACCTGAAACAGTTAAGGTTACAGTTTCGCCCTCTTCAAATGTTGATGGGTTAAGCACAAACGAGCCTGATTGAATTTGCGCTTGAAGTTGAAAAGAACAAACAATAAGAAAAAGGAGAATTCGGCGCATATTATTTTTTAAAAAAAAGGGCTACCTCGAGAGATAGCCCTTTTAGATTTTGATTATAGTCTTGTCAATTCATAGGACATAGCATTCAAATCAAGCTTGATGTCGTAAGTTCCAGCTTGAACTGTAATGTTTGGTCCATCTTTTTCAAGAGTTCCATTGTTGTCTCCTAAGTTCATGGCCCATCCATCATCTTGTCTAAACT
>CAYZFD010000040.1:3703-13324 GCA_964477735.1 uncultured Flavobacteriaceae bacterium
AGAGTTCCATTGTTGTCTCCTAAGTTCATGGCCCATCCACCGTCTTGTCTAAATTTAAAGTCTCCGCTTAAAACAGTAGCGACGGCTTGGAATAAATTTTCACCAATTTGTTGTAATTCAATATCATTACTGTTAGCGAATCCTCTCGAAATACCACCCCATCCATTGATGGCGTCTCCAACGAGTCCCCAGTTGCTTGCCACAGGAGCAACACAGGCGCCAGCAGATTCAACGAGTTCGATGTTCATGGTAACGGCTTCAGAAACTGAAGTCACACTATTGCCTCCTGCAGTGTCGCCAGCATGGGCGGTTACTCTAAAATACATGGTGAAGAGGTTGTTTGGATCACCGTTGGTGTCAGCAGTGTTTGGGTCAAAATCCAACGCATTGGCTTCTGCATAAGTCACAAAAGCATCAGCGGTTAATCCAACTTGGTTTTCTGAGGTGTCTCCTGAAGTCCAATCAATGCTTGAAAAATCAGCAGTATCAGATCCCTCAACCACATAGGTAATGGTTGTTGGGGCATCAAAATCGGGAGTGTTCCATACCAACCTTTCGATTAGGCTTGTTTTGGTTTGTTCAGTGATTTTATACACTTCGCTCATTGTGTTTGTAAAAGCGACTTTTTCAACAGGTTCTTTGGCGGTGAAAATTAGATAGTCTTCTTTTTCACAAGCCATAATTGTAAGGATGGCAAAGGTTCCTAACAGCAAGTTTTTTAAATTATATATTGTTTTCATTTTTAAAAATTATATTATTGATTATATCCTGGGTTTTGTTTTAGGTTTGTATTCACAAGCAATACGGCTTCTGGAATGGGGTAAATGTTTCTGTGGCTATCGGCCGCTTTTCCGTTTGCTACTCCTGCTTTGAAAGGCCACAAATAGTTTGCAGTTACAAATTTGTTGTCGCGAATCAGGTCAGGTCTTCTAAGCATTTCCCAATAGAGTTCTCGATTTCTTTCATCCATTACAAAATCTTTTGTAAACTCTGAAGCGGTCATGTTTGGAGCACCGGCACGAGTTCGAAGTTCATTGATAAGTCCAACTGCAGTGGCTTGACTTCCACCTCCGCCTCTGGCAACCGCCTCGGCATAGTTGAGATATACTTCTGCCAGGCGAATGATTGGAATGTCGCAATCGGCATGATTTCCTGAAGAATCTTTTCCGGCTACGCCATTCACATCAACATTTTTGAATTTAGAGACTGCATATCCTTCTTTGAATGGAGAAATTTTAGCAATTTCATAATTCTGACCTTGAGTGAAGAAGGCGGCTCTGCTATCAGACCATGCTGTTGGTTCTCCATTTCCGTTTGATGCTGTTACGGCATAGCTGAATTTGTCCACCAATCCTTTTGTGGTTCGGTAGCCTCCCCAGCCTCCGCCAACACCATAATCTGCAGGATTCATTTCTCCTCCAAGTGGTGCATGAACCATAAATGTGGCACCACCCCAAGTTTGGGTGTTTAGACCATCGAATTGCACTACAAAAATGAATTCATTTTGAGCACCATTCACATTGTTGTCTGCCAAGAATAGTTCGTCATAGGCACTGCCATTGTTGTTGCCATCGTTGGTGTTGATTGCATAGGCAGAATTGATTACAACTTCTGACTTGGTTACCGCATCATTATAGCGCGCTGTTCCTGTGAAGACTTCTGCATTGAGATATAGTCTTGATAGTAATGCCGAAGCGGCTATTCTATCCACTCTTCCATAGGCTACTGACTTTGCTTGTGGCAGGATCGTTTCTAAATCTAGCAATTCCGACTCCACAAAGGCAAACAATTCTTCTCGACTGGCTTGTTGTGGAAGTTCAGTCGTAAGTTGTGTTACAAGTGGAACACTTCCAAACAAGTCCATCAGTTGATAGTAGGCATAGGCTCTAATGAAGCGTGCCTCGGCTATATATTCGGTGACTTTTGCGTCATCGAGTGCTGATGCGTTTTCGATAAATGAGTTTGAAAAGGTTACGACTTGCGAAAGTCTAAAATACATGGCCTTGGTGAAAGGGTTGTTCACATCCCAAGACATTTCGTGTAAATTAGGCAATCCAGCATCTCCCCAACCCACAACACAGTTGTCTGTAGTGAGTTCGTTGAGGTTGTAGAGTGTACGAGTATATTGAGAGAATCCTTCGTCAATGATGCTATTGTCGATATCGGGATCGCCTGCTGCACCTTGTTGTCCTGTGACGGCCAAACCGCCATATACTTTGGCGAGGGCGCCCAAGGCCTCATCGGCATTTTTGTAAACATCTACTTCAGTAAATGAATCTGGATCAATAGGGTCTTGGTTTAGGTCGTCATGACAGGCAATAAGTGTGATGCCTAAAATTGCCCCTATATAAAATTTAATATTTTTCATTTTTTTATGTATTAAAATCTATAATTAATTCCGGCCGAAATCGCAGTCGATCTTGGGTAGAAGTTGTTGTCTATCCCTCCAGTAATTTCGGGATCAATTCCACTGTAGTTTGTTGTAAGTGCTAGGTTGTCAGCAGTGACATAAAGTCTAGCTTTCTTAAAATTATAACCCAGGGTGATGTTGTCGAGTCTGAAAAACGAAGCATTTTCTATGAAATGATCGCTCAACAAGTTGTTTACAGAGATGTTCTGAAATCCGTTGTCTAGATATGAAGCATGCTGGTTTCCGAGTCTTTCTAGGACCATCGCCCCTTGTATGGAAGCTGTTGAAGCACCATTGTTATACACATAGTTTCCAAAGCTTGCGCGACCTGCAACAGATAAATCAAAGTTTTTGTAGCGCACGTTGAGCGTTGTTCCCATGATCATATCGGCATAGGGATCTTTATAGAAGTAACGATCGTCTAATGAAATCACGCCGTCGTTATTTAAATCTGCAAAAGAGCCTTCGATTGGTTTTCCTTGTGCATCATAAATTTGCTTAAACACATAGAAAGCATAGGGTGCTTTTCCAACTTCGTGACGCTGAATTTTATTACCAACTCCACCAGCAATATCACCTACGGCCTGAATGTTCTCTAACCTAGTAATGGTGTTCTTGTTATAGGCCATGTTATAGGTTAAACTCACACTTAAATCATCACTATTGGCCAAAAGTGCTGTTAACTCAAATTCAATCCCTTTGTTTTCCATATCACCAATGTTAGCAGGAATGGTAGAACCAAAGTTTGTGAAAGGGTCAGTAACAGCAGTTGCAATGAGGTCTTTTGTTTTCTTCAAGTAGGCATTCACACTTCCGCTCAATCTGTTGTTGAAGAGCGAAAAGTCGATACCCGCATTGAGCGTATTTCCAATTTCCCAACGCAAATCTTTGTTGATAGGTGATGGACGATAGGTTCTATAGAAATTTGAACCAAAACCATATTGAGCCATTAGGTTACTGATGGTGTATCTAGTCAAGAAAGTGTAGTCACCAAGACCATTAACGTTTCCTAATTCACCATATCCAACTCTCAACTTCAATTGATCGATGGCCTCAACATTTAAGAATGATTCGTTGTGCAGGTTCCAAGCCAAGGCCACTGATGGAAAATAGCCCCAGCGATCGTTGGGGTTTAATTTCGAGGACGCATCTGCACGAAGCGTAGCTGTTAGGAGCAAACGATCTTGATAGTTTAGATTGGCTCTTCCAAAATAGGAAAGCAACACATTTTTACTTCTATCGTCAAAGGTTTGTTCGATAGAGTTGTCGCTGTTAATGCTGCCGTCGGCATTTAAAATTTCTTTAGAGTTGTAGGAAATATTATCATATTCGAATGATTGGTAGGAATAACCTGCCGTAATGTTTGTTTCAACAGCATTAACAGGAAGCTTGTAATTCAGGTAGGCTTCCATCAGCTTGTTTGTGGTGAGGTTGCTGTAGGTGTTTCTGCTACCATTAAAGCCTACTTCGTCTGTTGGAATGTTTTTGTCTGTGGTGCTAACGCCATCGCCTTTTGAGCGATCATAACTCACACTTACAGTTGCTGTTAAATCCTTTACACTAGGCAAATCATAATCGAGTTTTCCGTTGACGATGAAGCGTCTCACGGTCGATTCATCATTGGTAAGGTCGATCAAGGCTAAAGGGTTTGTGGGTGATAAACTGAGTTTACGACCATCTTTTAGCCAAGTGTAGTAATTATTATATGGAGATGCACTATCAAAAACCGGCTTAGTTGGATCGAAGGAAATGGCAGAACCAATCGCACCTCTATTTCCAAAACTGTTGTTTGTGAATTGTGCTCTAGTATTGAAGTCTAATCTAAGGGTTTTTGCAGCGTTTGTGGGTCTAAGGTTGAGGGTGAAAGTGTTTCTGTTAAAACTATCGTTTTTTAAAATTCCCTCTTGCTTAGTGTTTCCATAAGAAAGTCTTACAGGAACCCCTTCAATGCCACCACTAATGGTTAGGTTGGTGTCTGAAGTTATAGCGTTTCTATAGATTTCTTTTTGCCAGTCGGTTTCGTCACTACCCAAAAGTGCAATGCTTGCAGCATCGCCAGTGGCTTGAATGGCCGCTTTGAATTCTTGTGCTGTGAGCACATCCACATAGTCTGTCGGATTGTTGAACGTAGTTCTTGTATTGAGTTCCACGGTCAAATCATCTGAAACAGCTCCTTTTTTGGTAGTGATCATCACAACGCCGTTGGCTGCTCTTGAACCGTAAATGGCAGAGGCCGATGCGTCTTTGAGGATGCTGATCGATGCGATATCATTAGGATTGATGATGTTGAGCACGTTTCTAGAACCTCCGATGCCTCCGTTGTCTAATGGCACGCCATCCACCACATATAATGGGTCGCTGGAAAGGTTTAATGAACCCACACCACGAATTAGAATTTTGGCACCTTCACCAGGAGCTCCTCCAGGAGTAACAACAGATACCCCTGCTACCTTACCTTGAATTAATTGTTGTGCAGACACAATTGAAGCTTCGGAAAAATCGTCACTGCCAACCAAATCAACGGCACCAGTGAGGTCTTTTTTGCGAACCTCTCCATATCCAATCACAACCACTTCTTCGAGTTCGGCCAGGTCTTCCGACATGGTCACATTGAGTTGAAGGCTAGAAACGGCAATTTCTTGACTTGAATAGCCTAGGTAGGAAAACACCAAAACCTCATCTTGTGAGGCAGAAATTTGATAATTTCCATCGAAATCTGAGGTCACACCTCTTGAGGTGCCCTTTACAATCACGTTAACGCCAGGGAGTGGTTCTCCAGAAGCTGCATCGGTGACTGTTCCTCCAACTGTTTGTTGTGCAAAGACCAAGGGTGTAATGAACAACAAAATGCAGTAGAGTACTGTTTTGAAAACTGTATTCATAATAGTTATTTAGTAGTAATTAGAATTAATTATTTTTTAACAAAAAATTCACTTCTCAATAACGAAAGTATGTATAAAAGTTTCACAAAACATAACATTTCTAAGGGGGTCCACACACTACAACGTTTTCGTAACGCACGAAAACGTTTTCGTGTTAATAAGTTTATTATCTTTATGGTTTAATTGTGTGATTGAAAATTCAGCAATTTTTTTCCATTATAAATGAAAAGGAAGCTTACACTAAAGGAGATTTCAAAAGAATTTAATGTTTCGATATCTACGGTTTCGAAAGCATTAAAAGACAGTTCCGAGATCGGAGAGGATACGAGGTTGAAAATTCAGGCCTTTGCCAAGTTTTACAATTATAAACCCAACAATATTGCGTTGCGTTTAAAAAACAAAAAATCCAAAACTATTGGGGTTATTATCCCTGAAATTGTTCATCATTTTTTCTCCATGGTCATTAATGGCATCGATAGGGTGGCCATGCATAGGGGGTATAATGTTATTGTTTCGGTTTCTAACGAATCTTTTGAAAAAGAAGTGATCAATATGGAAACCCTAGCCAACAGTCCTATAGATGGTTTTATTCTTTCTATTTCAAAAGAAACCCTTTTCAAAAAAGACTTTCATCACATCAATGAAACCATTCTGCAAGGTATGCCTGTTGTTTTGTTCGATCGTGTGGTTGAAGAAATTTTATGTGATAAAGTGGTTGTGGATGATAAGCAAGGGGCTCGATTGGCTACTGACTTTCTAATACAAAAAGGCTGTAAACAAATTTTGCTCATCACAACTCAAGATCATATTTCTGTGGGCTACCTAAGAACCCAAGGCTATATAGAAACTTTGAATGCGAACAACTATCCCATTGATGAAGACCTAATCATTAAGACAGTCGATGAAAAAGGAAGCGAAGAGGAGCTTATTCGTTTAGAAAATCAGGTCATTGAAAAACTAAAAACACACCCCAATATAGATGCCATTTTTGCTGTAAACGAAATTTATGGTGCAGTGGGCTTAAAAGCTGTTAAGCAGCTGAATAAAAATGTGCCAGATGATGTTTCTATCATTTGCTTCACTGACGGGGTGATTTCTAAATACTCTTCTCCAACGTTGAGCACCATCAGTCAGCACGCAGACGAGATTGGAGAAATGGCTGCAGATATGTTGATTAATAAGTTGGAATCTTCAAGCCCTAGCGCAAGCTTTGATACTAAAATTTTAGAATGTTCCTTAATAGAAAGGGCATCGACCAAATAAAAAAAAATTAGGATTTAAAAAAAATCCTTTATGTTTGCAGTTCGAAACAATTAATTCACTTCTCACTTTTAGAATTAAAATTAGTTAATCACTAATAAGTTTCGAAATGATCAAAAACAAACTCCGTTTTTGGGACATCTGGAACATGAGTTTCGGTTTCCTAGGAATTCAATTTGGCTTTGCCCTTCAGGGAGGCTTTATGTCTCGTATTTTTCAAACACTGGGTGCGTCTAAAGAAGACATTCCTTTGTTGTGGATTGCTGCACCGTTGACCGGCTTAATTGTTCAACCCATTATTGGATATTTGAGTGATCGAACTTGGCATCCCAGATGGGGAAGGAGAAGGCCTTATTTTTTAATTGGGGCAATTCTCAGTTCGGTGGCTCTTTTTGCTGTGCCGCATTCTCCCACCTTGTGGATCGCTGTTGGTTTTTTGTGGGTGCTGGACGCCTCCATTAACATTAGCATGGAGCCATTCCGTGCGCTGGTAGCAGACAAACTTCCCGACTCTCAGCGTTCTTACGGTTTCGTTACCCAAACGCTTATCATAGGCATAGGCACCTGGATTGCAAGTAATTTACCATGGTTTGTGTCTAGCTTAGGGGTTAGTGATGCTGCTGCCCCAGGCATTGTTCCAATGTCTGTTAAGGTAGCTTTTGCCATTGGAGCCTTTGTTTTTTTGCTTTCGATTCTTTACACAGTTTTTACAACAGACGAACATCCGCCTCAGGATTTAGAAGCCTTTGAAAAAGAAAAAACAAACACTGCGAGTGGGTTTAAAACCATTTTTACCAATATACTGAACATGCCTGCAACCATGGTTAAGTTGGGCGTTGTGCAATTTTTCAGCTGGTTTGCTTTTTTTGCGATGTGGAGCTTGGCAAACCCGGCTTTAACAGAGCATGTTTTTCAGGCTGCAGCACCAATCGAATCAAACTTTGACATGTTAGACGCAGAGCAATTGCAATTGTTTGATCTTCAGAACACACTTTTTCAAAAAGCCTCTAATGAGGTGGGTTCCTATATGGGTGTTTATGGACTGAGTTCAATGGTTTTTGCTCTGCTCCTCACTTTTTATACTTCCAAAAGGCGAATCAATAGAAAGTGGGTTCATGCCATTTCATTAGCAGCAGGGGGTGTTGGTTTTCTGTCTATGTTGTGGGTACCTACTCCATCATGGCTAACCCTGTCCTTCGCCCTAATTGGACTTTCCTGGGGAAGCATACTTTCGATGCCTTATGCGATGTTGTCAAGTGCTATCGATCCCAAAAAGATGGGGCTTTATATGGGTATTTTCAATATGTTTATTGTGATCCCACAAATTGTAGCTGCCCTGGGAGGCGTTAATTGGGCTTATTCGCTTATTGGTGATGATGTTATCAACGCCATGCTTGTTGCAGGGATCTCACTTTTTGTTGCCGCTTTAAGTAATTTTTTAATTACGAACAAAAATGCCATCAGCTATCAGCCAGTAGAGTAATGAAAAATATAGCCTTCATTTTTGATTTAGATGGTGTCATTGTTGATACTGCACATCAGCATTTTTTGGCATGGTCAAAAATTGCACAATCACTGGATTATTCCCTTAGTTTGAAAAAAAACGAAGCGCTAAAAGGGATTAGCAGAATAGAATCACTGAAAAAAATCGTCCGGTGGTCTGGTCAGACGATTAGCGATGATAAATTTAGGGCGCTTGCCCACGAAAAAAATGAGTACTATTTAGCGCTCATTAAAAATATTAGTGCTAAAAACATTTTGCCTGGGGTGACAAGCTTTATTAGGCAAGCCCATAGCAAAGGACATCCCATTGCGCTTGGTTCTGCAAGTAAAAATGCACCGTTAATTTTAAACAAAACTGGATTAGCACCCTATTTTGGTGCAGTCATTGATGGCAATTCCGTAACCAAAGCCAAACCAAATCCCGAAGTGTTTTTAAAAGCAGCAGAATCCCTTGGTGTAGCCCCCGAAAACTGTGTGGTTTTTGAGGATTCAGAAGCCGGGCTCGAAGCAGCAAAATCAGCAAAAATGACTGCTGTTGGAATCGGTCAAGACCATTTGAAACGAATCACTAAGCTTGTTTTTGAAACTTTTGAGCAGATAACTTATAACGAATTTTTAAATACAATCAACCCATAATCAAATGAAAGAAACCTTTATCACTCCCGATGCATGGTCTATTATTGAGGATCATTTTGATCCAAATAAAGTTGAGGCGGCTGAAAGCATATTTAGTATCGGTAATGGTGCAATGGGACAAAGGGCGAATTTTGAGGAAAAATATTCTGGAAAAAGCTTTCAGGGAAGCTATATTGCTGGTGTCTATTACCCAGACAAAACCCGTGTTGGATGGTGGAAAAATGGTTATCCAGAGTCGTTTGCCAAAGTATTAAACGCCCCAAATTGGATAGGTATAAATCTCACACTCAACAACCAAGAGCTTGATCTCAATAAGGGCATTGTTCACGAATTTCGCAGAGAACTAAACATGAAAGAAGGTTGGTATAGCCGTTCTTTTGTGATTGAACTTGGTGATGGTGCCCAATACCACATCAAATCAACCAGATTTTTGTGCATGTTCGAAAATGAATTGGGTGTCATTAAATATGATATTACCCCACTAACAACAACAACACAGATTTGTTGTGAACCCTATATAGATGGAAAAATTGTAAATCAGGACTCTAACTGGGATGATGCTTTTTGGCAGGTTAATGGTTCTGAAGTAAAAGAAAACAGTGGCTTTTTGTTGACCAAGACCAACAAAACAAACTTTGAAGTTTGCACATTCATGAACATTTCTTTTTTGAGTAACGGAAACACTTTGGATTTAAATCCAAAATATGATGTTAGCCCTGGAAAAGTTTGTTTTCACTATGACACAGAAGTTATTAAGGGTCAAACTTTGAGTGTATTAAAATTTGGGGGCTATGTTGTTTCCACCAATCATCCCAGCAATTTGCTTATAAATCAGGCCGAAAAGTGTATTAATTTGGGTCGCAAAGATGGTTATGAGACCCTGCTCAAAAAGCAGGCAGATTATTGGGAAAAGGTGTGGCGTATGAGCGA
>CAYZFD010000041.1:0-5017 GCA_964477735.1 uncultured Flavobacteriaceae bacterium
CTTTTTGGCACTTACAAAGAAAAAAAATGAGAAAAAACCTTTTATTTATTGGAGGCTCCTATGGCATTGGGTTGGAAACAGTTAAATTATTTCACAACGATCATAATGTGTATGTGGCTTCTAGAAGTCACGAGCATTTACAAGGACTTCAGGTTCAGCACATTCCTTTTGATGCCACAACGGAAGATTTAGACATCGCTCTATTGCCAAAAACACTCGATGGTTTTGCTTATTTTCCTGGGAGTATTAACCTAAGACCTTTTGGTGGACTACGACCTGCCATATTCGAAAAGGACTTTCAAATCAACGTGCTTTCTATGATAAAGGTCCTTCAAACAATTTTACCCAAACTCCTCACATCAAAACAAGCCAGTGTGGTCCTATTCAGTACAGTAGCGGTGAAAGTGGGTATGCCTTTTCACACCAGTGTTGCCGCGTCTAAAGGTGCCATTGAAGGTTTTGCCAAATCATTGGCTGCAGAATATGCTCCAAAATTGCGGGTCAATGTCATTGCGCCCTCGCTGACCCACACCCCTCTAGCCGATAAATTTTTAAACAATGATCAAAAAAAGGAAAAAGCGGCTGAGCGGCACCCCCTTAAGAGATCGGGCGAAGCTATAGATATTGCGAACATGACCGCATTTTTGCTAGGATCAAAAAGCGACTGGATGACAGGACAGATTTTGGGCGTTGATGGAGGCATGTCCACCCTAAATGTTGGAAATTGAAACATAAAATTGCTGTTTTTTGGTTCAGAAGAGATTTACGCCTGGAAGACAACAAAGGGTTACATGCAGCCTTAACAAGTGGAATTCCAGTGTTGCCTATTTTTATTTTTGATGAAAATATCCTTTCTAAAATTCCAAAATTAGACGCAAGGCTAGAATTCATTCATCTGTCGCTTTCAAAAATACAGCAAGAAATGCAAGGGCTTGGAAAAGCTTTGGCCACCTTTCACAGCACCCCCCTCAAGGTATTTGAACAGCTTGCCTCACAATACAACATTCAAAAGGTGGTAGCCAATAGAGATTATGAACCCTATGCCACCCAACGCGATGCCTTGATCGAAGCTTTTTTAAATCAAAAATCCATTGATTTTGAAACACATAAAGACCATGTTGTTTTTGAAAAATCGGAAATTGTTAAAGACGATGGCTCGCCCTACAAGGTTTACACACCCTTTGCCAACCGCTGGATGACGACGGTGACTAAGGAGGATGTTTTGAGTTTTTCATCCGAAAAACACTTGGACAAAATCATTTCGCACAAGCATGCATGGCTTTCATTAAATCAGTTGGGATTTCGCAAATCAGGGATTAAGACACCTAGGCCAAATACCTCTAGCACTTTGATAGACCTATACGAAGCCAAGCGAAATTTTCCTGCCATTGAAGGAACTTCCAAACTGGGCCCTCATTTGCGCTTTGGCACAGTTTCTATTCGTAAAATGGTTAAAAAGGCTCAAGAAAGTACCAATCCCACTTTTTTAAAAGAATTGATTTGGCGAGAGTTTTTTCAGCAAATACTATGGCATTTTCCACACACGAAAACACAGAGTTTTAAACCCCAATATGACCGTATTGAGTGGCGCAACAACGAATCTGAATTCTTGCTCTGGTGCAAGGGCAAGACAGGCTATCCCCTTGTTGATGCAGGGATGCGTGAACTCAACAAAACAGGGTTTATGCACAATCGGGTGCGAATGTTAGTGGGAAGTTTTTTGTGTAAACATTTGCTTATCGATTGGCGTTGGGGCGAAGCGTATTTTGCCGAAAAATTACTCGATTACGAAATGGCCAGCAATATAGGGAACTGGCAATGGGTTGCTGGCTGCGGGGTCGATGCAGCACCCTATTTCAGAGTGTTTAACCCCAGTGAACAAATTAAAAAATTTGACAAAACCCACGAATACATCAAAAAATGGGTGCCCGAATATCAGGAGCTGACCTATCCTCAGCCAATGGTGGATCACAAAATGGCTCGAGAACGTTGTTTGGCCGTCTATAAAAAAGCGCTTCAGTAACATGAAACGCTTGGCAAAACAAAATCTACCTACCAAAATTTGTGTGGTGTGTCAGCGTCCGTTCTCGTGGCGAAAAAAGTGGGAAAAAGTTTGGAAGGAAGTCAAATATTGTAGCAAAAGGTGTAACAATGAAAGGAACAGCCATCGTATGGTTTCGTAATGATTTGAGAATCAAAGACCATCAGTCCTTGTTCGATGCCTGTCAATCCCATCAAAAAGTGCTGGCCTATTACGTTTTTGACCCCGAGCTTTATAAAAACACTCCCTATGGATTTAAAAAAACGGGAGCTTTTCGAACACAATTTTTAATAGAAACACTCAAAGAATTGCAACAGGCGCTATTGTCCTTAAACATTTCCCTTGTTGTGAGCCACAACCCCCCCCATTTCGACTTACCAAATTTGATCAAAAAACATGAGGCCACACATGTTTATATGCAAAAAGAATGGACCACTGAAGAATTTGAAACACTCAAAAAAGTGCAAGCCAATTGTAGTAGTGAAATTGTATTTGTTGAAAATTATGAGCAATTTTTATTTCACCCCAACGACATTCCTTTCGACCTCGATCAGTTGCCCGAGATATTTACAGTTTTCAGAAAAAAATGTGAAGCCACAGTCAGGATTCGTCCTTTAGTTTCGGATGCTAAACCCATGCCCAAAAGCAATCTTTTACCACAAGAAAGTCCTATACCCACCCTACAGAGTTTAGGATTCGAAACCCCACCCAAAGACCCACGCACTTCATTTCCTTTTTCTGGAGGTATGTTAGCTGGACAGGCGCGCATGCGGCATTATGGATGGGAAAGTCAGAAATTGTCGATTTACAAAAAAACCCGAAACGGGCTTTTGGGTACCGATTACAGTTCAAAGTATTCTGCTTGGCTGGCGAACGGTAGCCTTTCACCGAAAATGATTTATTGGGACTTAAAGTCTTATGAAAATCAAATTGAAAAAAACGAGTCAACCTATTGGCTATTTTTCGAATTGGTTTGGCGTGATTACTTCAAATTTATCTCACTTAAACATCAAAACCATATTTTTTTACTGGGTGGTATCAAAAACCGTGACTACCCTTGGAAAAGTGATCCAACCCTTTTAAAACAATGGATTGAGGGCCAAACCCCTGAGCCATTTGTCAATGCCAATATGTTAGAGCTGAAACAAACGGGCTGGATGAGCAATCGAGGGCGACAAAATGTGGCCAGCTATTTTTGTAAAAATATGTTTATAGACTGGCGCATGGGGGCAGCCTATTTTGAAGCTATGCTGATCGACTATGATGTGCATAGCAATTACGGAAATTGGATGTATGTGGCTGGTGTCGGTAACGATCCTCGTGATCGAAAATTCAACATTCCACTACAAGCCGAACGTTACGATCCAAGCGGATTGTATCAAAAAAAATGGTTACAAACCAAACTACTCCTATGAAAGTTAGACTACTACTTGGCGACCAACTCAACCTGAAGCACTCATGGTTTAGGGAAATAAATCCCGAAGTGGTTTATGTACTTTTCGAAATGCGTCAAGAAACCGATTATGTATCCCATCACATTCAGAAAGTTGTAGCCTTTTTTGCTGCCATGCGTGCCTTTGCAACTCATTTAGAGCAACTTGGTCATCGTGTGATTTACTACAAAATAAACGACCCACATAACACCCAAAAAATAGAGATCAACCTGATTCAAGTCTTCGATCAGGTGAAAGCTACAAGTTTCGATTATTTACAACCCGACGAATATCGTTTGGACCAACAGCTACAAGCCTTTTGTGAAGACATGCCGCTACCACACACCTGTGAAGATACTGAGCACTTCATGACCTCTAGAACACAATTAAAAAACTTTTTTTCTGGAAAAAAACAATATGTAATGGAGTTCTTTTATCGTGAGATGCGTAGGCATTTTGGCTTGCTCATGCAGGGTGATCAGCCACAAGGCGGTGCCTGGAATTTTGATAAAAATAACCGCAACAAATGGAAAGGCAAAACGAAAATTCCGCCAGCCTATCGGCCTAGGAATATAGGCTTAGAAGCACTTCATCAAGAACTGTTGTCTTGTCGTCTTAAAACCATAGGAAATTTTAATGCACAAACTTTTTCATATCCCATAAACCGTGAACAAGCGCTAGAACAGCTCGACTATTTTTGTATCCACCTCCTCCAACATTTTGGTAGCTATCAAGATGCCATGCATACAGCGGAAGAAAATTTGTTTCATTCTCGCATTTCGTTTGCACTGAACACAAAAATGATTGATCCATTGGAGGTGGTGGAGACTGCTATTGCCTTTTACAAAAAAAATACGGCCAGCATAAGCTTGCCTCAAATAGAAGGTTTTGTAAGGCAAATTATTGGGTGGCGCGAATATATGCGAGGCATGTATTGGATGAAAATGCCTGACTACAAAAACAGCAATGTATTGCAAAACACCCAGCCTCTCCCAAAGTTTTATTGGGATGGAAAAACAAAAATGAACTGCCTCAAAATCAGCATAAACAACTCTTTAGATCACGCCTATGCCCACCACATTCAACGGCTGATGATTACGGGCAATTTTGCGCTGCTCACGCAAACCAACCCTGACGAAGTGGATCGCTGGTATTTGGGCATTTATGCCGATGCCATTGAATGGGTACAGCTACCCAACACACGGGGCATGAGTCAGTTTGCCGATGGCGGAATAGTGGCCACCAAACCCTACATTTCTTCGGGAGCCTATATACACAAGATGAGCAATTATTGTGAGACCTGTGTTTATGACCACAAAAAAAGAATTGGAGCAGACGCTTGCCCGTTTAACAGTTTGTATTGGAATTTTTTGGATGATAAACGATCACATCTTAAAAACAATCACCGAATGGGCATGATGTATCGCCTATTAGACAAAATTCCTGCAAATGAATTGGCTGCTCTAAAACAACGTGCCTACGAAGTAATTCAACATCCCGAAAAATTTTAAACATGTCAAAAAAAAACAAACCATTACTCACC
>CAYZFD010000041.1:5117-13279 GCA_964477735.1 uncultured Flavobacteriaceae bacterium
TTCAACATCCCGAAAAATTTTAAACATGTCAAAAAAAAACAAACCATTACTCACCACACAACAAATGGATCGTATCATTGAAATGGCTTGGGAAGATCGTACGCCTTTTGAGGCCATCACTTTTCAGTTTGGCCTAAAAGAACAAGAAGTGATCGCCCTTATGCGAAAAGAAATGAAAGCTTCGAGTTTTAGAATGTGGAGAGCTCGGGTGCAAGGGCGCAACACCAAACACAGCCAACGCCGCGATGATGAAGTGAAACGTTTTAAGTGTAGTCGACAGCGAAGTACAGGCAATAAGATTTCAAAACGATAGAAAATAAGTGTTTCAGAAATCTAAATACAATATCGCCCGATCAAACCAAAAGCCTTCAAATTTCAGCAACCATCAAACGCATAAAATCATTAAAAAAATGAAATCTCATGGTTATCTAAATGAGAATAATTATCTTTACACAATAATTATCATAAGCACAAATTTCTTTGATGTCCACCAGTGAAATCTTAAAGGAAAAGGGATTGAAGGTCACTCCTCAACGGATCGCCATCTATGATGCTGTAGTGAAATTAGGCAACCATCCCACAGCAGAACAGGTAGTAGAAGTCATCAAAACAGATTACCCAAACATTTCATTGGGAACAATTTATAAGGTTTTTCAGGTTTTTGTTGAAAAAGGCCTTTTAAAAAAGGTGAAAAGCGAAAAAGACATCATGCGCTATGATGCTATGCTAGAACATCATCACCATTTGTATTGTAGCGATTCGGATCGAATTGAAGACTATAAAGACGAGAAATTAGACCTTATGGTTAAAGCTTATTTTGAAAAGAAAAGGATAAAAAATTTTAAAATCGACGATTTTAAACTTCAAATAACAGGTAAATTTATACAATAAAATTATGCACAATTCAGAAAAAGGAAAATGCCCATTTCACCATGGCGCCAACACAGAAACAAGTGCCACAGTCATGGACTGGTGGCCCAAAGCCCTCAATCTAGATATTTTGCATCAGCACGATAGCAAAACCAACCCGAATGCCGAAAACTTCAACTATAGAGAAGCTTTTCAACAGCTAGATTTAGAGGCTGTTAAAAACGACCTTAAAACACTCATGACCGAAAGTCAAGACTGGTGGCCCGCCGACTGGGGACACTACGGAGGTTTAATGATTCGTATGGCTTGGCACGTGGCCGGCACCTACAGAATCGCCGATGGTCGCGGAGGCAGTAACACCGGTAGTCAGCGTTTTGCTCCCCTAAACTCTTGGCCCGACAACGGAAACTTAGACAAAGCCCGAAGACTCTTGTGGCCCGTTAAGAAAAAATATGGCAATAAGCTATCATGGGCAGACTTGTTTATACTAGCCGGTAATATGGCCTATGAATCTATGGGTTTCAAAACCTTTGGATTTGCTGGAGGACGCGAAGACATTTGGCACCCTGAGAAAGACATCTATTGGGGATCAGAAAAAGAATGGCTGGCACCCACTGGAAGCGAAGGAAGTCGATACTCTGGAGAGAGAGATCTAGAAAATCCCCTTGCCGCAGTGATGATGGGGCTCATTTACGTAAACCCAGAAGGTGTGGACGGCAAACCCGACCCAATAAAAACAGCTCACGATGTGCGCGTCACTTTTGCCCGAATGGCCATGAATGACGAAGAAACCGTTGCGCTAACAGCAGGCGGACACACCGTAGGAAAAGCACACGGAAATGGCGATGCTTCTGTTCTTGGAGAAGCTCCAGAAGGCGCAGAAATTCACGAGCAAGGATTTGGATGGTCTAACCCCAAAAACAATGGTAACGGCCCTGACACCGTGACTAGTGGACTTGAGGGTGCCTGGACCACCACCCCAGACCGCTGGAACCATACTTATTTTCACCTCCTTCTCAATCATGACTGGGAAATCACCAAAAGCCCTGCAGGTGCTCATCAATGGGAACCCGTAAACATGAAAGAAGAGGATAAACCTCTTGATGCTCACAACCCCAATGTGCGTAGAAATCCTATCATGACCGATGCTGATATGGCTATGAAAATGGATCCTGAATACAGAAAAATTTCTCAACGTTTCTATGAAGATCCTGCCTATTTTGAAGAAGTTTTTGCCAGAGCTTGGTTTAAACTCACACACAGAGACCTAGGTCCAAAAACCCGATATCTTGGTGCCGATGCACCTCAAGAAAATTTAATTTGGCAAGACCCCATACCAACTGTCGATTACACCCTTTCGGATGCTGAAATTGCCGAATTAAAAACCAAATTATTGAACAGCGGATTAAGTCAAACCGAACTCATCAACACCGCATGGGATAGCGCCAGGACTTTTAGAGGATCAGACTTTAGAGGTGGAGCTAATGGTGCTCGAATTCGTTTGGCACCACAAAAAGATTGGGAAGGCAATGAACCACGACGTTTAGCTAAGGTTTTAGCTTCCTTAACTGAAATTCAATCGGGGTTAAGCAAAAAAGTTAGCTTAGCCGACTTAATTGTTCTTGGTGGTAGTGCAGCCATTGAACAAGCCGCCAAAAAAGCAGGCTTCGACATCACCGTTCCCTTCAGTCCTGGGCGAGGCGATGCCACTGCCGACATGACCGATGAAAACTCATTTGAGGTTCTTGAGCCATTGCATGATGGCTATAGAAACTGGCTAAAGAAAGATTATGTCGTTAACCCAGAAGAAATGCTTCTCGACAGAACCCAACTGATGGGACTCAGCGCTCCAGAAATGACTGTTCTTATTGGCGGTATGCGAGTGCTAGGCACCAATTATGGCGGCAGCCAGCATGGAGTGTTTACAGAAAATGTCGGTGCACTAACCAATGATTTCTTCGTGAATCTGACGGATATGAATTATTCGTGGAAACCCACTGGAAAAAATTCTTATGACATTGTGAGTCGCAAAACAGGCGAAACAAAATGGACTGCGACAAGAGTAGATTTGGTGTTTGGATCTAATTCCATCCTGAGAGCCTATGCAGAGTATTTTGCACAAGATGACAACAAAGAAAAGTTTGTGCAAGATTTTGTTAAAGCCTGGGTGAAAGTGATGAACGCAGATCGCTATGATTTGCCATGAATAGCCTCTTGATTTATAACTATCAAATAAAAAAAACCCTACACTTCCGTGTAGGGTTTTTTTATAGTTTAAGCCTCGCCAGTTGGGCCAAAATTCAGCGGAATCGGTGGTTGCTCATAGTCTTTAATTTCGCCATGGGCATTTTCGAATCGACTCACATTGTCGCTCAAAGCTTTCAAAAAGCGTTTGGCGTGTTGCGGCGTTAAGATAATGCGCGATTTCACCTTAGCTTTTGGTGCTCCTGGCATGATGTTAATGAAATCGACCACGAACTCAGAAACCGAGTGGTTGATGATGGCCAAATTTGAATAGGTGCCTTCAGCAGTATTCTCATCCAGCTGAATGTTAATTTGTCCTTGCTTAGGGTCTTTTTCCTTACTCATCTACTAAAGTTTTAGATCGCGTTTAGCAATCAGCTCTTCGTATTCATCAACATAACCCACGATGATATCATTGTATTTGCGCAGGCCTGTTCCAGCAGGAATTTTATGACCGACAATTACATTTTCTTTCAAGCCCTCTAAGGCATCAACTTTACCGCTAACAGCAGCTTCGTTCAACACTTTGGTGGTTTCTTGGAAAGAAGCCGCAGAAATAAACGACTTGGTTTGCAGTGACGCTCTTGTGATTCCTTGAAGAATAGGCGTAGCCGTAGCATTAACCGCATCACGCGCTTCAACTAGGGCTTTGTCTTCGCGTCGAAGAAGAGAGTTTTCGTCTCTTAGCTCACGAGCTGTAACAATCTGACCCTGTTTAAGATTTTCAGAGTCCCCTACTTCAACAACGACTTTCTTACCAAACAAGGCATCGTTTTCATCGATGAAATCGTTGGTATGCACCAATTGCCCTTCGAGCATAGTGGTGTCTCCAGAATCTTCGATGCTTACCTTACGCATCATTTGACGTACAATGACTTCGAAATGTTTGTCGTTGATTTTTACACCTTGTAAGCGATATACTTCTTGCACTTCGTTCACCAAGTATTGTTGTACTGCCGAAGGCCCTTTGATGGCCAAGATATCGTCGGGAGTAATAGAGCCATCTGACAATGGCATTCCAGACTTCACAAAGTCGTTTTCTTGAACCAAAATTTGATTTGATAATTTCACCAAATATTTTTTGATTTCACCAGTCTTAGACTCCACAACAATTTCGCGGTTTCCACGCTTGATTTTACCAAAACTTACAACCCCGTCGATCTCAGAAACAATTGCCGGATTGGATGGGTTACGTGCTTCAAACAACTCGGTAACTCGTGGCAAACCTCCAGTAATATCCCCAGATTTGGCAGACTTACGAGGAATTTTAACCAAAATCTTACCTTCGGTAATCTTAGCACCGTCATCCACCATGATATGTGCCCCAACGGGTAAGTTATAGGATTGAAGGGTATTGTCTTTGCTATCTAAAATTAATAGAGTTGGAATCAGCTTTTTGTTTCGCGATTCTGAGATTACTTTTTCTTGGAAACCAGTCTGCTCATCAATTTCAACCTGATAAGTAACACCCTGTTCAATGTTTTCGTAAGCGATTTTTCCTGTAAATTCAGAAACAATCACACCGTTATAGGGATCCCATTGACAAATCACGTCGCCTTTGCTAATTTTTTGACCATTTTCGATCAATAATGTAGAACCGTAAGGAATGATGTTGGTACTCATCACGTTTCCAGACTTAGCGTTGATCACTTTGATTTCACTGGTTCGGGAGATTACAATGTTGACGTCTTTGCCATCATTGTCTTTTCCTTTAACTGTTTTTAGGTCTTCGATTTCAGCAACTCCATCAAATTTAACTTGGAGTTTGTTTTCTTCAGAAATGTTTCCTGCAATACCTCCCACGTGGAAAGTACGAAGTGTAAGCTGAGTTCCGGGCTCTCCAATCGATTGGGCAGCTACAACTCCAACGGCTTCACCTTGTTGCACCATCTTTCCAGTGGCCAGGTTGCGACCATAGCATTTGGCACAAATACCACGTTTGGTTTCGCATGTCAGGGCTGAACGAACTTCAACCTTTTCAATTCCTGAGTTGTTGATCAAAGTCACTTGATCTTCAGAAATTTCTTCGCCTGCTTCCACCAAAATTTCTTCTGAAACGGGGTGATAAACATCATGGAGTGAAACACGCCCAAGAATTCTTTCACCTAGGGTTTCTACGATTTCTTCATTCTTTTTAAGTGGTTCTACAGAAACACCTCTTAGGGTACCACAATCCACTTCGTTGATGATGACGTCTTGAGCCACATCTACCAAACGTCGGGTTAAATACCCAGCATCAGCAGTTTTAAGTGCCGTATCGGCCAAACCTTTACGAGCACCGTGTGTGGAAATAAAGTATTCAAGAATTGAAAGTCCTTCTTTAAAGTTAGAAAGGATTGGATTTTCGATAATCTCTCCACCTCCTGCGTTTGATTTTTTTGGCTTGGCCATTAAACCACGCATTCCTGTCAACTGACGGATTTGCTCCTTAGAGCCCCTTGCTCCAGAATCAAGCATCATGTAAACAGAGTTGAAGCCTTGCTGGTCTTCACTAATGCGTTTCATCGCCAACTCGGTGAGCATGGCATTGGTTGAAGTCCAAACATCGATGACTTGATTATAGCGTTCGTTGTTGGTAATCAATCCCATGTTATAGTTGGCCATAATGCCATCAACTTGTTGGTTGGCTTGATCTATCATTTCGTGCTTTTCTTTGGGGATAATGATATCTCCTAAGCTAAAGGATAGCCCACCTTTAAAAGCAAAATGATAACCCATGTTCTTGATGTTGTCGAGGAATCGAGCAGTCTCAGGAATACTGGTAACTTTTAAAATATTACCGATAATATCTCTTAAAGATTTTTTGGTCAATACTTCGTTGACATAGCCTGCGGCTTCGGGCACTACTTCGTTAAACAATACGCGACCAACGGTGGTTTCTATGATTTGATAAACCAACTCACCAGCCTCATTGAAGTCTTTGGTGCGTACTTTTATGATTGCGTTCAAATCCACACGTCCTTCGTTGTGGGCGATGGTAGCTTCCTCTGCAGAATAAAAAGTGAGTCCTTCACCACGAACAGGCACCTCCTTGGTTGAACGACGGGCTTTGGTCATGTAATACAATCCCAGAACCATGTCTTGAGAAGGTACGGTAATTGGTGATCCGTTGGCTGGGTTGAGAATGCTATGCGAAGCCAACATCAGCAACTGAGCCTCTAGAATTGCTTCTGGGCCAAGTGGCAAATGGACGGCCATTTGGTCACCATCGAAATCTGCGTTAAATGCCGTACACACAAGGGGGTGTAATTGAATGGCTTTTCCTTCGATGAGCTTGGGTTGAAAAGCCTGAATTCCCAAACGGTGAAGTGTGGGAGCACGGTTTAATAACACTGGGTGTCCTTTCAATACATTTTCTAAGATATCCCAAACAACAGGTTCTCTTTTGTCGATAATCTTCTTGGCAGATTTTACGGTCTTCACAATTCCTCTCTCGATCAACTTACGAATGATGAAAGGTTTGTAAAGTTCTGCTGCCATGTTTTTGGGCAAACCACACTCATAAAGTTTAAGTTCTGGCCCAACAACAATCACCGAACGCGCTGAGTAATCTACACGTTTTCCTAGCAAGTTTTGACGGAAACGCCCTTGCTTTCCTTTCAAAGAATCAGAAAGAGATTTTAATGGTCTATTAGCATCGGTTTTAACGGCAGAAGATTTACGGGTGTTATCGAATAAAGAATCTACTGACTCTTGCAACATCCTTTTTTCGTTACGCAAAATCACTTCGGGCGCTTTGATTTCTACCAAACGTTTGAGGCGATTGTTGCGAATGATCACCCTGCGATAGAGGTCATTCAAATCTGAGGTTGCAAAACGACCACCATCTAGGGGCACCAAAGGGCGTAGTTCTGGCGGAATGACGGGAATCACTTTCATGATCATCCACTCGGGCTTGTTTTCGCGGTTTTGTTGTGATTCTCTAAAGGCTTCTACAACTTGTAATCTTTTAAGTGCCTCAGTTTTTCTTTGTTTAGAAGTTTCGTTATTGGCTTTGTGGCGCAACTCGTAAGACAAAGCGTCTAGGTCGATACGTGCCAAAAGATCAATAAGACATTCTGCACCCATTTTGGCAATAAACTTATTGGGGTCGTTGTCTTCTAAATATTGATTGTCTTGTGGCAAGCTTTCCAAAACATTGAGATATTCTTCTTCCGTTAGGAAATCCATTTTTTGGAGCGCTTCGCCTTCTGCACCAACTGCAATTCCAGGTTGGATGACCACATAACGTTCATAGTAAATGATCATGTCCAAACTTTTAGAAGGCAACCCTAATAAATAGCCTATCTTATTGGGCAATGATCTAAAATACCAGATGTGAGCCACAGGCACAACCAAATTGATGTGCCCCACTCTATCGCGACGCACTTTCTTTTCTGTGACTTCTACACCACAACGGTCACAAACGATTCCCTTATATCGGATTCGCTTATACTTGCCGCAAGCACATTCGAAGTCTTTGATTGGACCAAAAATTCGCTCACAAAACAAACCGTCTCGTTCGGGCTTGTGAGTGCGATAATTAATGGTTTCTGGCTTTAAAATTTCTCCTCTAGATGAGGCTAATATAGTTTCAGGAGAAGCTAAACCAATAGATATTTTGTCGAATTTTACGCCTTGCGTTTGATCGTTATTTCTAGCCATAATAACTGCTGTGTGTTTTTACTAATTAAATTACTCTTCTAATCTGATATCGAGTCCTAATCCTTTCAACTCGTGCATCAACACGTTGAAAGATTCTGGCAATCCAGGGTTTGGCATGGATTCACCTTTAACAATACTTTCGTAAGTCTTGGCTCTACCCACCACGTCATCAGATTTAACGGTAAGGATTTCCTGAAGTGTGCTTGAAGCACCGTAGGCTTCGAGTGCCCAAACTTCCATCTCTCCAAAACGTTGTCCACCGAATTGTGCTTTACCACCCAAAGGTTGTTGGGTGATGAGTGAGTAGGGTCCGATAGACCTTGCGTGCATCTTGTCATCAACCATGTGGCCAAGTTTGAGCATGTAAATGACACCCACTGTAGCGGGTTGATCAAAACGTTCGC
>CAYZFD010000042.1:0-13263 GCA_964477735.1 uncultured Flavobacteriaceae bacterium
TGTGATGTTACTTGTCGCCAATGCTTATCTTCAGGTACTCTTCAACAAAGAATCTCTAGAGGTTCAACAATCTCAACTAGCACTCAATCTCGAACAGCTGGCGAGAGTAAAAGAGCAAGTAAACTTAGGCACCTTACCCAAAGGAGATTTGTTCGAAGTTGAAGCCAATGTTGCCACTCAAGAACAAGCACTGGTGGTTGCTTCAAACACCTACACCATTGCCAAACTTTCGCTTGCCCAACTGTTGCTTATAGAGGATGTAGAAAACTTTGAAGTGGCCGATGTTGAATATGGTTTACCAGTGTCTAATGTGCTCCAAAACGCACCCCAAGATGTATATTACCAGGCTCTCGAAAATAGAAATGACATTAAACTTTCTTTAACCAACATCGACATCGCCCAAAAAGATTTGGCCATTGCTAAAGGTGCTTATTTACCCCAACTCACCGGATTTTATGGGTATAGCACAAGAATTTCTTATGCCGATCAACTTCAGGCCACAGGAGATTTTCTTGAAAGAACCATTGGCTATGTCGAAGGCACTGGGGCAAATGTGTTATCACAATACCCAAAAACACAGGTGGTAGGACCAGATCCCTTCTTTGATCAATGGAGCCGAAATGAAGGGCATAATTTTGGAGTACAATTAAGCATTCCAATTTTTAACGGCCTTGCAACCCGAAACAACGTGAATCGACGAAAAGTCAATGTAGAACGGAATAAATACATTTTTGAACAGCAAAAGATTGATTTACAAAACACCATCACTCGGGCACACAACGATGCCAAGGCGGCATTAAAAACCTTTGAGGCCGCACAAAAAACCCTAGAAGCCAGAAATCTAGCCTTTCAATATGCTAAAGATCGTTTCGAATTTGGGGCCATGAATGCATTTGATTTTAGTCAAGCGCAACAGCGATACGAAACAGCACAGTCCGAACTGATTCGAGCCAAATACGATTATATTTTTAAAGTCAAGATTGTGGAATTCTATTTTGGAATTCCTATGCAACTCGAGAATTAAGATCACAATAGAATTGGACTTTCTCTTTGGGAATTGACCTTCATCAAAAGGGATTTTTCTATTTTTGTGCTTCAACGATAGGCCATGTCCTTAATTCTTAGTTTAGAAACTACAACTCACAACTGCTCTGTAGCCCTATCGCAACATGGGCGCTTGCTGGTTAGCACAGAATTGGCCGAAGTAAGTTATTCTCATGCCGAAAAACTGCACCCATTTATTAAAGAAACTTTACAAAAAGCAAACCTACGACAAGATCAGCTTCAAGCCATTTCGGTAAGTGCTGGCCCTGGATCATATACAGGACTTCGGATTGGGGTGTCAGCGGCTAAGGGCTTGTGTTATGCCCTAGACCTTCCCCTAATTTCGGTTGACACACTAGAGTCTTTTGCCCATCAAAAGCAAATAGAAAATGGGCTTTTGGTCCCCACGCTAGATGCTCGAAGAGACGAGGTTTATATGGCTGTATTTGATGAAGAACACCATCACATTCAAAATACGCAAGCTATGATCATTACGGCATCAAGTTTTGAAGCACTTTACAAAGAGCGTTCGCTTTATATTTTTGGATCCGGTGCCGAAAAATGTGCAAGAATTTTGCCCCAACATCCCAATCTTCATATCGATACTACATTAGCTTTTCCATCGGCAAAGCAACAAGCACTCTTGGCCTTTGAAAAATATAAAAATCAACAGTTTGAAGATTTGGCTTATTTTGAGCCCCTTTATTTAAAAGAATTTCAAACGACTGCGGTCCCCTCTAAGCGTTGATGGCTTCGACATGCGCCACTTTCCCTGGCAAAAATTCTTGTAACATTGTCTGAATACCGTTCTTCAGCGTAAAGGTTGAAGAGGGACAACCGCTGCAAGCACCCTGCAGTAACACTTGGACCACTTTGTTTTCTTCATGGTAGGCCTGAAAGGCAATATTGCCGCCATCGGCAGCCACTGCCGGCTTCACATATTCTTCCAAAATCCGAACGATCTCAGCTTCGGTTTCATTAAGCTTTTGCGCTGTTGTTGCTGTTGATGGCGTTGTTTTGGGAGCGGTGCAAAGTGTTTTGCCCTCTTGTAAATAATCGCGAACAAACTCTCGAACTTTCATCACTTCTGCCTCCCATTCAAACGAATCATATTTGGCAATGGCCACATAATTTTGATCTAGAAAAACAGATTTCACAAAGGGTAAGTGAAACAGTTCTTGAACGAAAGGCCAGTTTTTGGCCTCGTCGATGTTGTTGAATTCTGCATGTTCTTGAACCAATGGCCTATTGGCCACAAACTTCATTACTGTAGGGTTGGGTGTCCGTTCGGCATAAACAGTAACAGGAATTTTTTTGTTGGCCACAGTTGGATTTACCACCAACCCTCCTTGTTTTAAGTAGGTTTGCAATTGCTCAAGCACTTCGTCTTGCACTTCGGGCCACTCCAAAATGGCAAAACGCTCCAACAAAAGACTGTTTTTTTCTAGTACGACCGATTTCACAAAAGGCAAATAAAACAGCTGTTGCACGATAGGAAAGTCTTTGGCCTCATCGATATTGGCAAATGACTGGCGACCTTCATATAAAACTTCATCTGAAATGAATTCAATGAGGTCGGGATTGCTGTGGGTTTTGATCTGGTTTATCATGCTTCATCATTTATGAGCAAAAGTAAGGAAGATTTTGTCGCTCTTACCGTTATTTTGATTCAAAAATTGTACTTTTGAATTTGATCCAAATCCATCCTTTTGAATCGAAAGATTTTTTTATTGACCTTATTTACTCATGCTTGGCTTTTTTCTCAAGAAGGGATCGCTGTCTATACCGATTATCTTACAGACAATTATTATTTAGTTCATCCGGCCATGGCAGGCGCTGGCTTCGAAGGAGGCAAGCTGCGAATGACCCTTCGAAAGCAATGGTTTGATCAAGTGGAAGCCCCCGAACTTCAAACCCTTAGCGCACATAAAAGAATCAGCAATCGATCGGGAGTTGGCGCTATTTTGTTTAACGACAAAAATGGTTACCACAGTCAAACAGGGCTTTATCTTACCTATGCGCATCACATCAACATGTATCGAAGTGATGTTGAAGTCAATCAAATTTCCTTTGGCATAAGTGTGGGTGGTATTCAAAGGTCATTAGACGAATCCAATTTCGACCCTTCCGATTATGACCCCATAATTTCAGGAATTAAGCAAAGCACAGGATTTTTTAATGTAGATGCTGGAGTCTCTTACAATCTGATCGACTTCTATGCTCATCTAACAGTTCGTAATTTGCTTTTTAAGGCTAGGGGTTTATATGGAGAAATAGAGTCTAAGAACCAGCGAAATTATTTAGCCTCTATTGGCTATTTTATTTCCAACCCAAATCGGAATTGGAGCCTAGAACCCTCTTTGATGTTTCAATGGTATGAGCTTACCAAAGAAGGCACCATTGATGCCAGTTTAAAAGGCTTTTATGGCCTACAAGAAGGCAGGCTTTGGGCAGGAATTTCTTTTAGAAACAGTTTTAAAGGTGCCGAATATCTCGATGGAGCAACCCTTTCTAATCAGCAACTCAGCACCATAACCCCCTTGATTGGCATAGATTATAAAAATTTTATTTTTGCCTATAACTATTCACATCAGCTGGGCACCATAAGGTTTGCTCAAGGGGGTTTTCATCAAATTACCATTGGCTATAATTTTGGAAGACCTGCGGGTAGGGCTCGTTTTGTTCGTGGAATTTTATAAACAATAAATATGCTCATCAAAACCGTTAGAGGTAAGACCCCAATTTTTGGTCAAGATTGTTTTTTTGCTGACAATGCCACTGTAGTAGGAGAAGTCATTATGGGTGACTATTGCAGTGTATGGTTTCATGCGGTGGTTCGGGGTGATGTGCATGCCATTCATATAGGAAACAATGTGAATATTCAAGATGGTGCAGTGATACATGCTACCTATGAAAAATCGCCTACCTTCATTGGAAATCATGTTTCTATTGGGCACAATGCCATTGTTCATGGCTGTACTGTAAAAGACAACGTCCTGGTTGGGATGGGCGCCATTTTGATGGACGACTGCGTCATAGAAAGCAATAGCATCATTGCGGCCGGTGCTGTGGTTTCCAAGGGCGCTGTGGTGCCTTCGGGGAGTGTTTTTGGAGGTGTACCTGCCCAAAAAATAAAAGAGGTTTCACCCGAATTACTTACTGAAGAAATAGAAAGAATCGCTCAAAACTATCTTAAATATTCCAGTTGGTTTAGAGAGGAGAAATAAGCGTATCCGCTCCCAGAAAGCGTTGCATAATTTCTCCATTTCCTGTGTAGAAATATTTTATTTGACCAGATACTTCACTAGGGTTTAGCAATTGATTTTCTCTTAACAAATGTGCGGTTTGTCTTGCTACAGCTTCGCTGCTATCCATAATTTTAATGGTGGGAGGCACTAGGTTTTTCATGAGCGGTAGCAAAAGTGGATAATGTGTGCAGCCAAGCACGAGGGTATCCATACCTTTTTCCACCATAGGCTGTAAATAAGACGACAACAAAGTGTGCATTTTCATGCTTTTCGCTGCTCCTGATTCGATGAGTTCAACAATTCCATGCCCCACTTGTTCAATAATTTCAATTCCTGAAGCATGCGTTTTGGCCGTTTGATGAAAAAGCGAACTACTAAGTGTTCCTTTGGTTGCCAAAACACCTACAATTCCTGTTTTGGTAGTAAGTGCGGCTGGTTTTATAGCGGGTTCTATGCCCACAAACGGGCAATCGATTTGCGCACGAAGTGTGGCGATGGCACTAGTTGTGGCCGTATTGCAGGCCACCACAATCAATTTGGCTTTCTGGCCAAGAAGCCAGTGGCTGTTTTGCAAACTGATGTTGATCACCTCCTCAACAGATTTTTCTCCATAGGGGGCGTGCTTATTGTCAGAAAGGTAAACAAAAGATTCGTGAGGAATTTTTTTTTGGAGGGCCTTTAAAATGGTGAGTCCACCCATGCCTGAGTCAAAAATGCCAATAGGGTGAGCTGGATTCATATCAAGCAAAAATAAACAAAAACTGCCCAAGGTTTTCCTTGGGCAGTAATCAAAAAGCTGACAATTGGTGCTTATTAAAAGCCTAATTCTTTTTTTACGTCGGACATCAGGTCTTTACCATCAGACATGATCACCCCACCACCTGGGGTTGCATCGAGCACATATTGAAAACCTTGTGCACGGGCCACTTTTTGAATGGCATTTCGTGCCTTTTCAATTAGAGGGCGCATAAGATCGGCTTGTTTTTTCTGGATATCTTGCGATGCAGTTTCGCGATATTGGTTGATGTTTTGTTCCATTCCAGCCAATTCTTGCTGACGAGCCTGATTGGTCACCTCTGTTTGGTTTTCTGCATCTGCCGAATAGGTTTGCAATTTGGTTTGCAGTTCCTTTATCAGAGACTCAATTTCGTTTTGATAGGTTTTTTGAGTCTTTTCTATTTCTTTTTGTGCGGCAATTACTTCAGGCATTTGGCTAATTAATTGTTGTGAATCGACATGCGCGACTTTTACTTGAGCCGAAATAGTGAATGCGGCTAGCCATGTGAAAAGGGTAGATAGTGTTAAATGTAAGGGTTTCATTTATAAATAGTATTTAATTATTCTTCTGTTTGTTTTTTCTTCTTTTTCGCCTCACGAGCTTCGAGTTGTTCTTTTCTTCTTTTCTCGTAGGCCTCTTTTTTTTCTGCTTTTTTTCTTTCTATTTCAAGGCGTCGTTGTTCTAAGGCTTCGGCGCGTTGCTTTTTCTTGTCCTCAATAGCTTGTTTTCGGGCCTCTAAAGCTGGATTTGGCGCCGCTTCTTCTCCGCTATCGTCGCCTTCGCTTGTTTCCTCACGTTCCTTAAGGGCTTCGTTTCGTTCCTCAAGTTTTTCAGACCGTTTTAGTCTTTTAAGAACAAGGTCGCTAATATCGTGTTTTTTTTCTGAATATAGCAAGAAAACGTCTGAGGTTCGATCAAACACAAAATCATATTTTCTATTGGTGGCAATTTCTCTAACCAAACTTAAAATTTGATCTTGAACAGGCTCTAATAAACTTTTTTGTTGGGTCATCCAATCTCCTTGTGGTCCAAAAAGTTTTTGTTGAAGTGCTTCGAGCTGTTCGCGCTCGTAGGCCAATTCGTCTTCTCTATCCTCAATGAGTTGGGGGGTGAGGAGCGGCTTTTCAATGTCGAAAGCTTCTTGTTGCTCGTCTATTTCTTTTTGTTTTTGTTCTAAGGATTCTCGCCAAGTATTGGCCTGATTTTCAAAAGCCTCATTGGCTTCTTGATAATCCTTCATATTTGACAGTATATAATCCATGTCAATGACACCAATGCGAACGCCTCTTTGTCCCTGGCACCAGGTGCTAGTTAACAAAGTAATACTGATTAGAAAAATTATTTTTTTTGTCATTTCGTTTGGGATTTATGAAAAAATCATGCCAAATCGCTTAAAACTGTTGTCCTATGATAAAATGCGTTTCCCATCCATGCGATTCCAAGCTATTGTCTAATCGGTTGTCAAAGCCATATCCAAAATCAATACCGAGCAATCCAAAGGCAGGCATAAATATACGAATTCCAGCACCAGCTGAGCGTTTTACAAAGAACGGATTATATTCACTAAAATTGTCATACCCATTACCCGCTTCTAAGAACGTGAGCGCAAATATTGAAGCAGAAGGTTTGAGTGTTATAGGATAGCGCAGTTCTAAAGAAAATTTATTGAACAAAGCAGAGCCGTTATTGCTCGAGAGGGATTGGTTTTCATATCCTCGAAGGGCGATGGTCTCCCGACCATCTAGGGCATAGTTGGCCATCCCATCTCCGCCAAGATAAAATCTTTCAAAAGGAATCAGTCCACGATCGTTGTTATAGGCCCCCAAAAAGCCAAACTCTGCATTGGTTCGCAAAACAAGCTTGTCCACCAAGCGGGTGTACCAAGTGCCGCTAAACTTCACTTTGTAATATTCTAACCAACGGTATTTTTCTTGATCAATCTTGGCTCTATTGGGAGTGCCATCCGTATTTTGGTAGGCAGGGTCGTCGGCCAGTTTGTCGTAATCTTTTTTAGAAAGCAAAGAATAGGGGGGAGAGAACTTTGCGCTTAGCGTAAACTGAGAACCTCCAAGCGGAAAAATAGGGTTGGTGTAGGTGTTGTTTCTCGAAAGGGCGACGGTGTAGGAGAGGTTGTTCGAGGTGCCATCTCCAAAAGTGAAAAGGCCAGTGTAGTAATTGTTGAGGTTATAGTACTGATATCCGATCGACTGAGAAAGTGTAAAATAATCGTCGGGGACTCGAAGTCGTTTGGCCAATCCGAGGTTGATCCCTGATATTTTAAAGAACTGGCTTTTGTCGGCCAGTCCGGTCAAGTAATCATAGCGGTATTGGGTGGTGTTGGAAAGCGAAACCGAAAACTGCACTGGCTGGCGTCCACCAAGCCATGGCTCTGCGAAAGTGAAGCTATAAGTTTCGTAAAAACGACTGGCTTGTAGGCGTAACGACAGGGTTTGTCCATCGCCCATAGGCAGGGGCTTGTATGCTTTTTTATTACGAATATTTCGCATCGAAAAGTTATTGAAAGAAAGTCCAAGGGTTCCAATAAAACCACCACCTCCATAGCCCCCCTGAAGTTCAATTTGGCTTGAGCCTTTTTCTACCAATCCATATTCGATGTCAACTGTTCCTGCGTTAGGATCTACGTTTTTAAAATCTGGAGAAATTTGTTCGGGGTCAAAAAAGCCGAGCTGCCCAAGCTCACGAACGGTTCTCACCACCAAATCCTTGCTGTAGAGCTCTCCGGGTTTTGTGCGAAGTTCACGATAAATAACATGATCGTTGGTGCGGTCATTGCCCACCACCGAAATTTTGTTAAAATAGGCCGGTTTTCCTTCAATAATTCTGATTTCGAAATCGATGGTGTCGTTGCTTGCTGCTACTTCAACAGGGTTGATAGAGGAAAATAAATACCCATTGTTTTGGTAGAGGTTGGTGAGGTCTTCGCCATCGGGTTTGGTGTTGTCGGCGATCCGTTTTTTTAGCAAAACTCCATTATAGGTATCTCCCTTTTTAAGTCCAAGCACTGAGGACAATTGTTGATCGCTATAGACTGTATTGCCTAAAAACTTAATGCCTCCAAAATAATACTTATTGCCTTCCTCTACCTGAACTTTTACATCGATGAGGTCATTGTTGATGATGACTGAATCGCGCACAACTCGAGCATCTCGATAGCCTTTTTCTTTATAGAAATCTATCAATGAGGAAAGATCCTCTTTAAAATCTTTCTCAATATATTTCGACTTTTTCCAGAACCGACCCAGCATTTTTTGCTTGGTGTTTTTTAGGCTTTTTTTCAAACGCCGGTCGCTAAAAACTTCGTTTCCTTCAAACGCAATTTCACGCACTTTCACTCGATTGCCTCTGTCCACATGAATCAGCAATTGTTGGTTGTTGGTGCCTGTGGTGTCTGGGCGGGTGTCTAGGGTGACTTTGGTGTTGAGATAGCCGTCTTTTTTATATTTGTTGGTGATGTAATTTTTGGTATTGGTTAAAAAACTTTCTGAAAGCTTTTTGCCTTCTTTAAGTTCGGTGTCTTTCACCAGGGTTTCAATCTTACTTTTTTTAAGCCCTGTAATTTTATAATTCGAAAGTGTTGGAAGTTCTTGGATGTCGATTTCAAGGCTCGCATGGTCACCATTCACATCGAGCAAATAAAAGTTGATGTCGCTAAACAGGTTTAGCTTCCACAATTTGTTGATGACAGCGCTGATTTCTTCTCCTGGAATTCTAATTTTTTGACCTTTTCGGAGTCCGGTAAAAGTCACCACCGTTTGGGGGCTAAAACTCTTGAGTCCAGAGACTTGAATACTGTCTAGGGTGTAAAGTTTTCCTTTGTCAAATTCGAGTTCTTGCGCGGCAAGGGGGGTGGCGCCAAGGTATAAAATACCGAGAGCAAAAAGGCGAATCAATACAGACTTAAGGATGCTTTTATTTGTGAAGTTGTGCACTTGTTTTTCCAAACCTTCGTTCTCTTTGTTGATAGTTCACGATTGCTTTATAGAGGTTTTCTTTGTCAAATTCTGGCCAGGGGATGTTCGTAAAATAAAGTTCGGCATAGGCGATTTGCCACAATAAAAAATTACTAATCCTAAATTCACCACTAGTGCGAATCAACAAATCTACCTCTGGTAAATTTTGGGTGTAAAGATGCTCATTAATTATGGTTTCGTCAACATTTTCAACCGAAATTATGTTATTTTTAACTTTCTCGCAGATAGATTTCACGGCTTGTGCAATTTCTTCTCTGGCCCCATAGCTTAAGGCCAGGGTGAGGCAGAGCCCATTGTTTTGGGCTGTTTGCTGCATCACCTCTCTGAGCTCTCCCAAAGCCTTAGAGGGCAATTGTTCTAAGTTCCCTATGGCTTCCAAGCGTATGTTGTTGGTTTGCAGATTTTTTAATTCTTTTTTTAGGGAAGCAATGAGTAGTTTCATTAGGGTATTGACTTCAAGCGCTGGCCGTTTCCAGTTTTCAGTTGAAAAGGCAAAAAGGGTTAGGTTTTTGATTCCTAAAGTCCTGGCGGCTTCCACGGTTTTTCGGACAGCCTCTGCGCCCTTTTTATGGCCAAACGTTCTGAGTTTCCCTCTTTGCTTGGCCCAACGCCCATTGCCGTCCATGATAATAGCGACGTGTTCGGGGAGTTGGTTTAGGTTGATTTCTTCTTCGATCATATTAAAGGCAATAGCAGGGCGGTTTGCCAAAGGTATAACTTATCGTAAGACCAGAAAAGAAATACCAATCATTGGTTAATGAACTTCCAAAAGGTTTTTTAATGCTTCCTTGAACATTTTTAGGATAGCTTCCATCGAGGTTGTCATTAAGGCTAAACCGCATGGCGGCTTCAAGGCCCACCACCCATCGAAATCCTAAGCGAATTTTGGCTCCAAAAGCAGCCGGAATGATTAAGGTATTGAAATGGGCTGTGGCGGTGGCGCGTTTTTCATTTAGGGGATAATATAAGTTTTCGGCTCTCGCGTATCCGATTCCTCCAAACAAATAGGGCGTAAAGACCAACCCTCTGTCGTTGAGATTGAAATTGAAAAAGTGAAATTCTAAGCCCGCTGTGATTTCTTGTAGTTCGTTTTCAAAAACATAGCCTCTTTCTTGTCGAGCGGGGATTGCAGATTCGTTGTCGTTTCCGAGTAGGGATGTTGACAAAAGGTTGAACCGTAGCGAATAGCGCTCGTGTGCATTCCATCGATACAAGAGGCCGTAGGCCAATTTTTTGGGTTGCAAATAATCGGTTTGCCCCACGTCGCCACTAAAATTAGATCCTCCAAAAAACAAGCCTGCCTCGTGTGCTTGAGCCGAAGCAGATAGAGAGAGGAGTAGGAGAAAAAAACCAAAAAGCGCTTTCGAAAACATGTTGCAAAGATACTTTTTTGATAGACCTCTTTGAAGGCCATATCACATTAACGGAAAAAAGTGGCATTTAGTTTCGTGTGTCTTCGCCCCATAGCATTTTTCTTCGTAGAGTTTCAAAAAAACGATTGTTGCGAAGTTGCACCAGCTTCAATGTGAAAGCAGCTTTTTGAATCGAAATCACAGTACCTTCATTCACGGTTACTATGCGAGAGTCGAGTGAGATGAGGTGTTGTTCTTCTCTACAAGAAACTTTTAAGGTCACTTGAGTGTCGTCGGCCAGCACTAGGGGGCGTGCGTTGAGGTTGTGTGGTGCGATGGGGGTGAGCACCCAGGTTCTGCTGTTGGGGGCCATTACTGGGCCCCCACAACTGAGCGAATAGCCCGTTGACCCTGTGGGGGTGGCCAACATCAGTCCGTCGGCCCAATAGGTGTTGAGGTAATTTTGGTCGAGCATGGTTTCGATTTGGATCATAGAAGTGGTGTTTTTTCGGCTCACCACCACTTCGTTGAGGGCATAGGGAAGCAACTTCACTTTTTTGTTGGGGGGATTCAGTTGCACCTCAAGCAAACTTCTTTCTTCCAAATCAAAATCTCCGTTCAGAATATCGGAGATTCCTTTTTGGATGTCTTCTTTTTTCAATGAGGCCAAAAACCCCAATCGGCCTGTGTTGATGCCCAATATTGGAATCCCGGCATCACGAACATAGGTCAATGATCTTAGCATAGACCCATCGCCTCCCACCGAAAAAAACACATCGGTTTGCTTGTCTAGTTGATCATGGTTGGCAAAAGTGCTGTGCTGGTCTAGCAAGTTTTTGGTGGCTTGAGCCAATTTTTTTTCGACTTGCAATTGCACGCCTGCTGCTTGCATCATGGGCACCAAAACTTCCAGCACCGAAAGGGTATCTTTGTTAGAATGTTGCCCAAAAAGGGCGATGCGTTGTGGTTTATTCATGAATTGCTAGCGAAAAGACTGCTTACAAAAGTACACATTTTGCTTCATTGCAACGATTGGCCGTTTTCGACTAAAGTTCGAGATATTTGGTGAGGTAGGCCGCGTGAGATTCTAAATCTTCGTGGGCATAATCTTGATCGTGCTGACTGAGAATTTGGCCGCCGTGACGTCGAAGGCATTGCAGTAAAGCATTGATGTTTGAAGCCACCAAGTATAGAGTTAATTCGGTGTGGGTTTCTGTTTGATGCGAAACCGACATGCTAAGCAATTCGGCTTGTTCGTTTTGCGCCCATTCCACGATTTTGTCCCAACTAAACTGAGATTTAGGAAACTTCACCACCAGTCTTTCTAGTGATGCAGCAGTGGAGTGCGCCAGTAAATCGTGGTCGAAAGCTGTCATACTTGAGACTAAGTTACAAAATTTCTTGAATATGGGGGGCGGTTTATTTATTTTTGGCTCATAATTTTTTTATGACCAAACTCAGTGTAAACATCAACAAATTGGCCACGCTTCGCAATGCGCGTGGGGGGCAGTTGCCCAATTTGTTAAAGTCGGCTACCGATCTTCAGCGTTTTGGGGCCCAAGGCATCACCATTCATCCCCGTCCTGACGAGAGGCACATTCGCTATTCCGATGCTCGTGCTTTGCCCGCCGTGGTGCACACAGAGTTTAATATTGAAGGCAATCCGATTCCTACATTTATAGATTTGGTAAAGGAGGTGAAGCCCACCCAAGTGACGCTTGTGCCCGATGCCGAAGACGCCATTACCTCTAATGCGGGGTGGGACACGATCAAACACCACGCTTTTTTAAAAGACATCATTGCCGAATTTCAGGAGTATGGAATCCGCACTTCAATTTTTGTGGATCCCCATGAGGCCATGGTAGAAGGCGCCAAGGCCACGGGCACCGATCGGATAGAGCTCTACACCGAATCTTATGCGGTGGCTTATGCACAGGGAAACCCTCAGCAGGCTGTGGCGCCTTTTGTGGCGGCGGCCCAAAAAGCCCAAGAGCTGGGTCTGGGGCTCAACGCTGGGCATGATCTCAGTCTCGAAAACATTGCTTTTTTTGCCCAAAACATCCCCGGCTTGTTAGAGGTTTCTATTGGGCATGCCCTAGTTTGTGAGGCCCTCTACTTTGGTTTCGAAAATGTGATAGGGCAATATCGCTATAAACTTCAAAACCCAAATTTAAGTTGAGTCCATCGCTGCACAGCACCGTGATGGGTGAGGGATCACCACTGCTTATTTTGCATGGTTTTTTGGGCATGTCCGACAATTGGAAGTCTATGGGGATGCGGTATGCAGAAGCCGGTATGGCCGTGCACCTCATCGATCAGCGCAACCACGGGCGTAGTTTTCACAGTCCCGAGTTTTCGTATGCACATATGGTAGCAGATTTAGAAGCCTATTGTAAAACCCATGGCTTGGGAGAGGTGATGGTTTTGGGGCATTCTATGGGAGGAAAAGCCGCCATGTTGTGGGCTACGCAACAACCCCAACGCATTCGAAAATTATTGGTGGCCGATATTGCACCACGACATTATCCCATGCACCACCAAGCCATTTTGGAGGCCCTATTGCGTCTTGATTTTGAGGTGATCAAGACTCGAAGTGCCGCCGATGAAGCACTGGCACAACATTTTGAAGTCCCCAGTTTTAGACAGTTTTTGCTCAAGAATCTCTATTGGAAAACCCCTGATTGTTTGGCTTGGCGCCCCAATTTGAGGGTATTACAGGCCCAACTCGAGGCCATAGGAGAAGCCCTTCCTCCAACAGCCTTGTTTTCGGGGCCATCACTTTTTCTGAAAGGTGCCTTGTCGGATTATATTCTGCCAGCCGACTATCAACAAATCCAACAACAGTTTCC
>CAYZFD010000043.1:0-7326 GCA_964477735.1 uncultured Flavobacteriaceae bacterium
GCTGGACTCGAACCAGCGACCTTCGGGTTATGAGCCCGACGAGCTACCTACTGCTCTACCTCGCGATTTGAATTGCAAATTTACAACAAATTAATTTCTCCACAAAAAGCGCTGTTAAATTACCTTCATGTAAATTTGCCAAATGCACAAATCAGGATTCATTAACATCATTGGCAACCCAAATGTGGGCAAATCTACCCTAACCAATGCTTTTGTAGGGGAGAAATTGTCTATCATCACAGCCAAAGCGCAAACCACGCGTCATAGAATATTGGGCTTGGTAAATGGTGAAGATTATCAAGCTATTTTCTCAGACACGCCCGGCATCATCCAGCCTGCCTATGCCCTTCAAGAAGCCATGATGGAAAGTGTAAAAACCGCATTTGACGATGCTGATGTTATGCTGTTTTTGGTGGAAGCAGGAGAGCGGCAACTCAAAGACGAAAAATTCTTTAAAAGACTTCAAAATAGCGAAAAGCCCTTGCTTATTGCTATCAATAAAATTGATTTAACCAACCAAGAAACCCTAGAAAATTTGGTTGAGCATTGGCAACAATTGTTTCCAAAGGCTGAAATTTGGTCAATCTCGGCTCTTGAGCATTTTAACACCGAAGCTCTTTTTCAAAGATTGATTCAATTATTGCCTGAGTCACCGCCTTATTTTCCAAAAGATCAACTCACAGACCGCTCAGAGCGCTTCATTGTTAACGAAAATATTCGTGAAAAAATTTTGATGCACTATGCCAAAGAAATCCCATATGCCGTAGAGGTAATCACTGAAGCTTTCGAAGAATCAGACCACCTCATTAAAATTCAATCAACCATTTTGGTTGAACGCGACACTCAAAAGGGAATTATCATTGGTCACAAGGGTGCTGCACTAAAAAAAGTAGGGATGCTCGCTCGAAAAGATTTGGAGATCTTTTTCGATAAAAAAATCCATTTAGAATTATATGTGAAAGTAGATAAAAACTGGCGCTCAAATCAAAAAAAATTATCTCAATATGGCTACACCTCAAAGTCGTAGTTTGAAGGAAAGCAGTACTTTTGCCAAACAATAATATACTATGGGTTCATTTGTAGCCATTGTAGGCCGACCTAATGTTGGAAAATCAACACTTTTCAACCGTCTGATTCAACGTCGTGAAGCGATAGTGGATGCCCAAAGTGGCGTGACTCGAGATCGTCACTATGGTAAAACAGACTGGAACGGTCGTCAGTTTACTTTGGTGGACACGGGTGGATATGTCGTGGGTGGAGATGATACTTTTGAAAAAGAAATAGATCGTCAGGTTGAAATTGCCATCGAAGAAGCCGACCTCATTGTGTTTGTAGTGGATGTGGAGTCAGGAGTAACTTTGCTCGACGAAGATGTGGCACGCTTGCTACACAGGTCGAACAAAAAAGTCTTGTTGGCCATTAATAAGGTTGATAATGCCCAAAGGGCTGCTGACACTGTTGAATTTTTTGCATTAGGTTTAGATAACACCGTTCACATTTCTGCCATCAATGGAAGTGGAACAGGTGATTTGCTAGATCAAATTGTGCTCTATCTTCCAAAAGCTGAAGAACCTGAGGAGAGCGAACTCCCTCGATTTGCTGTTGTGGGTCGCCCCAATGCCGGAAAGTCTTCTTTTATTAACGCTTTGCTTGGAGAGGAACGTAACATCGTTACAGACCAGGCCGGCACTACTCGTGATAGTATTGACACAGTCTATAATCGCTTTGGTTTCGAATTTAAGCTGGTTGACACGGCGGGGATTCGCAAAAAAAATAAAGTTAAAGAGGACATAGAATTCTACTCTGTGATGCGTGCCCTTCGCACGCTAGAGTATGCCGATGTGTGTTTACTTTTGTTTGACGCAACCCGAACTTTTGATGCCCAAGTCAAGAATATTTTTTGGCTCGCAGCTCGAAATCGAAAGTGCATTGTGATTTTGGTAAACAAATGGGATTTGGCAGAAAAAGACCAGCATGCTACCAAGAAATTCACCCAAATCATACAGAAAGAAATCGAACCTTTCACCGATGTTCCTATTGTGTTTATTTCATCCCTCACCAAGCAACGAATCTTTAAGGCCATTGAAACTGCAGTTGAAATTTATCAGAAACGCTCCCAAAGAATTCCAACACGAAAACTCAATGACACCCTGTTGCCCATTATTGAAAAATATCCACCACCAGCTATAAAGGGAAAATATGTGAAAATCAAATATTGCACCCAACTTCATACTCCCTACCCTCAGTTTGCTTTTTTTTGCAACCTTCCACAATATGTAAAAGATCCCTACAAACGTTTTCTTGAAAACAAATTGCGCTCACATTTCGATTTTTCGGGAGTGCCGATCGATGTTTTTATGCGGAAAAAATAAGAACAATCTAGAGAAATTCTATAGTTCTTGCTTTAGAGCATCTAATTTTGCTCGAATTTTCTCCAGTTTTTGAATCACTTTTAGGGTAGATGAAGGGTTGTTGATTCGTGCCTTAGCACCTTCTAGCGTAAAACCTTTTTCTTTTACCAAATGAAAGATTTCTTGTAATTTCTCTACGTCTTTTGCATTATAACGTCGGGTGCCTTTGGCGTTTTTCCTTGGGTTAAATGAGTCAAATTCTTTTTCCCAATATCGAATCAAAGAGGGCTTTACATCAAATGCTTTGGCCAATTCACCAATGCCATAATACAATTTTTCGGGGAGTAAAGGATGCATTAGTCAAGTGATTGATTCTCTTGGTTGGTCAAGTTGAGTAAAGCATCAAACTCTTCGGCAGACAAATTTCCGTAATAGAAGTGAATCGGATTTAATCTTTTTCCGTCTTTAAAAACCTCGTAATGTAGGTGAGGAGCCTGAGAGCGACCGGTGCTCCCTACAAATCCAATTACATCCCCTTTTTTAACGCGCTGACCTACACGCACATTATACTTGTTGAGATGTGCGTAGAGGGTTAGATATCCAAAACCATGATCTATACGAATGTGTTTTCCATAGCCTGCAGAGCGGCTATCGGCACGTTTCACTAGGCCTTCGCTGGCTGCATAAATCGGCGTATTTCGGGGCGCCGTAAAATCCATGCCCCAATGCATTTTTCTCTTTTTGTTAAAGGGATCTGTTCTATATCCATAACCCGAAGCAATACGGGTTAGGTCTTCATTTCTAATGGGTTGAATGGATGGGATAGCCGAAAGTAAGGCTTCTTTTTCCTCTGCTAAACGCTGTATTTCATCGAGAGACTTTGATTGAATGACAAGCTGCTTGGTTAAAACATCAATTCTTTTGGTGGTCTTTATGATCAGCGAGGAGTTGTCGAAACCCTCTAAGTTATCATATCTGTTTACCCCCCCAAAACCAGCCTTTCGAACTTCGTCAGGAATGGGGTTTGCCTCGAAAAGTGTTCTATAAATATTGTTGTCTCTTTTTTGAAGGTTTTCTAAAACGATTTCAATTTGCCCCATTTTTCTGTTCAAAAACTCATATTGCAACTTATATTGTTCAATTTCACGAGCTTGTGCAATTTCTTTGGGTGTGTTGAGCAAAGGCGTGTTAAGCAAAACCAAAAGTGCCATAACGCCAAAAAACAAAGAAGCTAACAAAAACGCCAATGCATGGCGAAAACGAGTCCCTTTTTTGGGCTCAATTTTTCGATAAGACAAACTCTCAGAGTCGTAATAATATCTAGCCTTTGACATTCGTTAAAATATACTATTTTTACGCACTGATAGTGGGTCATATAACCCTTAAAATCAATACACACCTTGCAAATATAAAAAATAGTTCTGACCACGACACAATTCGATGAAATCTAGCGAAGTTCGACAACAATTCCTCTCGTTTTTTGAATCCAAAAAACACCAAATTGTACCCTCTGCACCCTTGGTGAACAAGGACGATCCCACTCTGCTTTTTGTCAATGCAGGGATGAACCCTTTTAAAGAATATTTTTTAGGGAATAAGCCTGCAAAAACACCGCGTATTGTCGATACACAAAAATGTTTGCGAGTTTCCGGAAAACATAACGATCTCGAGGAAGTAGGAATCGATACCTACCATCACACCATGTTTGAAATGCTTGGAAACTGGAGTTTTGGTGATTATTTCAAAAAAGAAGCCATTTCATGGGCTTGGGAGCTTTTGGTAGATGTTTTTAAGATAGATCCCAAATCACTATATGTTACAGTCTTTGAGGGTTCCTCAGAAGATCAGCTTGAGGTTGATCAAGAAGCCTATGATTTGTGGAAAAATATTGTGCCAGAAGATCGTATCATTATGGGCAACAAGAAGGACAATTTTTGGGAAATGGGTGATCAGGGACCCTGTGGTCCTTGCTCCGAAATCCATGTTGATATAAGATCTGAGGCTGAAAAAAATCAAGTGCCTGGCGCTTCCCTCGTGAATCAAGATCACCCACAAGTTGTGGAAATATGGAACTTGGTTTTCATGGAATTTAATAGAAAAGCCGATGGAAGTTTAGAGAAGTTACCCGCTCAGCACGTAGATACGGGCATGGGTTTTGAACGTCTTTGTATGGTATTGCAAGGCGTACAATCTAACTATGATACCGATGTTTTTCAACCGCTGATTAGGGAGCTAGAAACCATGACCAACACGAACTATGGGAAAGATCAAAAAATAGATATTGCTCTTCGGGTGATCGCTGATCACGTTAGGGCGGTTTCATTTTCTATAGCCGATGGACAATTGCCCAGCAACACAGGTGCAGGCTATGTGATTCGAAGAATTCTAAGACGAGCGATTCGCTACGGATTCACATTTTTAGACCAAAAAACACCCTTTATTTATCGACTTGTAAATGTATTGGTGCAGCAAATGAGTGTTGCTTTTCCCGAATTAAAAAGTCAAAAAACACTCATCACCAATGTGATTAGGGAAGAAGAACAATCTTTCTTAAGAACCTTAGATCAAGGATTGGTTTTGCTAGACAACCTCATTCAATCTTCTCAAGGCGATACCTTTTCCGGGGATAAAGCATTTGAATTGTATGACACCTTTGGGTTTCCCATAGACTTAACAGCGCTAATTCTCAGAGAGCGCAATCTAAAACTCGATCGCCAGGGGTTCGATATTGCCATGCGTGAACAAAAAGCACGATCACGTGCGGCCACTTCGGTTTTAACCGATGATTGGGTGATCTTGATTGACGATCCAGAGCAAGAATTTTTGGGATATGATCGATTGGAGGTGCCAGTAAAAGTGGCCCGTTATCGAAAAGTGGACTCAAAAAAAGACGGCACTCAGTTTCAGCTGGTCTTTAATATGACACCTTTTTACCCTGAGAGTGGTGGCCAAGTAGGCGACAAAGGCTATCTTGAAGCACCCAATGGCGAAGTGGTTTACATCATTGACACCAAGAAAGAAAACAATCTCATTGTTCATCTAACAGAAGTGCTCCCGAGAGATCCCAAGCAAACTTTTAAGGCTGTGGTGGATGTGCGTCAGCGCCATGCAACCTCGTCAAACCACACCGCCACACACTTATTGCATCAGGCTCTTCGAACTATTTTAGGTGCCCATGTGGAGCAAAAAGGTTCTATGGTGCATAGTCGTTCTTTTCGCTTCGATTTTTCACATTTTTCAAAAGTGACTGAAGACGAGCTTAAAGAAGTTGAACAATTTGTTAATGCTAGAATTCGGGAGCAGCTCCCCCTAATAGAAAAACGCCATGTTCCCTACGACGAAGCTATTCAAGCTGGTGCAATGGCTCTATTTGGTGAAAAATATGGCGACACTGTAAGAACCATTCAGTTTGGCCAATCTGTTGAACTTTGTGGAGGAACACATGTTCAAAACACTCAAGATTTATGGCATTGTATTCTTTTATCGGAGGGTGCTGTGGCCTCGGGAATTCGTCGAATTGAAGCTTTAACCGGTGAGGCCGCCAAGAATCATATTGAGGAACAGTCCAAAACGCTGGAAGACGTAAAAAAAATATTACCAAATCCACAAGATCCTATCAAGTCTGTGGAAGGCCTACTGGCCGAAAATAACCGCCTAAAAAAATCCTTGGAGGCCGCTCAAAAAATAGTTGTGAAAGCCGTGGAGTCAGATTTAATAGCACAATTAGAAAATAAGAATGGTGTTCATTTTTTGGCTGCTCAAGTAGATTTAAGTCCACAAAACATCAAAGATTTGGCTTTTTCTATGGCACAAAAAAACAGCAATTTGATTTTGGTCTTGGGAACCATTCAGGAGGGTAAGCCACTGCTAAGTTGCTATATTTCTAAAGATTTGGTTGAAAACAAAGGTTGGGATGCTGGAAAAATAATACGAACTTTGAGTGTTCATATTCAAGGGGGTGGCGGAGGACAAGCCTTTTTTGCTACTGCAGGAGGAAAAAAGGCTGAAGGTTTGGCAAAAGCCCTTCAGGCAGCAGAAACTACAATTTTTTCTTAAGTTTTTATCCTTTAGAAGGTGGGTAAATTTCAAGAATTTCAGACACAAATTCGTTGATTTTTTCGTCTCTATTTTTTGCTGAGGTAGGAAGATTACCAATCCCTTTTCCTTGCCAAATCAATTCTTTTTTGGTTGCATCAACAAAGTCGATATAAAGAGTTCCTTCAGTTCGTGTATAAACATTGTTGTAGTTCATCCCCCAATTCCAAGGACCCCAGCCCCAGCCAAAACCATAATTAAAACCCCAGGGGTCAACATCAACACGCTCTCTGGCAGTTGTTGAGATGTTGATGAGCAAATCTGGAGAGTCTGAAGATGTAAAACCTTTAGAAATCATTGCTTTCTCAATCGCACGAAGGATCCGTCTTTTATCTAAATCAGAAATTTCCACTTTATCAATACCTGCTTTGTAGAAGGCATAAGTTTTAAATTTAGAAAAATCTACGTTTTGATCAAAATCACTTGCCACACGAATAGATACACAAGAAGAGAGGGAAATCAATCCAAGCAATAAAAAAAATCGTTTATAAACCATGGTGTATTTTATTTTTATCAAAATCAATAATCGTGCCGCAACATCATTGAATTAAGTCGTTTTTTTTGGGTCAAAACCATAGGGGCAATGTTTGCAGTTGCTTTGGCAACAGTATCCTCTTTTGATGTGGTATTGGGTAGTGAAAACGCGATAACCCTCTTCAGACCAATAAAAATCTCCTTCTTCTAAAGACAAAATTTTGTTATGCATATCACCTATTTTTGTAAAAGTATAAATTCGTGACCAATCTGCAAATGTTCATAGAAAAGACTTCCATAAACCAAGAAATTTGCATTCCATTATCGAATAGCAATTTCAGGGTATATATGAAAAGAGAAGACCTATTGGATGAGCACATTTCGGGCAATAAATTCAGAAAACTTA
>CAYZFD010000043.1:7426-11042 GCA_964477735.1 uncultured Flavobacteriaceae bacterium
AAAAGAGAAGACCTATTGGATGAGCACATTTCGGGCAATAAATTCAGAAAACTTATATACAATCTACAGCAGGCCAGTCTTGAAGGTTATCAGCAGTTGGTAAGTTTTGGCGGTGCTTTTTCCAATCATTTGGTAGCATTGGCAGCTGCAGGAAATCGTATGGGCTTTCGAACGGTAGGGGTTGTTCGTGGTCGAATGACTGATGATGAGCTTGCTCAAAACCCCAGTTTGCAGTATTGTCTTCGGCAGGGCATGCAGCTTGATTTTGTGAGCAGAGCAGAATATGCTCGAAAGGAAACCTCCAGCTTTCTTCATGAATTGAAAAAAAAATGGGGTGATTTTTATTTAATACCAGAGGGCGGTACAAACGAATTGGCGATTAAAGGATGTCGTGAGATCTTGAACAAAAACGATGATGTTTTTGAAACAATATGTTTAGCTGTAGGAACTGGAGGCACTTTGGCTGGTGTCGCTCTTGCCTCTGGGCTTCATCAAACGACATTGGGCTTTTCTGCATTGCGCCATGCGGGTCAAAGTGAGAAGATTCGTACTTTTGTAGAGCATAACCGTTGGAAGCTCATCGAAGAAGATGTTTTTGGGGGTTATGCCAAAATAAAACCAGAATTGGTTCATTTTTGTAACGAATTCTACAAACTTAACCAATTTCAACTCGATCCAATTTACACAGGTAAAATGTTGTTTAGAATGAAGCTAGAGCTCGAAAAAAACAAAAGTGTTTTCGGAAACCGAATTCTTGTTATTCACACTGGAGGTTTGCAGGGCATTGAAGGGATGAATCAAAAATTAAAAAACAAAGGATGGCCTCAATTCGATTACTAAAGCCCACATTAATGGCACTCTTTTTGATGTTGATGCTGGCTTGCGGGAGTGGTAAAAAATATGTTGTCAACAAACCAAAGCAAGAAAGTCAAGTTTTAGAAAATCCTGAGACATCCGAAAAGGTTTCAAACCCTGTTGAAGTTCCAGAACCAAAAACCAATTTAGAACGTATGCAACTATATGTTCTTCAATATGCGTCCATTGCTCAGGAAGAAATGAAATCCTATGGCATCCCTGCAAGCATCACACTGGCACAAGGCATTTTAGAATCCAATATGGGCGTGGGTGAGTTGGCACTCAAATCCAACAATCATTTTGGAATTAAATGTCATAAAGAATGGAAAGGGGAGCGTGTGTATCACGATGATGATGAGGCTGGAGAATGTTTTAGAAAATATGCCCAACCAGAGCAATCTTTTAGAGATCATTCACTGTTTTTGGTCGATCGATCGCGTTACGATTTCCTTTTTGAATACCAAATTAAGGACTATGAAAAATGGGCACATGGCCTCAAAAAAGCAGGTTATGCCACCGACCCACGCTATGCCTATAAGTTAATTTCATTGATCGAAAGGCTTGAATTGCACCGCTTTGATGGGGCTGAATTTACCCCCAAAAAATCTCAGCCATATTCCTTAACACAATACATCATAAAAAAAGGGGATACTCTTTATTCGATTTCCAAAAGGTTTAATATTAGTGTTGAAAAACTAAAAAAAATAAATGGCTTAACAACAGTAGATTTGGCTGTTGGACAAGCACTTAAAATCCCAAAATAATGCGATACGAAAGAAGTAGTCAGTTGTTTAAAGCTGCAAATGCGGTAATTCCTGGTGGTGTAAATTCTCCAGTTCGTGCCTTTGGTTCGGTTGGAGGTACCCCCATTTTTGTATCCCATGCCAAAGGGGCCTACCTTTTTGATGAAGACGGCCATCAATATATTGATTATATCGCATCGTGGGGACCTATGATTTTGGGTCATGCCCACCCCGAGGTAGTTGAAGCTGTGCAAAAGGCAGCAGAGCGCGGAACTTCATTTGGGATTCCAACCCAACTAGAGACTCAAATTGCTGAGTTGGCTGTCAGTATGGTTCCACACATCGAAAAGATTCGATTTGTAAACTCTGGAACTGAGGCTTGCATGAGTGCTATTAGGTTGGCTCGAGGGGCTACGGGCCGAGACAAAATCATCAAGTTTGCTGGTTGTTATCATGGACATTCCGATGCATTTCTCATTCAGGCAGGAAGTGGAGCCGTTACTTTTGGCAGTCCAAATAGCCCAGGTGTAACTAAAGGGACAGCACAAGATACCCTTTTAGCTCAGTATAATAATTTAGATCAAGTTCAGCAGCTTTTTGAAGTCTATAGCGATTCTATTGCGGCCATAATCATTGAGCCAGTGGCTGGAAATATGGGGTGTATTTTGCCAAAAGATGGTTTCTTGGAAGGCCTTCGATATTTATGCGACCAATTTGGTGCTCTACTAATTTTTGACGAAGTCATGACGGGTTTTAGGCTAGCCAGAGGTGGTGCCCAAGAATTGTTAAATGTTCAAGCAGATATTGTTTGTTTTGGAAAAGTGATAGGGGGTGGACTTCCCGTTGGGGCCTATGCGGCCTCGTCGGCCTTGATGGATTTGATGGCGCCTATTGGAAAAATATATCAAGCTGGGACCTTAAGTGGAAACCCTTTAGCCATGGCTGCTGGTTTAAAAATGTTGCAGCTTCTAAACCACAATCAGGAAGTGTTTGAAAGCCTTAAAGCCAAAACAACTTATTTGCAAAATGGGTTTGAAGAAGTTTTAAAAAACACTGAAATTCCTTACCAACTGAATCGAATGGGTTCTATGATTTCTCTTCATTTCACTGATCAGGAAGTGATCGATTTTGATTCGGCTGCAAAGGGGAATAATGCTCGTTTTCGAACCTATTTTCACAGTATGCTAAAAAGGGGAGTGTATTTGCCTCCAAGTGCTTTTGAAAGTTATTTTCTCAATGATGCCATTTCTTATGCCGATTTGGATGCAACAATAGATGCGTTAAACCATTCGGTTGAAGAAATTGTTGCTGTTCAATAAAAAAAAACGCTCATTGCTGAGCGGTTTTACGTTATTGTCCTTTTAAGATTTTCTCAATGCGTTTAGCGGCATCAGAAAAGTGCATGCTAGTCATGTCATCTTTTGCTTTTTTCCGCTTTAAAACTTTCATCAAATCTTCTAAAGAAGCACGAACTACAGACCTTATATCAGATTGGCTTACCATTACCCTAGTTTGGCTTGAATAACTTCTGTAGGCGGCCTCAACGGGTGTTTGATCCTCAGTCATTAAATATTCCATTCTGTCTATGTAGGCCCGTTGCAAGTTTCTGCGGTAGGTGTCTGTTGAGTGTCCGCTATAGACTTCGCTCCAAATCCCTTTTTGCAAATCATTCATCAGGTCTAGGAGTTTGTAGGCCTTGCTACCGTGAAGGGCTTCGTTTTCTATAACCCTTCCTAAGCGGCCAAAATCAAGCAAATCATTAAGATATCTCACTTGTGTTCTTCGAAGGCGATCGATCATGCCTGCAGCTTCTATCTTATTCAAGATGTTGTTGTCAATCATCCAATAGGGTGTTTGAAAAAGTTGCTTATGTAAAAAATCCATGCAGTCTTTTTGGTGTGCTTTACTGACATGAGTGTACACTGCACCTGCTTGATCATAGGTTTTATAATATTCATAAACACCACCAATGTTTGAGGTTACGTGACCCATGTAGCGCCCAAATTGACTGAGCACTT
>CAYZFD010000043.1:11142-13015 GCA_964477735.1 uncultured Flavobacteriaceae bacterium
CCACCAATGTTTGAGGTTACGTGACCCATGTAGCGCCCAAATTGACTGAGCACTTGACCGTACATAGTTTCCAAATCATCATAATTTTTTCCATCCTCTGCTGTCCAAGTTATGAGCTCGGGAACGATACGCTTTAAGTTTTCGATCCCGTAATTACTGGCTTTTACGGCATTATCGCCCAAGTCTTCCGTTTGAGAACTTGGATCAACAACTCCAAACTGCTGACGTCCAAAACGATATTTAGGATCGTCTTGATGAGCCAAGATCCACTGATCTAAAGTGGGCTTTTCGTCTTTGGCTGTTTTGGCTTCGGGAATGGGCCTATAGCCCCAGCGAATGGCATGTTTGTCGTAGATGCCAATATTGGGCATCAACGAAACGCCTTCGTCACCTGGCTGGGCCACATAGTTAAAACGAGCATAATCCATGATCGAAGGAGCGGTTCCATATTTTTGGGTAAATGATTTTGAGCGCAATGAGTCAACGGGATAGGCGACACTGCTCCCCATGTTGTGGGGCAAACCTAATGTGTGCCCAACTTCATGAGCAGACACAAAGCGAATTAGCCTTCCCATGATTTCATCTTTAAAAGCAACGCCTCTCGCTTCAGGGTTGATGGCAGCTGTTTGAACAAAATACCAGTTTCTGAGCAGTGTCATCACGTTGTGATACCAGTTGATATCGGATTCTAATATTTCGCCCGATCTGGGATCACTTACGTGAGGCCCATTGGCGTTAGGAATGGGGGAGGCCAGGTAGCGCACCACGGAGTATCGAACGTCTTCAGGGCTCCACTCAGGGTCTTCTTCCTCAGTTGGGGGATCTTTTGCGATGATCGCATTTTTGAACCCCGCTTCTTCAAATGCTACTTGCCAATCTTCAATCCCTTGCTTAATATAGGATCGCCATTTTTTTGGTGTGGCCCTATCTATATAATATACAATTTGTTTTTTTGGTTCTACCAACTCACCATTTTTAAACCTTTCAAGATCTTCATCTTTTACTTCTAACCGCCAGCGGTCTAAATATTCAACACGCTTACTTTCTTGTGCTTCTAAACCATAATCTACTTGGCCTCTGGCAAACCACCCCACACGCTGATCAAAATACCTACGGCGCATGGGTTCTTTTGGAAGCAAAATCATGGAGTTGTTCATTTCTAATGAAACTGAGCCAGTACTTGAATTTGATGGTGGATCAGAAGATTCATAGGTCTTTACATGACGTGCTTCGATGTTTAAGGGGTAGCTTTTAACACTTTCGATATAGGAACGAGCAGCGTCTAAACGACTGATTTTGTATGTTTTACGACTCCTTTCGGGCAGACCTAAAGCCTTAACATCTTTTGTAAACATATCAGAAACGTCAATCACTGTAGTGGTTGAATCAACGCCCACGGTTGCGATTTTAAAGCTTTGAAGAATAGGTTCGAAGTTAGAATTCACCACCGCTTCATGAACGGGTAGAGAGTCTGCGGCCACAACATCGTGCGAAACCACTCTAAGAAGCACTTGATCAGGTTTACGCTCCCATCTCAACACTTGTGTGTTTTGTTTTCCGCCACCAAAACCCATTCCAGCTGCTGTTTTGGCAATTCTTGTCACCATCAGCATTTCGCGACCAAAAAGTGTGTCGGGGATTTCGTAATAATACTTGTCTTTAATTTGATGAACAGCAAACAAGCCCGCATCACTTTTGGCCTCTTTGGTGATTATGTCTGCATATGTTTTGGCTTTTTTGTCATCCTTATCAGATTTTGAGTCCCCTTTATCCGCTTTTTGAGCATGTAAACTTAGAGGGGCTATAAGCAAAACAAGCCCTGTAATAATTAAATTTTGAAGTTTTGATTTCATAACGAAGTGTTGGATTTGTA
>CAYZFD010000044.1:0-12161 GCA_964477735.1 uncultured Flavobacteriaceae bacterium
AACAAGAAATTGATGCGCAAAATTGGAGCAAGTATCCTGGTAAGATTTTAAGAATTAATTTGGATGGCTCGATCCCCGATGACAATCCTGTTCTTAATGGCGTGAGAAGTCACATTTACTCCTATGGCCACCGAAACCCTCAAGGGATCGTGTTTAGTGCAAATGGTGTATTGTTTTCTGATGAGCATGGACCAAGTTCAGATGACGAGGTTAACATTATCAATGCAGGGAAAAACTATGGATGGCCCTTTGTTGCAGGCGTCAGAGACAATTTAATGTATGATAGCGACGGCTGTCTCACAAACGAAACCGCTTTCAACGCACCCAACTATCAAGACCCTTTAATGTCTTTGTTTTTGGCGAATACCTATAGAGACCCTGCCTGTACTAACGCTTGGATGTGTCGCCCGAACGTGGCCCCTTCAAGTATTGGCATTTATGAAAGCCCTGTGATTTCGAGCTGGGAAAACTCCATTTTGGTCACCAGCCTAAAAAAGGGAAGAATTTATAGACTCCAATTAAACGCCAATGGGACTGCTGTAGAAGGGGTAACCCAACATTTTTATACACAAAACCGCTACAGAGATCTTGTTTTTGACCCCGATGGGAAATCTATTTATATCATCACAGATGCTTCTGGAAAAACTGCCGATGCCTCGGGTATGAACATCAAAACCAGCATGAATAACCCTGCAGCAATTTTAAAATTTACCTATAACGGAACCCTTTCCCGCAACACTACAAAAATAGAGGACATCAAAGTTTGGCCCAATCCAGCAACTGAAGTTTTAAATATTGTTGTCAATGCTTCAACAAAAAGTCCAGTTGAATTGACCCTTTTCAATACTACGGGCCAAATGATTCAAAACAATGTTCATGATGAAAATAGTAATTACATCATAGACATCCGCCACCTTGAATGTGGTCCATACTTTTTGAGAATTAAGACCAATGGGGAGGTTATTCAAAAACAAATTGTCATTCAATAAAGTTTAAATTTTCGATTTTTCTAAGATTTCGATAAATTAATTTGAATGTTTTGTATTCGATAATTCAGCAAAAAATTGCTTAAATTATTATCAAAGCAAATGTTTATAGAATTGATCATTGAACAAATTTGTTGTTGATTAATTTTTAAATTTTCATTTTAGCATTTATTAAACAATCGATTACATAAATTAAACATTATGAAAAAACTTTTTACTCGTTTGTTATTAACATTATTTGTCGCTATGGCGTCGAATAGTTTGATAGCGCAAAAAAATGTACTGTATTTAATTCAAGACGGTACCAACAGTTCTGATTATGCCAACAACGGCGGCTCAATGCCAGGCGAAGATCGAGTTGTTAAAATGTTGGAGGCGGATGCGAACTTCAACATTGGATGGATCAAAATTGAAAGTTCAATTACTTCAGGAACCGCACCCAATGTAACTGCCTTAGGTTCAGCAAACACGGGGTCCAATGCCGTAGGTTCTCCTGCAACTTTTGATGGTTTCGACTTGGTCATTGTTTCCGAAACATTAACCTCCTCAAATGCTATCTTCACAGCTGGTAAAATCTTACATCCAGATCAGCTAACAATTCCCGTGATATACACTAAGGCTTGGGCATTTAGAAACGGGAAGCTCTTGACTAGTGCTGCTGCTGCAGTAGTAAGAACTCAGGAATTAGCAATGTCTGTTGAAGATGCATCAAGCCCATTATTTAGCGGTATTGATGTTTCAAGCGGAAGTGTTACGCTATTTAGAACTACCTCTGATGACAAAGGAAACGTAGGTGCCTATTCAATAGATGTTGTGGAAAATATTGAAATTACTTCAACGTCTAGTACTCTTGTTGCATCTGTTCCATATATTACTGGTGCTACTGCAAGTACTTCTTTAGCTCTGAATTATTTGCCATCAGGAACCCAACTTGGCACAACAGCCGATGGAATTCTTGCACAAAATGCTGTTGCCATGCCATTTAGTTATGGAGCACTTGTTAAAAAAGATGGTGGTAACATCACTTCAGAATTTCTTACAATATGGAGAAATGCTGCGTATATGTTAACAGGACAAACTGTTCCTACAACTCTATATGCTAATGCAGAATACGATAAGTACGAATTGATTACTAGTACAACAACTTATGACTTTAGAGATGGATCTATCATCCCCAATCACACAGATAGATACACACTTCAAGGCTCAACTGAAGCATTAGCTGCGCCACAAACAGATCGATTTAAAAGCGCAGATGGTTTCTTAGATTACAGACACTCTGCTAGTGATAATTATCATAGCTCAGGATATGGTCTTGATATGAAAGCTGGAGCCAGCGTTCGCGTTAAAGCCGCTAATGGAACATCAAAAATTAGAGTTCCTTTATCTGAATATTCAAGTTTAGATTTTAGAATTGAAGTTCCTAATACTAACAACAAAGCATGGTTGAAAGTAAATGGAACAACCATTGCTGGCGCTGCTAAAATCACATTCAAAGATACGATTACTAGTGCAGCTACTACAGGCAATGATTTAGCAGAATTTATTGAAGTAGATTACTATGGAATGCCTGCTGCACAAGATATTCAATTTCATGCTCAAACAACAAGCGCAGGAGCAGGTAGTGACATCTATTTACCTTATGTTGAAGTAGTTCACACGACCCTTAGAAAAATTCCAACTAAAATTTTATACGTAAATCAGATCGGTGTAGGTCCTGAAGTTGATTCAGGTGCTTCTGCAGCAGGGGCTGACCCAGTGATCTCAATGCTAGAAGCTGACGAAAACTTAGAAGTGACTTATGTTGAAACAGCTCAAGATGGCTCTTCAATCGACTTAACAGGTTATGATTTAGTAATTGCTCAAGAGACCATTAGTTCTGGTGCTGCACTATTCAAACCTGGAAGTGTTCTTGGCTTGAAAGATGTATCTATTCCTGTGATTTACAACAAATCTTGGGCCTTTAGAAACGGAAAAGCCATTACTGATGCTGACGCTTCTGTTAGTGGAACTCAAAACGTTTCTGTTACAGTGCCAACCGCCAATCAAAACAATCCATTATTTAGTGGAATTGATTTTACTGACGGTGATGAAATAAGGTTATTTAAATCAGCAACTGCAAAAGACAATGGTAGTGTTGGTGGAAACAAAGCTATTGATGTTGGTCTTAACATTAACTTCTCTAGCGCCGCTGCTGGATCATTGGCCACAGTTCCTGAAATAACCGATGCAGCTACTTCAATACTCATAAACCATATTCCCGCAGGCACACAAGTTGGTGAAGCGGCAACTGATGTAACGACTGCAGATCATATTACATTCGGATTTAGCTATGGAGCGATGGCAATGGGCGATGGTGCAAACGTAAGTCCAGAATTGCTAACAATTTGGAGAAACGCAGTTTATGTTCTTGCAGGTGAAACACCTCCAACTACATTGGTAGCAAATGCTGATTTCTGGCTACCAAAAAAAGTATTGTATGTTAATCAAATTGGAGTAGGTCCAGAAGTTGATTCAGGTGCTTCTGCAGCTGGTGCAGACCCTGTGATCTCAATGCTTCAAGCTGATGAAAAATTCGATGTAACTTATGTTGAAACCGCTCAGGATGGGTCGTCCGTAGATTTAACTGGATACGATCTTGTTATCGCACAAGAAACCATCAGTTCTGGAGCTGCTTTATTCAAACCAGGAGGTGTTCTTGGACTTAAAGATGTAACAGTACCTGTGATCTACAACAAGTCTTGGGCCTTTAGAAACGGAAAAGCCATCACTGATGCTGACGCTTCTGTTAGTGGAACTCAAAACGTTTCTGTAACTGTGACAAACACTGCTCACCCTCTTTATAAGGGAATTGATTTTACAGGAGGTGATGAAATAAGGTTATTTAAATCAGCAACTGCAAAAGACAATGGTAGTGTTGGTGGAAACAAAGCTATTGATGTTGGTCTTAATATCAATTTATCAAGTGCAGCAGCTGGTTCTTTGGCTACTGTACCTGAAATAACCGATGCTGCTACTTCAATGCTTATTAATTATTTACCTTCTGGAACTCAAGTAGGTGAAGCAGCAACCGATGTATTAGGCGTAAATGCTGTTGCCTTCGGATTCAGCTATGGTGCAATGGCTATGGGTGATGGAGCAAACGTGAGCCCAGAATTACTAACCATCTGGAGAAACGCCGCCTATATGTTGACTTGGGGGCCAAGTGAAGTTCCAACAACACTGGTTGAAAATCCAAAATTCTTACTCCCTAAGAATGTATTATACGTGAATCAAACAGGTGTAGGGCCAGAATTAGGCTCAGGAGCTTCTGAAGCAGGTGCCGACCCAGTGATATCTATGCTTATTGCTGATGAAAACATCAACATAACGTATGTTGAAACTGCTCAAGATGGTTCCAGTATTGATTTAACAGGAATCGATCTTGTAATCGCACAAGAAACTATTAGCTCAGGTGCTGCACTATTCAAACCAGGAAACGTACTTGGACTGAAGGATGTAACAGTACCTGTCATCTACAACAAATCTTGGGCGTTTAGAAACGGAAAAGCCATTACTGATGCTGACGCTTCTGTTAGTGGAACTCAAAACGTTTCTGTTACAGTACCTACCGCTAACCAATCACACGCACTTTTCAACGGAATTGACTTCAGTGGTGGTGATGATGTGAGACTATTCAAAGATGCTACTGCTAAAGACAATGGTAGTGTTGGTGGTAATAAAGCTATCGATGTAGGATTAAACATTGATTTTGCACCTGGTTCTGCTGGAACATTAGCAACTGTACCTGAAATCACAGATGCAGCTACTTCAATGCTTATTAACCACATTCCTTCAGGAACTCAAGTAGGTGAAGCTACAACAGACGTAATTGGTGTTGATGCTGTAGCCTTCGGATTTAGCTACGGTGCAATGGCAATGGGAGACGGTGCAAACGTGAGCCCAGAATTATTAACCATCTGGAGAAACGCAGTTTACTTACTTCTTTATGGTAGTGATAGTGTTCCTACTAGTTTAGTTGAAAATGCTGCTTTCGTATTAGGTGTTGATACGTTTGAAAACGCCGATAGATCTCCAATCCTAAGAGCTTATGGTGGAAATGTGTCTGTTTCAAATATTCATTCAGAAACAGCCATTAACATCTATAACTTAACAGGTGCGTTGATTAAATCTGTTAGCGCAAAAGAAGATGTAGAATTCCAATTGAATTCTGGTCTTTACATTGCCACAATGAAAAATGCAGAAGGTACTAAAGCTGTGAAGTTCTATATGAACTAATCCTTTAGTCTCCAATAAACCAAAAAGGCGCATGGTTCACATGCGCCTTTTTTTATTGAGTAACATTTAAGGTATTAAGGAAACTGCACTATGAAATGAAGAAAATGCAGTCAATGATGACCTGTAAATCCTTAATGAAAACCAAATATAGAATAACGTTTTCAAGAAAACAGCTCAAACTTCTAATACATTGAAACAATAGAAACCCTTAAGTTTAACCAAATTCAAAAAAGCAAGAAGCTTAAACATCGAACCAAAGTCAACACATGGATTCGCAGAAAGATTTAAGTAACACAGAAAGTCTATACCTTAAAATCTTCAGTCAAAACACACATATTAAAGTTTACAAGAAGAAAAATTAGGCCAAAACCCTAGGCCTTTTGAATGCGGTGGGCATAAAATCCATAGACCCCAACGACAAGCAAACACAACATGGGCAACACAAAAGAAAAGTGAATTTCTGTAATGCTTCCAAAAACAGCATCACCAAAGATTTCTTCCCCATTGACAGTTTCACCAAAGTCCATGATAGCAGCTTGTAGCTTTGGAAGTAAGGCTCCGCCTACAATGGCCATAATTAAGCCCGAAGAGGCCAATTTGGCTTCCTCACCCATGTCTTTTAGAGCCAATCCATAAATGGTAGGGAACATAATCGACATAAAAACAGAAACTAGAACGAGCGAAATCAAACTGGTTATTCCTGTTGTCAGCACCACACCCAAACAGAAAAAGACCCCCGCTGCTGCAAACCATGTGAGCATTTTGGCAGGGTTAAACTTGCGCATCATAGCAGTGCCCACAAAACGGGTGGTAACAAATAAAAGCATGGCAGCGATATTCCAATAAGTACCATCAATTTGGTTTTCTGCACTGCTGTTGATGTATTCTACCAATTGAAAAATAGCTGTCCAACACATGATTTGTGCCCCCACATAAAACGTTTGAGCCACTACTCCAAACAGATAGGTTTTGCTTGCAAATATTTTACGAACTGACGCCCTGATGGTCAGTTGTTCGCCCAAAGACATTTTAGGGATATTGGTCTTCCAAACCACTACAAAAACCAACGCCACAAACAAACCCACAGCAATATAGGGTGTGCTGATCACATCTAAATCATGGGCTTTTATTTGCGCTGCTTTTTCCTGGCCTAAGGCCAGAATATCAGCACTACTGCCATAGTTGGCAGATAAGATTCTATCAAGTACAACGAATTTGGCAATCAACATGCCTGTTAAGGAACCTATGGGATTAAACGATTGAGCTAAATTCAGCCGTTGGGTGGCTGTTTTTGGATCGCCCATCGACAAAATCAAGGGGTTGGAGGTGGTTTCGAGGAATCCCAATCCGCATGTTATCACAAATAAGGAAATTAAAAAATAAGTGTAACTCCCTTCCTGGGCAGCAGGATAAAACAACACAGCGCCCAAGGCATACAATGCCAAACCCACCAAAATTCCCGATTTATAAGTAAATCTTCTGATAAATAAAGCCGCTGGTATGGCCATCACTCCATAGCCAAAATAAAAAGCAAATTGAACGTTATAGGCTTCCTTATTGGAAAGCACCATCACTTTTTTAAAGGCCGCCACCATTGGGTTTGTTAGGTCATTGGCAAAGCCCCATAAGGCAAAAATAGAGGTCGCTGTAATAAATGGAATGAGCAGCGATTTGGGAACAATTGGCGTATTGTTTTTTGAGTTCATTATACTTTCGTTTTTGTTATTTTAACAAGGCGCGGTCTAGGTTGATATAGCCCCCATCGACCAATATATGTTGTCCTGTGGTGTGTGAAGATTTTTCGGAGATGACAAACAAGCAAGTGTCTGCAATTTCCTGTGGGGTTGTCATTCGGTTTTCTAAAGGAATTTGGCGCATAATAGCTTTGAGTTTTTCTTCGCCATTCTCTATGGTTTTGATCCAATGGTCATAGGCGGGTGTCCAGCTTTCTGCGATGATCACAGCATTTACACGAATACCTTCTTTAATTAAATCCACCGCCCACTCACGCGTTAAGGCCAAAACGCCCCCTTTGGCTGCAGCATATCCCGAAGTGCCTCCCTGACCAGTAAGCGACACTTTTGAACCTATGTTTAAGATATTCCCTTTGGATTTGATAAGAAATGGCAAACAATATTTGGTAATGGCAAAGTAACTGATGAGGTTTAGCTGTAAGGATCCTACAAAATCATCCACACCATCTGCAAGGCCAACGCCATCGTTTACCCCAACATTATTGATCAGCACATCAATGGTGCCATATTTTTTAATAATGGTATTGACTGCTTTTTCAATCTGCTCAGGGGCTGTCATATCGGTTTGAACAAACAAGGCATCTATACCCTTATTCTGTAGTTCCTTTTCGTAAGCAAACCCACGATCATTGCGGCAAACAATCACGGGAATAGCACCCTCAGTTGCCAAAGCATTGACAAGGGTTTCGCCTATACTTCCCTTTAGGCCTGCACCACCAGTAACCACCACTATTTTACCCGCTAATTTTAAATCCATTCTTTATAAATTATAAAATTTTATGGCATTAAGGCCCATAATGTTTTGCTGTTCTTGAGGGCTTAAATGAGATATAAAATCAGTGATTAAACGCTTCACTTTTTCATAATTTCCAGCCACCAAACACACGGGCCAGTCTGATCCAAACATCAACCTATCGGTTCCAAAGGCCTCAAAAACCACATCTAAATAGGGGGCAATTTGTGTTGCTGTCCACATTTTGTAATCCGCTTCCGTTATGATGCCCGAGAGTTTACAAGAGATATGTTCGCAGTTTCCAATTTCTTTCATTAATGTGGCCCATCCCTCAAAAAATCCATCCTTGATATAGGGCTTGGCCATATGGTCAATGACAAATTTTTGATTTGGAAATCGCTTTACAAATTCGAGTACGGCGCCCAATTGATGGGGGAATACCAAGATGTCATAGGTATAATTATAGGACTTCAAATGCGAAATACCGCTCAGAAAATCAGGTCGTAATAAAAAATTGACGTCCGGTTCTCCCTGAACTACATGCCGAAATCCTTTTAGTTTTGTTTGCTCGGAATAAGAAGCTAAAACGTCCTCGACTTGCTCACTCCTGAAATCAACCCAACCCACAACACCCCTTATGAAATCGTTTTCTGCAGCGCATTTCAACAAAAAATCGGTTTCTGCTAAGGTTTGATCGGCTTGTACTGCTACACAACCATCCACGTCATTTTTTTGATAGACTTCTTTGAGTTGGCTCGGCAAAAAGTCCTTGCGAATGGCGGCCATATCATCATCAATCCAAGCGTGTTTTTGGGGTTCGTAGATCCAAAAATGTTGATGGCTATCGATTATCATTTTGCTGAATATGCAACTGCCTTTTGTTTAGAAACCCCCAAACCTTCGATCCCCAATTCCATCACATCTCCAGGTTTTAAATACAAAGGTGGATTTAATCCTAATCCCACGCCAAAAGGGGTTCCGGTTGAAATCACATCCCCAGGCAACAAGGTCATAAACTGACTTATATAGCTGATGGATTCTTGGATGTTGAATATAAAATCTGAAGTGGAATCGTCCTGCATGGTTTTGCCATTGAGCTTGAGCCACAGTCTAAGGTTGTTGGGGTCTTTAATTTCATCTTTGGTGGCCAAAAAAGGGCCCAATGGGGCAAAGGTATCACAGCCTTTCCCCTTACACCACTGTCCTTCTCGCTCTATTTGAAAAGCACGTTCACTCACATCATTGTGCAAGACATATCCCGCCACATGATCCATGACTTCCTCTTTGCTTATGTAGGATGCTTTTTTGCCCATCACCACAGCTAGCTCTACTTCCCAGTCAGTTTTGAGGCTTCCCTTTGGAATCACAACATCGTCAAACGGACCGACAATGGCTGTGGTTGATTTAAAAAACAAAACGGGCTCGTTTGGAATTTTCATACCAGCTTCAGCAGCGTGTTTCGCATAATTCAATCCTATGCAAACCAATTTAGAGGGTCGTGCGATTGGAGCCCCCAATCTGGCTTGCTCTGGAATTTTATTACACGCCGATTGGTGAACTGCTAACCAGGATTCTAATCTAGCCAGTCCATCATTTTCAAAAAAAGCTTCATTATAGTCCTCCCCAAAAGCGGAGACCTCTAGCTGGGTTCCATCGGCCAATTGAATTCCAGGTTTTTCTTTTCCAATGGCACCGAATCGTATTAGTTTCATTTTGTTTTGTTTAATTGTTATCCGTTAAGTTTTATAAATCCTCCATCGATCGGAAAATCTGTTCCTGTTATAAATGAGGCCTCATCTGAACATAAATACAAGGCCAGGTCAGCGACTTCTTGAGGTTTGCCCATACGGCCAATAGGTTGTGTTTTAGATAATTTTTGAAACATTTCTTCGACATTATCTGGATAGTTATTTTTTAAATAACCATCTACAAATGGGGTGTGAATTCGGGCTGGTGAAATACAGTTACATCGAATGCCTTCATCAATATAGTCCTTGGCAACAGAATAGGTCATGGTGAGCACTGCCCCTTTTGACATCGAATAGGCAAAACGATCAGAAATTCCAACCCATGAGGCTATAGAGGCCATATTGATGATGACCCCACCTGCGTTTTTCATGTGAGGAATCACGCTATGTATGCAATTGTAAACTCCCTTTACATTCACATTATAAACACGATCTAAATCTTCCTCGGAGGTGTTCTCAACATTGCCCACATGGGCAATTCCGGCATTGTTCACTAAAATATCGATTTGCTCTTCTTTGGCTATGGTATCAATTACTTTTTTGACCTCCTGTTGGTTCACAACATTACAGGCGTGTACCACGGCAAAATGACCCAAAGCTAAAATTTCATTTTTAGTCTCAACGGCAGTGTCTGGATTCAACTCAAGAATATGAACTTTAGCCCCTTGGCCCGAAAAGGTTTTGGATATCGCTTTCCCTATACCACTTCCCCCTCCAGTGATGATGGCTGTTTTATTTGCTAAACTAAATTTCATGCCCACAAATTACTATTTTATGTCAAAACTAACCATTGCTTTGATAACTTTTGATTTTGGGTCTAACCAAGTGTCAAAATGTGCTATCATTTGATCCATATCCACTTGATGCGTAACAAATGCTTTTGTAGGGAATTGGTTCAGGTTTTTTATGACAAATTCAAAATCTTCTAGAGTAGCATTTCGGCTACACATAATGGTAGATTCCTTAGCATGGATGCCTGGGTGGTTGAAAATCAAATCTCCTTTTGACAAGCCCACCAAAACATATCTCCCCCCATGAGACATATAGGATATGCCAGACTCCAACGCAATTTTATTGCCAGTTGCATCAAAAACTGCTGTTGCAAAATCGCCCTGGGTGATTTTGGCTATTTCATCCACAGCTGTTGGCGAGGCCTTAACCAAGTGTTTAACGCCTAGCTCGGCTTCCACAAACGCCAAACGTACGGGGTCTATATCTAACGCAATAACTTCAGCCCCTACAATTTGACACAATTTCATTAATCCAATTCCGATGGGGCCGCAGCCCATCACCACCACCTTTTCGCCTGCTTGAATTTGGGCGCGTCGGATGGCGTGAGCACCAATAGCTAAAGGCTCTACTATAGCCATTTCTTCATACGTCAAATGGTTGGCAGGAATAAGTAAATCAGTCCTGACCGTAATAAATTGCTGCATGCCTCCGTCGGCATGTACACCCAAAACTTTTATTTGGCTACAGCAATTTGTTTTATCGTGTCGGCATGCATGGCAATGCCCACAACTCACATAGGGCATCACGATGACCTTATCCCCCACCCCGAGGTTTTGGGTATTTTCGTCTATTTCTACAATCTCTGCTGCCAATTCATGACCTAAAATTCTGGGATAGGTAAAGAATGCTTGATTTCCTGAATAGGCGTGTATGTCTGTGCCACAAATTCCCACCCGATGAATTTTTAACAGCGCCTCTCCAGAAGCTCTTTGAGGAATTTCTTTATGCTTTAGGACAAACCTTAAAGGTTCTTCGCATACAATATATTTCATAGATACTTGTTATTTTGTTTTTAAATGCATTGTGGCTGTTTTCAAGCCATCAGACGAAACCGTAACGATGACATCCTCCTCTAGACCATTGGACTGAATAATACCGATACACTTTCCGTTAAATGCCTGAATTTCATTGGCCTTAAAAGAAGTTATGTTGGCTTGATAACCATTGTCAACTCCAACCAATTTTCCGCCTCCGGAAACAGTAAAATGAATTTTATTGTTCGCTTTTGGTACTGGATTTCCATTTTCATCGGTAACAGTTACGGTAAGGTAGCTTAAGTCATAATGATCCTTCATCAATTCAGCTTTATCGGCTTCTACTTTGATTTCAGCTGCATTTCCTGCTGTTTGAATTTCTTTTTCTAAAACTACTTGCCCATTTTTTCTCGAAACAACTTTGAGTGTTCCAGGGACAAAATCCACTTTCCAGTCGATATGCAAATCATCATTTTGTTTGGATTTGATTCCTAAAGATTTTCCATTTAAAAACAATTCAACCTCGTCTGCATTGTTATAATAGGCCCAAACATCCACTTTTTGTCCCGCTTCCCAATTCCAATGAGGGAAAACATGCAAAACATCTTCTTTTGACCACTCACTCTGATACATATAATACACATCTTTGGGCAAGCCTGCCAAATCTACGATACCAAAATAAGCGCTTCTAGCTGGATAAGGATAGGGAATAGGTTCCCCTAAATAATCAAAGCCTGTCCATATAAAAGTACCCACAATATAATCTAAAGCTTTTACAGCCTTCCACGATTCTTCGTGTGTGGCCCCCCAGTAGGCCGAAACTTGGTCATAGGCCGAAACCGTAAGGTCGGCATGTCCATCAAAAGGGGTGTTGTGTGCTGGCGGCCATCTTTTAA
>CAYZFD010000045.1:0-9282 GCA_964477735.1 uncultured Flavobacteriaceae bacterium
AGCCCGCTAAATTAGCACTCCTCTTCAAAAAAACAAACTTTTGGAAAGTTTTTTTCAATTTAAACTACATGAAAACGCTTTTAGCACCCCCCAAAAAAGGCTCCCTGGGAGGATTTTCAGAAAATTGACCCTAGCCCGCTTTGCCATTTAAAAAAAATTAGTCACGCATTTTAAACAGTTTGGCGCCAGGCAGGAAAGTGCACCAATACAAAAAAATTACCCTGCTAGGTTAAGGAATAATTATCACGAATTGCAGAAATTCTGTGAAGCCCATTCGCTCAGCACCTTTTTTTTGTTTCTTTGCAGCTTATTTCATTACACATGCCATCGGTATCACAAAAAGGACGCCTATTGCCCTCCTCACCCATCCGAAAGTTGGCCAAATATGCCGACGATCGCAAGGTGAGAGGAGTTGAGGTTTTCCATCTCAACATCGGACAACCCGACATTGAGACGCCTCCAAAAGCCATGGAAGCCGTGCGCCAGCATCAGCTAAAAATATTGGCCTATGGCCCTTCTGAAGGCACTTTAACCTATCGCACCAAAATGGTGAACTATTTCGCCAGCCATCAAATTCATGTGTCACCAGAGAATATTTTGGTCACTACAGGAGCCAGCGAAGCCCTCACCATCACCTTGGGAAGCATTGCCAACGATGGAGATGAAATCATCATCCCCGAACCTTTTTATGCCAATTATGCCGCCTTCGCTGCAGCCTTAGGGGTTCGGATTAAGCCCCTTCCAGCAGCACTCGAAAACAATTTCGCCCTGCCCACCCCCCAAGAAATTGAGCAAAACATCAATCCAAAAACCAAAGCCCTACTCATTTGCAACCCCAACAACCCCACAGGGCACGTCTATAGCGAAACAGACATGAGGGCCTTGGCAGCTTTGGCCAAAAAACACGACCTTTTTCTCATTGTTGATGAGGTTTACAGAGAATTCACTTACAACGGCATAGCTCATTTTTCGGTGATGCAGATCCCAGAAATCGAAAACCACGCCATTCTCATAGACTCCATGAGCAAGCGCTACAGCATGTGTGGAGCAAGGGTAGGCTGTTTAGTGACCAAAAACCAAGAAGTGATTGAAACCGCACTGAAATTTGCCCAGTCTCGACTGTCACCACCTTCTTTTGCCATGATCGCTAGTGAAGCAGCGCTTGAAACAGAAGACGATTATTTTGTTAACATAAAACAAGAATACCAAAATCGAAGAGATCGACTTGTGGCAGGCCTTCAAAAAATTGAGGGTGTGGTGGTCAACAAGCCTCAAGGGGCTTTCTATTGTTTGGTGAAACTTCCCGTCGATGACACTGATGTTTTTTGCCAATGGCTGTTAGAAAAATTTGAAGATCAAAAACAAACCATCATGTTGGCTCCAGGCAGTGGATTCTATGTCAATCCAGCCCTTGGACGGAAACTGGTGCGCATGGCCTATGTGTTAGAAGAAAAAGCACTAGAACGTGCTGTAGAAATTTTAGACAAAGCCCTAAAGACATACAATTCAAACTGAGTTTGCTTATCTTTAGCATCGAGCAGAAAATGCAATTATGAAAATTCTTCAACATTATACGCTCGAGCACGAAAACACTTTTGGCGTGGCGGCCACCACACCCTATTTTGTGTCTGTTGAGTCAATTGAGCAGCTCAAAGAAGTACTTAAAGATGTGCGCTTTCAAAATCCTTTTATTCTTGGTGGTGGAAGCAATTTGTTGTTCACAAAAAACCTTACAAAACCTGTTGTTAAAATTGAAATTGGGGGCATAGAGATCATTGACGAAACAGAAAAAGAGGTCACGATCGAAGTGGGCGCTGGAGTGGTTTGGCACGATTTGGTGATGTGGTCTTTGGAACAAGGCTGGAGCGGTTTGGAAAATCTGGCACTCATTCCTGGCTCGGTAGGTGCTGCACCCATTCAAAATATTGGTGCCTATGGCAGTGAGCTTTGTGACACTTTTAGATGTTGTAGATTGGTGGATGAAAAGGGAAATGAAAAAATTCTAGAGAAAAACGATTGTCAATTTGGCTACCGGAGTTCTATTTTCAAAACTTCCCAAAAATCCCTAGGTATCATCGTGCAAGTTCAATTTACGCTTCAAAAACCTCCGCACAAACTTCAAACCGAATATGGCGCCATTGAAACTTCTCTAAAATCAAAAGGTATTAGTGAACCCACCCCCAAAGATGTCGCCAATGCCGTGATTGAAATTCGACAAGCCAAACTTCCCGACCCTAAGGTGTTGGGTAACAGTGGTAGTTTTTTTAAAAACCCCATCATCGACACTCCAAAAGCGGAACGTCTTCGGGTACAATACCCCAATATTCCACTCTATGCACATCAAGAAAACTATAAAGTAGCTGCAGCCTGGCTCATCGAGCAATGTGGCTGGAAAGGCAAACGCGTAGGTGCCGTTGGGATGCACGCCCAACAAGCGCTAGTATTGGTGAATTATGGAGGTGCCAGCGGAAAAGAATTGTGGACACACGCCAAACGCGTACAAGCCTCTGTAAAAGCAAGATTTGACATTCTACTTCAACCCGAAGTCAATCTGATTTAAAGCTAAATTTACTATCTTTGCCCGATGAAATTATTCTTCCTTACGCTCGGATTACTGGCCTTGGCATTTGCAGGAATTGCCATAAAAATTTGGGCAAAAAAAGATGGGAAATTTGCTGGCACATGCGCCAGTCAAAGCCCTTTTCTCAACAAAGAAGGAGAAGCTTGTGGTTTTTGTGGTAAACTTCCCGAGGAGCAAGATTGTAAGCTTCCCAAAACGTCCGCAAATTAGCATCGCTATTGTTTTAGAAAAGCGGATTTTGTATTTTCCAAAAAATTTTAGTCATCGAAACCCAAGAAGTTGTCCAGCGAATAAACCAGGCTCTTGAGGGAGATCAGCAGGCCTTCCGTTGGCTCTTAGACACCTATTGGCCCGAAGTTTATGGTTTCATGCTCAAAAGAGTGGAAAATGAAAATGATGCCGAGGACATCTGTATTCAAACTTTTGCCCGTGCTTTCGATAAATTAAATTCTTATGATAAACAATACACCTTTGGGACTTGGATCATTACCATTTCTAAGAACTTACACATCGACCTGAATCGCAAGAAAAAACTCGAAACTAGTCGTCACTTCAGCGAAGCGCCAAAAAAAATATTAGGCGTTGCGGATGAAGCATTGGGCCCTGAAGATCAACTCATTGCTGCTCAAAAGCTGTTTATATTAAGACAAAAAATCAATCAGCTCAAACCAACCTATAGAGAAATTTTGCAACTTCGATATTTCAACGACCTGTCCTATAAAGAAATCGCCCATCAACTCCATTTACCCCTGAATAATGTTAAAGTTCGATTGCTTAGGGCAAAAAAATTATTGTCTGAAATCCTTGAAGAACCTATATGAAATTGCTTAGAAAACTAGGGCCAGGGCTCATTTTTGCTGGGGCAGCCATCGGAGTTTCTCATTTGGTACAATCAACCAGAGCGGGTGCCGATTTTGGATTTGGATTGCTTTGGGCCTTGTTGCTCGTAAACTTGTTTAAATATCCCTTTTTTCAATTTGGCCCACGATATGCCATGGCCACAGGTGAAAGTCTAATCGAGGGCTATGCAAAGCTGGGCAAAGGCCTGCTGATTGTATGTTTTGTATTGAGCTTAGGCACCATGTTCACCATTCAAACTGCCGTGACCATTGTTACTGCTGGCTTGGCCGTACAACTTTTTGGCATCACGACCGACGTCACCCTATGGAGTGTGATCATTACTTTATTTTGCTTTTTTTTGTTAATCTTAGGACGCTACCGCTTGTTAGACAGGCTCATGAAAATCATCATCATTACCCTATCTGTCACTACCCTAATCGCTCTTGGTGCTGCAGTCGGTTCGTCAGAGAACAGTTTTCCAATCGCTCAGGTTTTTCCTCAAAATGGCATCGAACTGGCTTTTTTAATTGCGTTCATGGGCTGGATGCCCGGACCTTTAGACATTTCTATATGGCATTCTCTGTGGGCGGTTGAAAAGCAAAAAGAAAACAACCAAATACCTCAAAAAAAAGAACTTCTTGATTTTAATGTGGGCTATGGCACCACGGTTTTATTGGGCATTGTTTTTATGGGCCTGGGCGCAGTGGTTATGTTCGGCTCCGGTGAAAATTTTTCAACCCAAGGAGGGGTTTTTGCTAAGCAACTCATTGACCTATACACCACACATTTGGGCCACGCCGCTTTTTTGGTAATTGCTTTGGCTGCCTTCACCACCATGTTTAGCACCACCCTCACCTGCCTCGATGCCTCCCCCCGAATGATGGCACAAATTGGAAAAGTATTGAAATGGCCTCTTGTGGAAAACTATCAGCGTTGGCTAATGATTTTGGCAGGAGGAACCATGATTATATTGGTATTTTATTTGTCTGAAATGGGACGACTGGTCACGGTGGCCACCGTACTATCATTTCTAACGGCTCCCTTCTATGCCTATGCCAATTTAAAATTGCTTTGTAGTGCGCATACTCCCGAAGCTTGGCGGCCCAACAAAGCCATGAGAGTGCTTTGTGTCTTTGGACTTGTATTTTTATTGGGCTTTAGTGCTTGGTATCTTAGCAGTCTTTAAATTTTCATCTTCAGTTTGTATCTTTGTCCACAAAAAATTGGCTATGGCCGAAAGCCTAACACAAACAGCAACCAAACACACTCCCAAACCCAAGTGGCTGAGAGTGAAACTCCCAACGGGTAAAAAATACACCGAGCTTAGGGGCTTGGTTGACAAATACAACCTAAACACTATTTGCACCTCTGGCAGTTGTCCCAACATGGGTGAGTGTTGGGGAGAAGGCACGGCAACCTTTATGATTTTAGGAAACATTTGCACGCGTTCTTGCGGATTTTGTGGCGTAAAAACAGGTCGGCCAGAAGCAGTCGATTGGGATGAGCCCGAAAAGGTCGCCCGCTCAATTAAAATCATGGACATCAAGCATGCTGTGCTGACCTCTGTTGACCGTGATGATCTCAAAGATATGGGTTCAATTATTTGGGCAGAAACTGTTAAGGCGGTTCGAAGAATGAATCCAAACACTACTCTAGAAACATTGATTCCTGATTTCCAAGGTGTTAAAAAAAATATAGATCGGATTGTGGCGGTAGCTCCCGAAGTGGTTTCTCACAACATGGAAACGGTTCGGCGTCTAACCAGATCGGTGCGCATCCAAGCCAAGTATGACCGAAGTCTGGAAGTTTTAAGTTATCTCAAAGCATCTGGGGTTAACAGAACAAAATCTGGGATTATGTTAGGGTTGGGAGAGCAAGAAAACGAGGTTATTGAAACCCTTCATGACCTTAGAGCAGCATCGGTTGATGTGGTTACACTTGGACAATATCTTCAACCCAGCAAAAAACATTTACCTGTGCAGGAATTTATTACCCCTGAACAGTTTGAAAAATATGGTGCTTTGGCTAAAGCATTAGGTTTTAGACATGTGGAAAGTGGTGCGCTTGTGCGCTCATCCTATCATGCTCATAAACATATATTGTAGCACTAAGCCGTAGGCAAATCTCCTTTTTCTTTGGTAGGTAAACTCGATTGGCCCATAAGAAATGCATCTACATGGTGTGCTGCTTCGCGACCTTCAGAAATTGCCCAAACAATTAAAGACTGACCTCTTCGCATGTCTCCTGCAACAAAAATATTGGGGATGTTGGTTTGATATTTTTCGTTGCCCTGAATATTGGTACGCCCATCTAGAGTTAAGCCCAACTGATTGGCCAAAGTGTTTTCGGGCCCCACAAAACCAAGCGCCAAGAGGGCCATGTCACAAGGCCATTCTTTTTCGGTTCCAGGCTTTTCTTGGAGAATAGGTCTGCCTCCTTTTGGATCTTCAATCCAATCCACTTCAACAGTTTTCAATGCTTTTACTTGTCCATTTTCGTCGGCAACAAATTCTTTGGTGAGTATGCTCCATTCCCTGTGACTTCCTTCTTCGTGAGAAGAGCTGGTCTTCAGTTTAAATGGCCAATAGGGCCAAGGATGCTTTTCTGTTCGATCTTTAGAAGGCATAGGCATAATCTCGAAGTTTGTTACCGATTTTGCCCCTTGTCGGTTAGAGGTTCCTATGCAATCAGAACCTGTGTCACCTCCACCAATTACAATCACGTGCTTGCCCTTGGCATTTAAGGCTTCATGGGTTTGAGCAAGACCATCAACCACTTTGTTTTGCAAGCTCAGAAAAGACATGGCTTGCACAACCCCTTTCAGATCAGATCCTGGAATGGGGAGAGGTCTTCTGACAGTAGCACCACCAGAAAGCACAACAGCGTCGAAAGCTTTCAGTTTATTGACTTCGAAGTTTTTTCCAACTTCGACAGCTGTTTTAATATCAATGCCTTCGGCTTCCAAGATGGCTACACGGCGATCTATGATGTGCTTTTCCATCTTAAAATCAGGGATTCCATAACGGAGTAAACCACCCACTTTTTCGTCGCGCTCAAACAAGGTGACACTGTGTCCTGCTCTGTTGAGTTGTTGTGCGGCTGCCAAACCTGCTGGACCAGAACCCACAACAGCCACTGTTTTTCCTGTACGGTGTTTAGGGGGTTGGGGTTGAATCCAACCTTCCTTAAATCCTCTTTCAACAATATATTTTTCTATTAGCTCTATGGAGACAGGAGGGTTGATTATTCCAAGCACACATGCTGCCTCGCAAGGAGCAGGACACAAACGCCCTGTGAACTCTGGGAAGTTGTTTGTTGAATGTAGAATTTGAAGGGCCTTTTGCCACTCATTGTGAAACACAGCATCGTTAAAGTCTGGAATAAGATTTCCTAAAGGACAACCACTATGACAAAAAGGAACGCCACAATCCATGCATCTTCCACCCTGTTCCTGTAATTTTTCTTCAGAGGGTGCTACCGTAAATTCCTTATAATTTTGAACCCTGTCTTGAACAGGAAGATTGGTTTCATCTTGGCGTTCAAATTCTAAAAATCCTCTTAATTTTCCCATGTTATAGTGTTGTTGTGGCCTCAGCTGCCATGCGTTCTAACGCACGTTTATAATCTGTTGGCATAATTTTTATAAAGTTTTTAACTTCTTGATTCCAGTCGTTCAAAATTTGAGTTGCTATGGCGCTGTTTGTGTATTGCTGATGATTTTCAATCAATGATTTTAAGCGTTTTTGATCTTCGACTGAAGGGTCTTCTAACCCAATCATTTCCATATTGAAATTTCGCTCATCAAAAGTACCAGTAGGCGAATAAAGATAACCTACACCGCCACTCATACCGGCCGCTATATTTCTTCCTGTTTTTCCAAGAACTACAGCCACACCACCAGTCATATATTCAAAGCAATGGTCTCCAACGCCTTCAACTACTGCGGTTGCACCAGAGTTTCTCACACAAAAACGTTCGCCAGCAATTCCGTTAATATAAACCTCACCATTGGTGGCGCCATAGAGTGTAACATTGCCTGTAATGATATTTTCCTCGGCTTTAAAAGTGGCCTCGGCTGGTTTCTTAACAATGAGTTTTGCACCAGACAGACCTTTACCCAGGTAATCGTTGGTTGTGCCCTCTACTGTGAGCGTTAGACCTTTAGTTCCAAAAGCACCGAAACTTTGACCAGCAGCCCCGGTAAAGTGAATGTTTAAACTGTCTTCTGGGAGACCTTCAGCGCCATGGATTTTTGAAATTTCATTGCTGATTATGGCACCCAAAGTTCGGTCTGTATTTTTAATGGGATATGACAAAGAGATTGGCTTTTTGTTTTGAATAGTCTTTTGAGCTTCCTTCAAAATTTTGATATCCAAAACAGCATCCAATCCATGATCTTGTTTTGTTTCATTTTTCAGGGGAACATCGGCTCCAACTGAAGGTTTGTATAAAATGTTGGATAGATCTATGCCCTGAGCTTTGTAGTGACTAATGGCTTTATTGGTGTTCAATTTTTGAATTTGTCCCACCATTTCATCCATTTTTCTAAATCCTAATTGTGCCATAATTTGGCGTAATTCTTCGGCTACAAAATGCATGAAATTGATGACATGCTCGGGTTGTCCTTTGAAGTTTTTTCTCAAAACGGGGTCTTGAGTTGCAATACCAACTGGGCAAGTATTGAGGTGACATGCACGCATCATAATGCAGCCCGAAGCCACCAAAGGCGCTGTTGAGAATCCAAATTCTTCAGCTCCTAACAAACAAGCGATTGCCACATCACGACCCGTTTTTAGTTGTCCATCACATTCGAGAACAACCCTACCTCTTAGGTCATTGAGAACCAAAGTTTGCTGTGCTTCGGCCAAACCTAGCTCCCAAGGGAGGCCTGCGTGTTTGAGAGAAGTCAGCGGTGAGGCACCTGTTCCTCCATCATAACCAGAAATCAAAATTACATCAGCTTTGGCCTTAGCCACTCCTGCTGCAATGGTCCCCACGCCCACTTCTGAGACTAGCTTCACATTGATTCGCGCTTCACGATTGGCATTTTTGAGATCATAAATAAGCTGTGCCAAATCTTCAATAGAATAAATGTCGTGGTGGGGTGGTGGTGAAATAAGACCCACAAAGGGTGTAGAGTTTCTTACCTTAGCAATTACTGGATTAACCTTTGGCCCAGGCAATTGTCCTCCTTCACCAGGTTTGGCACCTTGTGCCATTTTAATTTGGATTTCCTGAGCGTTGGTGAGATAGTGCGAACTAACCCCAAATCGCCCGGAGGCGACCTGCTTGATGGCACTGTTTTTCCAGTCACCATTAGGAAGTTTGTTGAAGCGGACAGGATCTTCTCCTCCTTCACCCGAATTGCTTTTACCACCCATCCTATTCATGGCTAACGCCAAATTTTCGTGGGCTTCGGCACTAATAGATCCAAGCGACATGGCTCCCGTTTTAAAGCGCTTCACAATTTCAGTCCAAGGCTCTACTTCTTCAAGAGGGATTGGATCAAAATCTGAAAATTCAAACATGCCACGCAAGGTCATTAATTGTGAGCTTTGCTCATTAATTAAATCTGCATACTGTTGAAAGGTCTCAAACTTATTTTCTCTCACCGATTGCTGAAGTTTAGCAATTGAAGCGGGATTGAAAATATGGGCCTCGCCGTTTCTTCTCCAACGATAACTTCCACCAATATCCAATCGCATCAAACCATCAATACTGAGGGCTTTGTAGGCATGTTGATGCCTGTTCGAGATTTCTTTTTCTACCTCATATAAACCGATTCCTTCGATTCTTGTGGGCGTGTTGGTAAAATATTTATCAACAAACTTTTGGTTGAGTCCAAGTGCTTCGAAAATTTG
>CAYZFD010000045.1:9382-12118 GCA_964477735.1 uncultured Flavobacteriaceae bacterium
TTTTATTCATCACCTTTACTATGCCTTTGGCAATGGCCTTGTTAAAGTTTTCGATAGCGACTTCGGCACTTTGGGATTTTATCTTCCCAGTGTCCACCATATTCTCAATGATTTCATTGACCATGTAGGGGTTGATGGCACTAGCACCATATCCAAACAAGAAAGCAAAATGATGGGGCTCACGTGGTTCGGCAGATTCGATTATGATTCCCAGCTGTGAGCGTTTTTTGCGCTTCATCATGGCATGGTGTACGTAGGAGCATGCCAAAGCCATTGGAATTGGCGCCTTCTGAACGGAAGTTCCTCTATCACTTAAAATGATGATATTGGTTCCTGAGGTGACTGCTTTTTCGACTTCATCAATGATGTTCTCCAAAGCCTCTTCTAATCCATTTAATCCTTTTGATATTTCATACAAACAGCTCACGGATTTAGTTCTGAAATCGGGATGTTTGATGAATTTTATTTTATCTAAATCTTCATTAGAGATTACAGGGTTTTGAATCCTTAACTTTTTGCAATGATCTGGCATAACGTCAAAAACATTGAAATCACTTCCAATAGCCAAACTGGTATCAGTCACAATTTCCTCTCGAATACCGTCTAGAGGGGGGTTGGTGACTTGTGCAAAAAGTTGCTTAAAGTAGTTGTATAGCAATTGTGGTTTGTGGGAAAATACGGCCAAAGGGGTGTCAGTTCCCATGGAGCCGATCGCTTCTTTACCCTCTGTTCCCATCGGAATGATAAGGGTTTTGAGGTCTTCTTCGGTGTAGCCAAACATTTTAAGTCTGGTGTCGAAAGGTTCACTTTCTACTGGCGTGGTGTTTCCAGTATAGGGAACTGTTTTCAACGGAACTAGATTTTCGTTAAGCCATGTGCGATAGGGGTGTTTAGTGACCACTTGTGTTTTAATCTCTTCGTCTTCGATGATGCGGCCTGCTTTCATGTCAACCAAAAACATTTTTCCCGGTTCTAAACGTCCGTGAAGTGCCACGTTCTGAGGCTCGATTTCGATTACGCCAGTTTCGGAAGACATGACCACATAGCCATCTTTAGTGACCGTGTAGCGCGATGGGCGTAGTCCATTTCTATCGAGGAGCGCCCCAATATATTGACCGTCAGTGAATGGAATGGAAGCTGGACCATCCCAAGGTTCCATGATACAAGAGTTATATTCATAGAAAGCGCGCTTTTCGTCGCTCATAGAAGCATGTTTTTCCCAGGCTTCAGGAACCATCATCATCATGACTTCGGGGAGTGATCGACCGGTAGCCAACAAAAGCTCCACTACCATATCCATAGAAGCAGAATCAGATTTTCCTTTAAGTATGATGGGGAGCATTTTCTGAATATCCTCTCCAATAAATGCACTTTTAAACAACTCTTCACGAGCTGTCATTCGACTCACATTGCCTCTGTAGGTATTAATTTCTCCGTTATGACACATGTAACGAAACGGCTGTGCTAAATCCCAAGTTGGAAAAGTGTTTGTAGAAAATCTTTGGTGCACCAATGCCAAACTGGTGACCAAGGATGGCTCTTTCAAATCTAGATAGAACGCTTCGATATGCTCCGGTTTCAAAAGTCCTTTATAGATGAGGGTTCGGGTGTGGAAACTTGGTAAATAAAAATAGTTTTTTTGGGACAACTTGGTTTTGTAGATCGTGTGTTCTGCTGATTTTCGAGCGATAAATATTTTGGTGACAAATTCTTGTTCGCTTAAAGTTTGTTCACCTTTAGAAACAAAAATTTGTGCTATATAAGGTCTTGACTTTGAAGCAATTTCACCAACAATAGAACTGTTAACAGGCACAGCTCTCCAACCTAAAACATTAAGCCCTTGCCTTGAAATTTCATGTTCTAGCGTGTCGATACAAAACTGTCGCTGATTGTCTTTTTCGGGCAAAAACACCATACCGACTGCATATTCTTGAGGGCTAGGCAATTCAAAATCACAAGACTTTTTGAAAAAATCGTGTGGAATTTCTATCAATATACCCGCACCATCACCCGTAACACCATCAGCACTCACGGCACCACGGTGCTCGAGCTTAACAAGGATATCTAACGCTTTATGAATGATGTCGTTTGTGCGTTCACCACGCAGGCTACAGATGAATCCGGCGCCGCAATTATCATGTTCAAACGCTGGGGAATACAAACCTTGTTTAGAAGGTACCATATACTTTAAATTTTTTGCGAAATTATTTCTAATTCATAGGCTTTCCAACCATAAACACCCCTTTTTGGGGGTTTGTTATGAAATTAACAATTTTGTTAAATTTAATTGTGAAGTTGGTAATTGAAACCCATTTGAATTCGATTCTCATAATATTTAAACAATCAAAAACTGAAATAGCAAAATATGGGGGGTATGATCAAAATCCTGAGATTTTATTCATCATTTTCATTTTCTTCTTTGTCTATTAAAAGCTAAAGTTTAATGTTTAGAAGCATTAACCCCCTGCTTTTTTAGGGGTCAACATTTAACATAAATTTAATCCAAAAAAAATAGATTATCATTGATTTGAGACCAGGGGTTTATTATATTTGAAATGCTAAATTAAACCATGGAAACCATAATCATTGCAATTTTTGTAGTTGGCTATCTTGCCATTACCCTAGAACACAATCTTAAAATTGACAAACTTATCCCTGCTATTGGCATGATGGCTCTATTATGGGCAGCCATTGCACTGACACATCATCCGCTTTTTGAGGTTGATACGTTGAATC
>CAYZFD010000046.1:0-8274 GCA_964477735.1 uncultured Flavobacteriaceae bacterium
ACCCACGACCTGCTGATTACAAATCAGCTGCTCTAGCCAGCTGAGCTACATCGGCAATTAGACCTATTGGCCTGCTTAAAAAAAGCGAATGCAAATGTATAGATTTATTTTTTTTGTTTGCAAAAAATTATAAGCTAAATTTTAATGTGCTCGTGTTTTTTCTTTTCGCTTCACCAATATTCGCTCTGCAGCTGAGGTGCTTTGATCTATTGCTTCTTCAAAAGTTTTGCATTGTTTCTTAACCAAGATATTTTCACCTGGGATCTCAACCCTAATTTCAACCTGTTTATTTTCTTTGTCACTAGTGTTTTCTTCCTTAATATAAACATCTACTGCAATAATTTTTTCGAAAAAAAGTTGCATTTTTTCAATTTTCTTCTCTAAAAAAACTCTCGTGCTGGGCGAAATATTTACATCTACGGTTTGAAGGTTTATTTTCATTTGCTTAATTGTTTATATGTTAAAAATACACTCATGCCTATACTTCAACACTTTTGAACTTTAAATCATGTGTTCGGGTATCGTTCCTTAATAATAATTCATTTTAGGTTTTGGGGATGGTACTTTTTCATCTTGAATTTGGGCTTGATTTCCGTTTGCTCTTGGGTGACTCTTACGATAATCCTGAATGACCTTGCCCATACGCACATTGGCATACAACTGAGTGGTTGCTAGACTGCTATGTCCCAGCAACTCTTTCACAGCATTGATGCTGACACCATTATTTATCAAATGGGTTGCAAAGGTGTGACGTAAAATATGGGGACTCACTTTTTTCTTCGAAGAAACTTTACTAAAATATCCCTTAATTCTTCTATATACATAGGATTCACTGAGTTTTTTTCCCTTAGGATTTAGCAACATGTTTTTTGGTGAATCAGGGGTCTCAACGGTTTTCCTATGAATAAGATATGTATCGAGCATCTTTTTTAAATGAGGGGTCACAGGCACCATACGATCCTTATCTCCTTTCCCCCTCACTCTCATCAATCGTTTGTAGTCGTCATAGTCCTCGAGCTTAAAACCAATGAGTTCGGATCGACGAAAACCTGTAGCATATAACATTTCAACAATCATTCTATCGAGATCGCCCTCATAGCCCTCTACAAAACCCTCTTCAAAAACTTGATTTAGCTCTTCTTCGGTGAAAGCTTCCACCAATCGTTTTGGAGGTTTTAGGTGCTTGTGCTGATCCATGGGGGAACTTTTAAGTTCTTGAATTTGTACCAAAAATTTATAGAAACCCTTTAGACTAGAAGCTTTTCTATTTAGGCTATTCAGTGCCATTCCATTGTCGGCCAGCTTGGCCAACCATTCTCTTATGATTTTATAGTTGACTTTGGTGAGATCTTTCAAGTCAAACTGTTTTTGGCAAAAAGATGAAAACTCATTTAAATCAGACTGGTAGGCTGTGTAGGTGCGCTGTGCGTGCTTTTTTTCGTGGTGCAGGTAGTCTAAAAAACGCTGAATGATATCAATATTCATGTATTGTACTTTAAGTTTTGGGTAAAAAAAACACCGTTTCTCAAAGATAATAAATCTTTTTAAAACGATGCTTTATTGTATTTTAGAGAATATTAGATGTTCTCTTTGTCCATTAAATGCTGTCTGTACTGTGCACTTTGGATTTTAGTTCTGTTTTTTACAGAAGGCTTGATAAAAGCCTGGCGATCACGAAGTTGTCGCATGGTTCCTGTGCGATCAAATTTACGTTTGTAACGCTTAAGCGCCCGATCAATATTTTCTCCGTCTTTTACTGGTATGATTAACATATTGCCTAACCTCCTCTCTTTTAAAAGTGGGGCAAATGTATGGAAAAAAATGAATTCAACAATTTTATTTTAAAATGTTTCTTGAAATCACCACTTTCTGAATTTCACTTGTTCCTTCGCCAATAGTACAAAGTTTGGCATCTCTATAAAATTTTTCTACTGGAAAGTCTTTGGTGTAACCATAACCCCCGTGAATTTGCAGGGCTTCATTGGCTACTTTCACACAAAGCTCAGAGGCATAGAGTTTGCACATGGCGCTCAGTTTTGTCATTTTTCTACCTGCATTTTTCTCATAACAAGCCTTGTGCATTAGCAACTCGGCAGCTTCAATTTCAGTGGCCATGTCGGCCAGCTTAAAAGAAATTCCTTGAAAATGACTTATCGGTTTCCCAAACTGAACTCTTTCTTTGGAGTATTTGAGGGCTGCTTCATAGGCCCCTTTAGCAATCCCTAATGATAGTGCAGCAATGGATATGCGCCCACCATCCAATATTTTTAGTGACTGCACAAAGCCTTCTCCAATTTCGCCCAAACGGTTTTCGTCAGGAATTTCACATTGATCAAAAACAAGCTCTGCTGTTTCAGATGCACGCATGCCAAGTTTGTTTTCCTTTTTACCAGAGGAAAATCCTGGTGTACCCTTTTCAACAACAAAAGCTGTCATGCCGTGGTTGTCACCCTTCTCCCCTGTGCGCATGATCACAACTGCGATGTCACAGCTTTTACCATGTGTGATGAAGTTTTTTGTACCATTGAGTATCCAACCGTTTTCGGAACGCACGGCTGTGGCTAGCATGCCACCCGCATCAGAACCTGTGTTGTGTTCGGTGAGTCCCCAAGCACCCAAGTGTTGTCCAATGGCCAATTTGGGTAACCAATTGTTTTTTTGATCATCATTTCCAAAACAAAGAATATGATTCACACAAAGCGAGTTGTGTGCAGCAATAGACAAGCCAATCGATGGATCTACTTTAGAAATCTCCATAATCATGGCCACATATTCGTGATAGCCAAGCGCAGAGCCATTATAGGCTTCGGGAACTAACATGCCCATAAAACCCAACTGACCTGCTTCAACTAAAACTTCTTTTGGAAAATATTGCTTTTCGTCCCACTCCATGACGTGCGAAGCGAGATGCTGATGAGCGAATTGCCGAGCAGCATTGGCAACCAATTGTTGCGTTTCTCCATAATCGAAACACAAAGATGTTTGCATATCAATTTGCATGGTTATTTTTCTTTTTCACAGAACAAATATAGCTTAATTCTTTTAATTTTTTCGGACGTAAATCCGTTAACTTTCTCTAAACTATCCAAACTATTAATCATTCCTGATGAAGTTCTGAAGACAACTAAAGCTCTGGCCATGCTTGGCGTGATGTAGGGCAAAGCGGTGAGCTGGGTGATGGTCGCACTATTGACATCAATTTTTTGGATGGTGGGTGTTGATTGAATTTCGAACTTGTCGAGCAATCTAACAACAACTTCCTCTTCCAAACCATAAACTTCGTTGAGTTGTGTTACATGCAAAAAACCTCCCAAAACAGTTCTATAATTTACAATTCTGGAGGCCAAAATTGGGCCTATGCCATGAACCGTTTTTAGGGCTTCTAAGGAAGCTGTATTCAGGTCTTTTTTTTCAAAGATCTTTCTATTGTGAACCTTTCTTTTTTGAGGTGCTTGAGTCCAACTTGGAAATTTAAAATAGGGCTGAATTCGCTGAATGATGCTATCTGGGAGTTGGGTGCGTTGTTGAAATTCTTGAATAGAATTAACAAAAATATCTTTTTTTCGCCAGGCATTAACTTTGTCAACCACATCAGGGGAAATGGCTAAGAAATAGGCGCGATAGTCTGTTAGAAAGTTGGGGTTAAAGGGCTTAAGATCAAATGTTTTTTTCTTGAGTTGTCGAAGCGAGTCGAGTTGACTTTCATAGAAATCGTTTCGCTCATCAATCAAGGTCTCTTGATTGTGAAGCGACCACAAATAAAACCCTAACTGAACTAAAATAATTAGAACAACTAAAACCAATAGGCCTCTTTTTTGAGAGGGCGTGAAAGAGAAAGACAAGGGGCGTGATTTTTATTATTTTTTGCCTATCGCTTTGAGATATTTGTTTAGCTCTTCTTTTACGCGTGGAAGTAAGAAAAACAATCCAATCATGTTGGGAAACACGAGCGCTAAAATCATAGCATCCGAAAACTTGATAACGGCATCGAGGGTAGCTGCAGAGCCTATAACTATAAAGACTAAAAATAAGACTTTATAGGTCATGTCGGCATATTTGCCTCTTCCAAAAAGATATTTCCAAGATTGCAAACCGTAATAAGACCATGAGATCATGGTTGAAAACGCAAATAACACAATAGCAATGGTGAGAATGTAGGAGAATCCTGGAAGTACAGAATCAAAAGCCATAGAGGTTAAATCTACGCCGCCTATACTTTCACCGGTTGCGTTTAAAATCACATTGCTGCCATCGCCACCATAGGCAAAAACACTCTGGATATTGGCGCCATCTATATTCAGGAAAATGATAACCAATGCTGTCATAGTACAAATCACAACGGTATCAATAAATGGCTCAAGCAAAGCAACCACCCCTTCGCTTGCGGGATATTTGGTTTTTACAGCAGCATGTGCAATGGCTGCAGATCCAGCGCCAGCTTCGTTAGAAAAAGCAGCACGCTGAAACCCAACAATAAGAACTCCAACCAATCCCCCAAGACCTGCCATGGGGGTAAAAGCGCCTTCAAAAATTAAGCGAAACGCTGTTCCTATGTAGGCGTAGTTCGAAATGATGATCACTAAGGCTGCCAGCACATAAATACCTGCCATGAAAGGAACAATTTTTTCTGTTATTTTGGCAATACGTTTAATCCCTCCTATAATAACAATTCCAACCAAAACAGCTAAAATCACACCAATCACAAAACCTGTAGAACCGCCGTCTAAACCCATTAAGGTTTTGAGCTGAACTGTAGCCTGATTGGACTGGAAAGCATTACCGCCGCCAAATGAAGCACCCACACAAAGCACCGCAAAAACAAAGGCCAACAGTTTACCCATTTTTTTAAAACCCAATTCTTTTAAACCTTTCGAAAGGTAATACATGGGGCCACCGTGCACAGTACCATCTGAATCAACATCACGGTAAGCAACGCCTAGGGTACATTCAACAAATTTAGAAGACATTCCAATTAATCCACAAACAATCATCCAAAAAGTGGCGCCAGGACCACCAAGAGCAATCGCTACAGCCACACCAGCAATATTCCCCAAGCCTACGGTACCCGATACCGCGGTGGCCAATGCCTGAAAGTGGCTCACTTCACCCTCTCTACTCTCGTCGGCAATAGTGTCGGGCAAATCACCGTCAACGATGTTGATTTCCGCCTTTTCTACTCCATGATGATCAACATCATCATATTTTCCACGAACCACTCCTATTGCTAAAGCAAACCTTCTAATGTTTGGAAAACCAAAGTAAATGGTGAAAAAGCTAGCCCCCAAAACCAACAACAAAACCACAACTGGCAAGTTCTTTCCCGCAATTGGAACAGACGTAAGCACCAAGCCTTCCCACCAAGTGGCCAGCGGCATAAAAGCATCGTTGACACGCTCATCTAATCCTTTGGAGACTGTTTGTGCAAAGGTGAGCATTGGAAATAAAAGTGCTAAAAAGGTGTAAGTTCTAATTTTCATGGTTTGTGTTTTATGGATTTATGGATAGCAAGATGCAATAAAAAAAGTAATTTTCAAAAAGAGAATTTTATGTGTTGACTAAAAAAGTTTTTTGAAAGGATTCTATTTGATGGGGTTGGCCCATCACAATAAGGGCGTCATTCAAAGAAAGCTTTTGGGTGGGATCAGGATTGATGGTATATTGACCATTAGCTTGACGAATACCTACAATGGTGCAACCCGTTTTTTCTCGGATGCTCAAATCCCTAATGGATTGGTTGATCATGTTTTTAGGCAGCTTTTTTAGCTCAAGTTCTTTTAAATGCGCCTTGCCTGCTTGTGACTCAGCGAGCAAATCTACAAACTGAATGACATCGGGCAACACATAAAGACTGGCCATGTGATCTCCTCCAATCTTATCTGGCATCACTACATGATTGGCACCAGCCCACTTCAGTTTGGACACACTTCGCTCATGGGTAGCACGACTGATGATAGTAAGATTGGGGTTCATTTGTCGGGCTGTTAAAACAATATAAAGATTATCGGCATCACTCGGCAAGACCGCTAGCAAGCAAGCAGCCTTATGAATACCCGCTTGAGCCAAACTATTTTCTTCGGTAGCATCGGCTTCAATGCCCCAAATCCCTTTTGGTTCGCTATTGCCATTGTTCAGCACTGTTGATTGTGCTTCAATAACCACAATATTATGATCGGTTTTTAGCAATTTCTTGGCAGCCTCCCTGCCGGTTCTCCCATAACCACAAATGATGGCGTGGTTTTCCAATGCACTAATTTGATTCTTCACCATTTTCTTTTTGATTTGATCTAGGTTTTGTGTGGTTAATATATATTCTGTAATAACTTTGATAGCGTAGGCAAAGACAAAAACACTCACTACAATGATGCCAATTGTAAAAAGTTTAGAAGCTGGCGTGACTGGACCAATTTCACCAAAACCAACAGTGGTCACGGTGATGATGGTCATGTAGAGTGCGTCTATCCAACTGAGATCAGAAAAATTCCGAAAACCAAGGGTTCCTACTGTGAGCACAGTCAACAACAGGGCCAGCGGAATCCAAATTCTCCTTATGAAAGGTCTTTGTGTCATTTACAAGTCAAAAACAGAACTTCTTTTAGAATACACCAAATCTTTAAGTTTTAGCCAAAAGGCTAATACGAGATAAAGGGCAAAACCTGCACCCAGAGAAAAAAAACTGACATAGATGAAAAACAAACGAACGTTTTTGGCTTTCATCCCCATTCGGTCTGCCAAACGGGCGCAGACTTCAAAACCATATTTTTCCAATAAATGTCTTAGATGATGTATCCAGCTCATGGGGCTAATTTACAAAATTCTAGGTTGTTAGCAGTTGATGTCCTATAGCACATTGACTACATTTTTTTAAATCGCAATAATGTGTCTTGAGTTGTAACAACGCCTGAGTCTCTAAGGCATTTTTAGAATCTAAACCCAAATGCTGAAACTTTTTTAGAATGTTGTTTTTTTCAGGTGAAATGGCTCTCGCCCAGTCTAGTAAAAACTCATTCTCCTTCTGGCCCAAATAATTATTGTAGTTGTATTGAAGCGGAATGACGGCATTGATCAACAACAAGTCAATGAAAGACTGAGTGAACATTTTTCGTCGCTTGGGGTGATGTTTATCAAAGCTGTAATGATTTTGCCAAAATGGGGAAACTTCTGCCGACAAAAGATCCCGAAGTTCCTTCACAGATTTAACCGATGTCAGCTGGTGAAACAACTGTGTGTTTGATTGGTATAAATGGGCCAATTGCGACAATCGGATGGTGGGAAAATTTGGTGGGCGCAATCTAAAAAATTGTGCAGGAACAACACTTTCCACGCTGAGTCTATATTTCTTTTTCCAATAGCCATATACCCCTTTCAATTGCTTGGCATAAGGTTCACTAAAGTCCTGATTCAACAAACCTGCCTGACCCAAAAAAAGTGCTTCTAAGACACCTTCTTCGTGAGCTGCTTTTCTTACCACCGCAAATGGGATTGACTTTGCAATCGATAAGAATGAATCTCCATTAACTTTGAGTCCCATCGCTTTGGCCAAGAGCTGAAAAAGCACGGCTTCCCAATCGTTATGGGTGAGTCTTAGCAGGGTGTCTAATTGATTTGTCTTGGATTCAAGTCGTTCAACATAGAGGCGCTCTAACCAAGACAAATAAGTCGTTTGAGGAAGCTTTTTCGCCATACCATCACAGGGAATCCAACGATCCGAAGCTTGTTGCAAAGCTTGGTAATTTTGATATACATTTTGATCGACATAATCTGACAAGCAGAGCACAGGTATCGATGTATCATCTGATCGGAACACTTCCATGTCGTGCTCCCAAACTACATGCAATATTACATTTTGATAGGCAGGGTCTTTTTCGTGATTGTGTGCATACCAATCTGAAGATTTTAAATGAATTTCAATATTTCCAGCCCACAACTGATCGCCAATTCGAAGTTGCCCACACAAAAAATCAGGTCCAGCATTGTGGTTGGGCATGCCTGACTGCAACACAACAATGCTGTCGCCACAGAAAGTTTTTAAAGCTCGACTCCGATAGTGGCGATACCTCCAAACGTAGTGTAAAAAAGACTCTTTCATAAGTAGGTTTTTGTAAAAATAAAAAAAGCCGACAAAAAGTCGGCTATTCTAAACGCTATATATTCTATTTAAGCATGTAGAGGTCTGATTTCAATAGTTTAAGAAATCAACTCCCCTTCCCATTCCAATACGCCGCCAACCAAATTATAAACTGACGAAAAACCAAGCTGAGACATCAATGCACATGC
>CAYZFD010000046.1:8374-11327 GCA_964477735.1 uncultured Flavobacteriaceae bacterium
TATATTTGTATATACAATTGTTGTTTAAACAATAATGATGCTTAAGAACAATTATAAAGATGCATTTGTGGGGCTTATGCAAGCAGGCAATACTGCCTTTGTGCAATTAAGCGATTTGTTAAGTCGTGAGGGCTTGACTGTTCAACAATTCAATGTATTGCGAATTTTGAGGGGACAGAAAGGGAATCCAATCACCCTACAGGCCATTACAGAAAAAATGATTCACAGCAACAGTAACACCACACGAATTGTAGATAAACTTCTTCAAAAAAAGTTGGTAAGTAGAAACCTGTGCAAGTCAAATCGCCGTAAGCTTGACATCAGCATTACATCTGCAGGATTGGATTTATTGGCTAATTTAGATCCAGTTGTGGCCAAACAAGAACAAAATTTTTTTAAAGAACTGACACAAGATGAAATGGCACGAATTTTGTCCTATGTCGAAAAATTAATTTTAAAACAATAATTAAATTCTATACTTATGAAAAAGAGAAATCTATTCCTCACCCTCCTAAGCTTATCAACCAGCTTAATGTTTGCACAAAACAAAACCGTGAACACAGAAACAAGTGAAATTCATTGGCTTGGAAAAAAAGTTACTGGCGAACACATGGGCACCATCAAGCTATCAGAAGGGAACCTAAACTTTGACAATGGCCAACTTAAAGGTGGTGATTTTGTGGTGAACATGAACAGTTTAGTTTGCACAGACTTAAGTGGCACTTACAAAGACAAATTAGAGGGCCATTTGAAATCTGACGACTTTTTTGGCGTTGAAGCACATCCTACTGCCACCATGACCATTACCAAGGTCACTCCCACCGAAGCCAATAAATATCTTGTTTCAGGAGACTTTAACATCAAGGGCATAACCCAAAATATTGATTTTGAAATGACCATCGAAAACAATTTGGCAAAAGCCAAAGTGGTCATTGACCGTGCCAAACACAATATCCGTTACGGATCTGGAAGTTTTTTCGAAAATCTTGGTGACAAAACCATATATGACGACTTTGAGTTGAAAGTGCAATTAAGCTTCTAATTCACCTATTTAAAGCAAGTAAAAACCACTATCCATCGATGGTGGTTTTTTTATTGTTGCGCATCTCAAAAACCCTTATTATATTTGGCCTTTCAAATGAAATCAAACACAAATCATATTTCATGGTGGTATTCGCAAACAACACTGCGATAGCACCCCGTATGCATAAAACATTCAAAGGGCTTGTCTATCGCGACAGGCCTTTTTTGATTGAATAAGACATGAGAAAACAATATAAATTTAAAACGCATTCCGAACACCTACTAGCCGATACGCTTTCGCCAGTGGCAATGTATGCTCGTGTGCGTCACAAAGTTGCCCATGCGCTTTTGTTGGAAAGTAGCGAGTATGGAGCCAATGACAACAGTTTTTCATACATCTGCTTCAATCCAATAGCCCAAATAAGGGTGCAAAATGAAAGCATCTTTCGACAATACCCCGATGGAACAATATCAGAAACTCCAATAACCGACACCACCCACGTTACCGATGAGATTCATCAATTTGCTCAACAATTTCAAGGTGAATACCCAGAAAGTCAATTTATAAACAACGGTTTGTTTGGTTACATTTCCTACGAAGCCGTTCGTTATTTCGAAGACATAAAGCTTTCCAAAAAAGGGGGAAAACAAGCCATTCCAGACATTTATTATGCCGTTTACCAAAATGTGATTGCAGTAAATTTGTTCAACAACGAGGCCATGCTGTTTTGCCATTCAATTGATGGAGAAAACAACCTTGAGGAAGTGATGACCATGTTAAAATCTCAAAACACTTCCTTTTTTCCTTTTAAAAAAACTGGGGAAATGCAATCCAATATGACTGACCAAGACTTCATTGAGTTGGTCAAAAAAGGTAAACAGCATTGCCAAAGAGGTGATGTTTTCCAATTGGTACTCTCGAGGAGATTTTCACAACAATTTGAGGGGGATACCTTTCAGCTTTACCGTGCTTTACGAACCGTTAACCCATCGCCCTATCTATTTTATTTCGATTATGGTGATTTTAAAATTTTAGGCAGTTCACCCGAAGCACAACTGGTGGTGAAGCATAATATTGCAGAAATTCATCCTATTGCTGGAACATTTCGACGAACGGGCAACAAAAAACAAGATGCCCTTCTGGCCGAAAAATTACTATCCGACCCAAAAGAAAACAGCGAACACGTGATGCTTGTTGATCTGGCCCGCAACGACCTCAGCCGACACGGCAACCAAGTGAATGTTGAAAACTACAGAGAAGTTCAATATTACTCTCATGTTATTCACCTGGTCTCAAAAGTCACAGGGCACAAAAAAACTGATAGCAGCACCTACCAAGTGGTCGCCGACACTTTCCCTGCCGGAACACTCAGTGGAGCGCCCAAGCACCGCGCCATGCAATTGATTGACGAATACGAAAATGTGGGCCGTTCTTTCTATGGCGGTGCCATTGGTTTTATGGATTTTTCAGGCAATTTTAACCATGCCATCATCATTCGTTCCTTTTTGAGTTTAGAACAAAAACTGTATTTACAGGCTGGCGCTGGAATTGTAACAGACTCTGTTCCAGAAAACGAAATGCAAGAAGTATATAACAAAATTGGTGCACTTACCACTGCGCTAGAAATTGCAGAAAAAATTCAAGCATGAAAGTATTAGTGATTGACAACTACGACTCGTTTACCTACAACTTGGTGCACTATCTCGAAGAACTCGGCGCCACAGTGACCGTTAAGCGAAATGACCAGATTGAAATGGCCGAAATTGATGCATTTCACAAAATAGTTTTGTCGCCTGGGCCTGGAATTCCGGAAGAGGCTGGCTTACTCAAGGACATCATTAAAACCTATGCGCCAACCAAAAGCATCCTTGGTGTTTGTCTAGGACAACAAGCCATTGGCGAAGTTTTTGGAGGCAAGCTCATCAACTT
>CAYZFD010000047.1:0-11238 GCA_964477735.1 uncultured Flavobacteriaceae bacterium
TGAGAAATTTTCAATACCCAACCATCAACTATAAATATGCCGACAGCAGCAAAAGCCTGCTCACAGCTAATGTTTTACTCACTCCAAAAGACCGTTATTCTCTAGAGGTCGGAACAGACCTTACCCACTCCAACATTCAAGATATTGGCGTTGCTTTTACAGGTACCTTCGTTGGGAGAAATGTGTTTAGAGGAGCAGAAACCATCGAGTTTTCAACTCGAGGCACTATTGGTAAATCTGCTGAGCAAACCATCTCGGAAGTTGGGGCAGATGTGCGACTGCAATGGCCGCGTTTCTTTTTCCCCTTTGGCGCCCAAAAACTTTTACCCCAAAAATTTTCTCCAACCACTTTTTTGGGCGTTGGAACCTCTGTGCAAAGGAACATTGGTTTAGACAAGCAACGCTTCAGTGCAGATCTACAATATGATTGGGAAATAAACGCAAACAAAAAATGGCGGTTTGGATTGTTGGAAGTTGAATTTGTGAACAACCAAAATGTTGAAAATTACTTTAATGTGTATAGAAACTCATACAATGAACTCAACAAAATTGCCCAAGATTTAAATGTAAATAGCAGCTACCTCAATAGCAACAATCAATTGTCAATACCCACAGGTAGTTTAAAGTTTTCAGAAGACATCCTCAATGGCACTCTCGGGATAGATCAAAACTCCGAAACATACACCAACGTTAGTGCCATTGACGAACGTCGCAGGAGATTGTCTCAAAACAATCTCATTGTTGGGTCATCTCTGGGATATACCTATAACAACCGCACAGATGTTTTTGATGAAGATTTTTCTCAATTCAGATTGCAATTCGAATGGGCGGGAAACCTCATGAATTTGTTGGCACCAACACTAAATTTGAAACAAAACCTTCAAGGTCAATACGAGTTTTTGGACGTTGCTTATTCGCAATTTGCCAAAGCCGAACTAAATTATATTCAACACTGGATGTTAACCCCAAACACCGTTTTGGCCCTTCGTGCATTTGGTGGACTGGCCATTCCCTTCGGAAACGCCAGCAATATCCCATTTTCAAAATCGTTTTTCTCGGGGGGAACCAACGACAACAGAGCGTGGGAAGTTTATCGACTTGGGCCAGGAAGCAGTGGCTCTATCAACGAATTTAATGAAGCCAATATGAAGCTCGCTTTCAATATCGAGTACCGTTTCGATTTGGTAGGCAAAATGAAAGGAGCATTGTTCACGGACGTTGGAAACATTTGGAATGTATTTGATGACATAAAAGATCCTGCTCGAAGTTTCAACGGCCTTTCTGACTTAAACGAGTTGGCCATAGGCACCGGGTTTGGCCTTCGATATGATTTTAGTTTTATTTTAATTCGACTTGACACTGGTTTTAAAACCTATAATCCCGCCCTTCCCAAGAACGATCGATGGCTAAGTGAGTTGAAGTGGCGTGATGCTGTGTGGAATATTGGTATCAATTATCCTTTCTAAACTCATATTTTTAGGTTAATTTTGCCGACGAATTTTCCTAAAAAACAAAAACATGAGTCACTCCATTAAAGCCGGTGTTGCTACTGGCGCAGAAGTTCAGAAGATTTTTAAATTGGCCAAAGAAAAGGGCTTTGCCTTACCTGCAGTAAACGTTATAGGTTCTAACACCATTAATGGAGTGCTTGAAACAGCTGCGGCACTAAACGCACCCGTAATCATTCAATTCTCTAATGGTGGTGCTCAGTTCAATGCTGGCAAAGGCTTGTCTAACGAAGGGCAACGCGCTGCAATCGCAGGAGCAATTGCCGGAGCCAAACACGTGCACCAACTCGCAGAAGCCTATGGCGTTCCTGTGATTTTGCATACCGATCACGCCGCTAAAAACTTATTACCTTGGATCGACGGACTCCTTGACGCAAGCGAAAAACACTTTAAAGAGACTGGAAAATCATTGTTTAGCTCACACATGATCGACTTGTCTGAAGAACCGCTCGAAGAAAATATCGAAATTTGCAAAACCTATTTGGCTCGAATGAGCAAAATGGATATGACTCTCGAAATTGAATTGGGAATTACAGGTGGAGAAGAAGACGGCGTGGACAACTCTGATGTTGATGACGCCAAATTATATACTCAGCCCGAAGAGGTGGCCTATGCCTATGAAGAGTTATCGAAAGTTAGCGACCGTTTCACCATCGCTGCAGCCTTCGGAAACGTACACGGGGTTTACAAACCTGGAAACGTGAAGCTTACGCCAAAAATTCTTAAAAACTCTCAAGCATTTATTTCAGAAAAATATGGTGTTTCACACAATACCATTGATTTTGTTTTTCATGGCGGGTCGGGCTCCACAGTTGAAGAAATTAGAGAAGCCATTAGCTACGGTGTCATCAAAATGAACATCGATACCGATATGCAATATGCCTTTATGACAGGTATTCGCGATTATATAAATGAAAAATCGGATTACCTAAAAGCACAAATTGGAAATCCAGATGGTGATGATCAGCCAAACAAAAAATTCTATGACCCACGAGTGTGGTTACGTCAGGGGGAAAACACTTTTAAAGAAAGGCTCGAAAAAGCTTTTGCTGACCTGAATAACGTGAACACCTTGTAGTTTCCGCAAGTTTTCTATCTTTGAATTAAACTTCTATCTATGTCTTGGTTTAAACGCACCACTAAGGGAATACAAACCAGTACCGAAGAAAAGAAAGACACCCCCAAGGGACTTTGGTACAAAACACCAACGGGTAAAATCATCGATACCGAAGAACTGGCAGAAAACCTCTATGTTAGCCCCGAAGATGACTATCATGTTAGGATTGGAAGTAAAGAATATTTTGAAATTCTTTTCGATGAAGGAAAGTTTCGTGAGCTAGACAAAAAACTACATGCCAAAGATCCGCTCAAGTTTGAAGACACCAAAAAATATAGCCACAGGCTCACAGAGGCTGAGAAAAAAACTGGGCTGAAAGATTCTATCAAAACTGCAAAGGGCAAACTTCATGGCCACGAGTTGGTGATTTGCTGCATGGATTTTGGATTCATTGGCGGATCTATGGGATCGGTGGTTGGAGAAAAAATATCAAGAGCTGTCGATTATTGTTTAAAGCACAAAACCCCACTCATGATTATTTCAAAATCAGGGGGCGCTCGAATGATGGAGGCTGCATTGTCACTTATGCAAATGGCCAAGACCTCCGCAAAACTCGCCTTGCTCGACGATGCTAAGATTCCATATATTTCGCTGTGCACCGACCCCACAACGGGTGGAACAACGGCCTCTTTTGCTATGTTAGGTGACATCAACATTTCCGAACCTGGAGCCCTCATTGGTTTTGCCGGTCCGCGCGTAGTGAAAGACACCACAGGAACTGAACTTCCCGATGGATTCCAAACCGCTGAGTTTGTTAAAGAACATGGATTCTTAGATTTTATAGCACACAGAAAAGAACTCAAAGCAAAAGTAGGCTTATACCTAAGCTTAATTCTTAACAAGCCTGTGAACCTCTAATTTTGTTATTTTTGGGTAAAGACTTACCATGTTCAATGTCATTTTAAAACCCAAGAATTTAGATTCCAACCATTACTTTACAAGCTATATTGAGCGGGTTCCCGAAAATGAATTATTACTTGCTCTAAACACATCTCAAATTGCATATAGCGAAACCATCGCTAAGCTTTCGCCAAAAGACGGTGAATTCAGGTATCAACCTAACAAATGGAATGTCAAACAACTCCTTTTACATCTGAACGACACAGAGCGTATTTTAGCCTATAGAGCCCTTCGACTTTCGAGAAAAGACAACACACCCTTAGCTGGCTTCGACGAAAATCATTATGCAACCCATGATTATAACCAGGGACTCGAAATCACCGACATTCACAAAGAATTTTTGGCCATTCGAAATCAAACAATCGCCTTGTTCAAAAACATGAACCCAGAAGTTATAGAATTTAAAAGCATTACAAACAACATGCCCAGCAGTCCCCTACTCCTTGGATGGATGATTGTGGGGCACCAACTTCATCACTTGGAAGTTTTAAGAGATCGCTACAAAATCGGTTCATTATCTTAATTAATAATACTTGTTAATTTACTAAAAAACAGTACATTTGCAGCCGCAACAGGAAAGCCCTGAAGCGTACATAAAAATCATTTACAACAATATTGGCATGTATTTAACAAAAGAAATAAAAGAAGGGATTTTTAAACAACACGGAGGATCAGAAAAAAACACAGGATCAACCGAAGGACAAATAGCCCTTTTCACCCATCGTATCAACCACCTGACCACACACCTTGAGCGCAACCGTAAGGATTATAACACCGAGCGATCGCTAGTGATGTTAGTAGGGAAAAGAAGAAGTTTGTTAGACTATCTTAAAAAGAAAGACATCAATCGATATCGAGCGTTGATCAAAGAATTGAACATTCGAAAATAACAATGAGGGAGCCAACAGCTCCCTTTTTTACATAAAAAGCATCATAGCTTTTCATTGGCAGGTTCTTACGACAACAACACAACTCGAACCTAATGAAAAAAATGAAAATTATGATACCTAATGTATTTAAAGAAACAATTGCGCTAGGCGACGGACGAGAAATTACCATCGAAACCGGAAAACTAGCCAAACAAGCAGACGGATCAGCTGTGATTCAAATGGGCAACTGCATGTTGCTAGCTACTGTGGTTTCTGCAAGAGAAGCTGCAAACGTCGATTTCCTACCGCTAACAGTAGATTACAGAGAAAAATTTGCAGCTGCAGGCCGTTTTCCTGGAGGATTTTTCAAACGCGAAGCCCGACCTAGCAACGAAGAAATTTTAACCATGCGATTGGTTGACCGGGTGCTGAGACCACTATTTCCCAAAGACTATCACGCCGAAACACAGGTCATGATTCAACTCATGTCTCACGACGAAAATGTGATGCCCGACGCCTTAGCGGGATTAGCAGCCTCTACTGTAATCCAATTGTCTGACATTCCTTTTGAATATCCCATTTCAGAGGTTAGAGTGGGTAGAATTGATGGTGAATTTATCATCAACCCCAGCAAAGCACAATTGGCCAATTCCGACATTGACATCATGATTGGTGCCAGTGAAGACTCTGTGGCTATGGTTGAAGGAGAATTCGATGAAATTTCTGAAGTTGAAATGGCCGATGCCATCCGATTTGGACACGAAGCGATTAAAACCCAAATTGCTGCTCAAATTCGCTTGGCCGAAGCCGTTGGTAAAAAAGAAACGCGCTCCTACGAACCCGAAGCTGAAGATGAAGCCTTAAAAACCGCCATCTTCGAGGCGAGCTACCAACAATGCTACGATATCGCAAAATCGGGAACCTCAAAACAAGAAAGAAGTGAGCAATTTTCAGCACTTAAAGAAACCATCGAATCCGGATATTCTGAAGAAGAGCTGGAAGAAAAAGGAATGCTTATTTCAAAATATTTTAAAAGCGCACAAAAAGAGGCTGTTCGCACCCTAATCCTCAACGAAGGCATTCGCTTAGATGGACGTAAAACCAATGAAATTCGACCCATTTGGTGTGAAGTTGATTATTTACCCTCTACCCACGGTTCTTCAGTATTCACTAGAGGTGAAACTCAGGCTTTAGCAACAGTAACACTAGGCACATCGAGAGAGGCCAACGTGATTGATTTACCCACCGACCAAGGCGAAGAAACCTTTTATTTACATTATAACTTTCCACCATTTTGTACGGGAGAAGCACGACCATTGCGTGGAACTTCCCGCAGAGAAGTTGGACATGGGAACTTGGCTCAAAGAGCCCTTAAAAAAGTGATGCCTGCCGACTGCCCCTACACAGTGCGCGTAGTTTCAGAAGTGTTAGAATCTAACGGTTCTTCATCAATGGCAACAGTTTGCGCTGGCACAATGGCACTTATGGATGCTGGAGTTCAAATCAAAAAACCTGTTTCAGGAATTGCCATGGGCCTTATCTCAGACGGAGAAAAATTTGCCGTATTATCAGATATTTTAGGAGATGAAGACCACTTGGGCGATATGGACTTTAAGGTTACTGGAACCGCCGATGGAATTACAGCTTGTCAGATGGACATTAAAATTCAAGGATTGTCCTATGAAATTTTAGTACAAGCCCTTGAACAAGCCCGACTTGGAAGATTGGAAATTTTAGAAAAACTCACAGAAACCATTCCTACACCACAACCAAACGTGAAAGCCCACGCTCCCAAAATGGTGAAAATTACCATTCCAGGAGAATACATAGGCGCTGTGATTGGCCCAGGTGGAAAGGTCATCCAAGAGATGCAAAAAGAAACAGGCACAACCATTGTGATCGAAGAAGAAAATGAAATGGGAATTGTTGAAATTCTAGGTGTTAATCAAGAAATGATTGATGCCGTCATTCAAAAAATTGACGATATCACATTCTCGCCCGAAGTAGGAAAAACCTACACCGTAAAGGTGGCTAAGCTCCTAGAATTTGGTGCCGTTGTGGAATTTAGACCAGGGAAAGACGTACTACTCCACGTTTCTGAAATTGCGTGGGAGCGCACAAACGATCCTGCCGACGTATTAAAAGTGGGTGATGTCTTGGAAGTGAAATACTTTGGTATTGATCCAAAAACACGAAAACAAAAAGTGTCTAGAAAAGCGCTACTTCCTCGACCCGAACGTTCTGAAAATGACCGAAGAAACAACGATCGAGGAGACAGACGAGATGGCAAAAAAAGACCTCCAAGCAAAGGAAATAGAGATCAAAACGCCAACAAAGAAGATTAAAATCTAAACCCCGACAAAAAAGGCGGGGTTTTTTGTAACTTTTTATATCCCAAAATCGTATAATAAACTCATCTAAAAAAGCGATCAGTTAATTCATCTTCATGAGACAGTTAAAAATCACAAAACAGGTTACCAACAGGGAAACCGCATCATTAGACAAATACCTACAAGAAATTGGTAAAGTCGATCTCATTACCGCCGAAGAAGAGGTGGAACTGGCACAACGTATCAAAGCAGGTGATCAAGTGGCTTTAGAAAAATTGACCAAAGCCAACTTGCGATTCGTTGTCTCGGTATCAAAGCAATATCAAAATCAAGGATTAACATTACCTGATCTCATTAATGAAGGTAACTTAGGACTGATTAAAGCAGCAAAACGCTTTGATGAGACTCGAGGGTTTAAATTTATTTCTTATGCGGTTTGGTGGATTCGCCAATCCATTCTTCAAGCGCTAGCCGAACAATCGAGAATTGTTCGTTTACCCCTTAACAAAATTGGATCTATCAACAAGATTAACAAAATGTATGCTTTTTTGGAGCAGGCGCATGAGCGTGTTCCCTCGGCCGAAGAAATTGCTAAAGAATTAGACATGACAGTTTCTGACGTAAAAGAATCCATGAAAAATTCAGGACGTCACGTATCTATGGACGCCCCTCTAGTTGAAGGTGAAGACTCCAATTTATACGACGTACTTCGAAGTGGAGAATCACCAAACCCAGACCGCACTTTGCTCCATGAATCCCTAAGAATTGAAATTGAGCGCGCCCTAGAGACACTCACCCCTCGAGAGGCAGATGTGGTGAGGCTATATTTTGGTTTGGGCGATCAGCACCCGATGACATTAGAAGAAATCGGTGAAACTTTTGACCTTACTCGCGAACGCGTCCGCCAAATTAAAGAAAAAGCCATTCGAAGGCTAAAACACACTTCTAGAAGTAAAATACTTAAAACCTATTTAGGTTAAGACAAAAACTCCGAACTAGTTTCGGAGTTTTTTTTTCTATTTTTGTTGAAAACAAACACCATGTCAAAAAATCTCATTGCCCCTTCCCTATTGGCCGCTGATTTTGGAAATCTAGCACGAGACATCAAAATGGTCAACGAAAGTGAAGCGGACTGGTTTCATATCGATGTGATGGATGGTGTGTTTGTACCCAATATTTCATTTGGTATGCCCGTCATTAAGGCCATTGCGCAGCATGCCAAAAAACCCCTCGACGTGCACCTAATGATTGTTGATCCCGATCGATACATCAAAACTTTTGCAGATTTGGGCGCTGCAATTCTAACCGTGCATTATGAAGCCTGCACGCACCTCCACCGAAGCCTTCAAGCCATTAAAAAAGAAGGTATGAAAGCAGGAGTTGCGCTAAATCCACACACGCCAGTGCATTTACTCGAAGACATATTATCAGATATTGATTTGGTGTGTTTGATGAGCGTAAATCCTGGCTTTGGAGGACAATCTTTTATTGAACAGACTTACAACAAAATAGCTTTGTTGAGAAAAATGATCTCTGAACAAAAGCTAAGCACACGCATCGAAATTGATGGGGGTGTTAACCGTCACAACGCCCAAACACTCGTGAACACAGGGGCAGATGTTTTGGTGGCTGGAAGTTTTGTGTTTGGGTCAGATAATCCAACACAAACCATTTCGGAATTATCTCGTGCTGTGAACTCCTAAAAGCCTATGTTGCCCCAAAAAAAAATGAGACTTGTAGGGCTGATGAGTGGCACCTCATTAGATGGTATTGACTTGTGTTGCGCTGATTTTTCGTTTGATGAACCTCCAACTTTCCAACTTATAAACACTGCTTTTTATCCCTACAACAACATTTGGAAAAAAAAGTTGGCCTATCAGCCGAACATCAAGCTTCATGAACTTGAAACTTTACAAATAGATTTTGCCCAACTAATGGCTTCTGTAGTTCAAGATTTTGTAGAAAAAAATTCAATACAAAACATTGATTACATATCTTCACATGGCCACACGCTCTTTCATGAGCCAGAAAAAGGCATTACCCTACAGGTTGGTGATGGACAAATCCTTAGCAATTTAACTGGTTTCAGGGTGGTTTGTGATTTCAGAACACAAGATGTTCAAATGGGCGGGCAAGGGGCACCACTAGTGCCCATTGGAGACGCACACCTCTTTTCGGATTTTGATGTTTGCTTAAACCTTGGGGGATTTGGAAACCTTTCATTCGACCAAGATGGACAGCGAAAGGCCTATGACCTTGCAGCTGTGAATCTTGTTCTTAATCATTATGCACAAATTTTAGGTAAACCTTATGACGAAAACGGAAAAATGGCAACCCAAGGCCAAGTGCAACAACCATTAATTGAGGCACTTAACGAATTAAAATACTACAAAATAAAAGGACCCAAATCGCTTGGAGCAGAATGGGTTCATAGAACTTTACTACCCCTCATTGATTCATTTAACGCTAAGCCAGAAGATGTGCTTCACACTTATTGCATACATCTTGGGCAACAGTTTTCTGAAAACCTAAAGTCAATAAAAGCCAAACGGGTTTTGGTTACTGGAGGTGGTGCCTATCACCGTTTCTTAATCGAAAAAATCAAAAGTTATAGCACTGCTGAAATTATTATTCCAAGTAAGGAACTGATTGAATATAAGGAGGCTTTGGTGTTTGCCTATCTCGGTTTTTTACGGATTCAAAACCGCATCAATTGTTTACGCTCCGTAACGGGTGCCAAACACGACCACAGCAGCGGGCAAATCATTAGCCCTCAAAATCTATCATAATACCCAAAGGGCGTTTTTCTGACCATCCTCCTCTTGAGAAATCTGGAAAAGGAAGTGGATAACCACCCATTTCTGTAGATAGTTTGGTTAGAGGAACAATCACCGACCAATCGGCAGCATCATAAACAGTCATGTCTAAAGGTGAGCCCTGGTTAAGACAGTCTATGAGACGATAAAGCATCACGAAATCCATGCCACCATGACCACCAAAAATTTCAATTTCTTTTTTCAGCTTATGCCAAATAGGATGGTTATATTTTTGGCGCATTTCTTTATACGATTCCTCATCGAGCCAACGATGTCCATGGTGGTGACTTTGCATAGACAAACGGCTAGGATAGCCTTCATGATAGGCTTTTGTACCACCCAAGGCGTTGATTCTGCTGTAGGGTCTGGGGGTTACCACATCATGTTGCAACAATATGGTTCGCCCTTGTTTAGTTTTTATCAAACTTGAATTCATGTCGCCATGCATAAAATCATTGAGGCCATGCAAAGGGTTATCTGCCTCTATAGTCTTGCTGTGCTCACCCAATGATGCAGGCTGACTGCTCATCGATACCAGAACATCAAATCGATCTCCACGACCAATATCTAAATATTGTGCAACAGGCCCCAAGCCGTGCGTAGGATATAAATTTCCGTCTTGTTTTCTATGATGATCAATTCGCCATTGATCCACATAATAATCTTTGCTAAACAAAAGGCTTTTTAGGTCGTGAATGTATGCAGCCTCAGCATGGGTGAGCATTCCAAACACACCTTGTTGAACCATATTGAGCACCCACAATTCTTCATTACCATAGCAAACATTTTCGAGCATTATGCAATGTTTCTGGGTTTGTTCGGCTGTATCTACCAATTGCCAACATTGCTCTAAAGTCATGGCGGCAGGGACTTCTACGGCCACATGTTTGCCCGCTTCCATAGCCGCAACACACATGGGCACGTGGTCGTTCCAAGGGGTAGAAATTACTATAAGATCAAGATCATCTTGCAAAACCATTTGCCTCCATGCCTCTTTAGAGTCACCATATAACTGGGGTTGGTGCTGGTCTTGGTCAAAAAGGTTTTTGGCACGTTCTAGGTTGGGCTTGTGACTGTCGCAAATGGCACAAACGAGTGCTTTAGGAAAAAGTCCTTTGAGTTGTTTGAGATGGCTAAAGCCACGATTTCCAACTCCAATCAGGCCTACTCTAACCTGAGAAATTGGCTCAACTTGTAATTCGTGAACATGCTCGCCTTTTTGCTTAGGTGTAGTAGAAAGCTTATGCAGAAGTGCTTCAGTGTCTTTTTTTTTGTTGCAACTCGTTGCAAGGTAGGGAAGGCCAAGAAAGGTGGCAGAAAGTGCAGATAGTTTTAAGAAGTCTCTACGTGAGTCGTTGTTTAAGTTCATTTTGGGATTATTTTTGGTAAAACTATAAAAAAAAATTAAAAACCAAAATTTCACAAAAACTTTACACAGCACTATGAATGGGTTGGTTCAATGTTAAAATCACTAACGAAGCAACCTCTTTTTTGTATTTTTGCTTTTCATAAAAATCACTATCCAGCTATTCGAATGGTTGAGCAAAAAAAATTTGGAACCCTAAACGGCGATGAGGTCTTTCAGTACACTTTAAAAAACAAAAATGGAATCGTAATTCGTGCGCTTAATTATGGAGGTGTTATTTCTGCCATAGAAACACCAAATCGGTTGAGCAAATTTGAAAATATAGTATTGGG
>CAYZFD010000048.1:0-9982 GCA_964477735.1 uncultured Flavobacteriaceae bacterium
CTTAAAAAAGAGATTAGGCCAATATAAATCAACAAAAAAGAAGCAATCATCACCGAAGCCATAATATGACTCTTGGTGTAATTTAAAACAATGTGGTGCAAGTGCTTGTTGTCGGGCGCTAAGGGATTTCTTTTTTTAAGGGCTCTGTAAAAAAACACACTACCCGAATCAATGATTGGAATGAGAAAAATACTCATAGCCAATATAAAAACTAGACTTTTGGAAGGCAGCACAACCGATAAAATTTCTTTATCATTGGTCACAAAATACATGGTGAAAACGAAGAAAATAAATCCTAAGAAAAGCGAGCCCGTGTCGCCCATAAATACTTTTACTTTATTTGACAAGTTAAAGCGCAGAAAGCCAATGAGCGATCCAATAAGGATCATGCTGTAGGAGAAAAAAAGAATATCTCCCAAAACGTAATACACTATGGCGTAACAGCCCGCCATAATAATGGCGATTAAGCCAGCCAAGCCATCAATTCCATCACATAAATTAAAAGCATTGATCATAAAAACGCCAATGAAATAGGTGAAAAAGTAGGCAAAAGCTATAGGGAGTTCGTGAAGGCCTAAAAACCCAAACAAATTTCGCACAACAAGATCATCACCAAGCACAAAAAATGAAATGGCTATGATTTGCAACAAAAGCTTCATATAGGGGGAGAGCTCATAAATATCATCTCGAATTCCAATATAAACAACAATAGATCCGCTACACAAAAGTAGCATGAGCCTTTGCTGATCACAGTAGGTAACAAAAACAAAAGACACAAGTAGCAGAGATAGATAAAACACAACCCCCGTTAGTTTAGGCACCAAACGCCAATGCAAGTCACGATCACTGGGCTTTCTGTAGATTTTGTAGCGCCGAACAATAGAGGAAATTCGAGGAATCATGAGCCAAGCAACAGCAAAGCCGTAAAGCCATAACAATATTGTACTCGTCCAAGACATCAGACAAAAATAACTATCTTTGTATAAAGAACAGCTCCCCAATATTATTATTTTGATAAGATTATTTTTTACAGCCCTTTTTTCACTTGCAATCCAGGCGCAAGAACGCCATCCCCTCCCCATATTCGTGAATCAGCAAGACTCCTTTATCTATGTTTTAGAAAAACAACAAATTATAATTTACGACACCGACCTGATTCCTAAAGACAGCGTTCGTCTAAACCCACCACCACCCGATTACCCAAAAAACAACCTGTTTTTTTTAAACAATAAAACTTTATTAACCTGTAAATTAAGTGGAGAGGTTTATGAAATTCAAAAAGACACAACCCTAAGAATTGATTTTTCAAACGATCAAAAAAACCAAACCCATGCTGCTGAATTTGTGTATAAAGACACCCTTTTTCGCTATGGAGGACGGGGTTTGTGGAGGGTAAATAATTTCTTCACCTTCTTTGACTTTACCACAAAAAAATGGCAATACCATCAAACCAAAGGCTACAGTTTCCCTCCCGAAGCCTTCGAGGGGATTTGGACACTACACAACAATAAGTTTTATTATTTAGGCGGCAAATCAATCGATCGCCACACAGGCAAAACAGCCAACACATTAAACAATGAACTTTGGGAATTTGACATGATATCTCGAAGATGGAAAAATTTGGGTGTAGTCAGTTATATTCCCAAAACTTCAGTGCGTCAAATGGGTGAAGGAAAAGTCTTTGTATTAGATTCACAAAACCAACTGAGTTTAATTTTGGACTTGCCCAATAACCAAGCAACTCAATACAGCAGCAACGGAATCGACACCGCTTTGATTTCTGCTTCTTCATCAGTTATTCTTGGACACACACTTTATCATACCGATAATACAGAAGCGCTACAATCCATAGCACTAGAAAAGGAGCTATTGATCAACCCCCTAAAATCGGATCGGATTTATTTTAACAGTGCCCAGCTTTTTGAGTACCTCACCTTTTTGTTTTTTGTCCTAATCATTGTTATTATTGGAGTTGTTTGGGCGCTCACCTATCGTAAGCGAAAAAGACCTACCCTTGTTGGAAGCGCCATAAGATTTAAAGGGCAGTTTTATGTATTATCTGACGATGAATATCTGCTTATTCAATTACTCAATCAAAACAAAATGCTCTCAAACGACCGCATTATGGAAGCATTTTTTAAAAAAGAATTGAGCTATTCCCACAACAATAAGCGCAAAGTAGATGCCATTGATGCCCTTAACCAATTGTTTTTAAATCTTATCCAAAAGAAATTGATCCGCACCAAAAAGTCTGAAACCGACAAGCGCATGAGATATTATTATATGCAACAAGGGTTATTGTATTGATTTATGAGCCACGCAAAAAAACATACAAAGCCTTTGGTCACTTCAAATAAGTCCTATCTTTGCACAGAAGAACAGCAAATGTTTGATAATAAGCCCCAAACACAAAATGCCCTTTGGTTTGTGATTAAAACGAACCCACGCGCAGAACTTAAAGTTGCGCAGCGCCTGATAGATTTAGGCATAAAAGTCTATTGCCCAACATGTGTTCAGGTTAGACAGTGGAGCGACCGCAAGAAAAAAATTAGAACCCCTTTACTGCCCTCCATGCTTTTGGTGAACTTGCCCGAGGCCCAACGCCATAGGGTTTTCGAAGCTTCGGGAGTAACCCATTACCTTTTTTGGCTAGGAAAGCCTGCAATTGTAAGAGATCAAGAAGTAGAAACCCTCAAAAATCACTTGGAGAAAGGAGATGTTGTTTCGGCAGAATATCATGCCTATCAACCTGGAGATCAAATGTCCTTGCCCCAACTTAACAACGCCAAAGCAACCGTTGAAAAGACCAATGGAAAAGAAATTTGGGTTCGCTTAAAAGAAATGAATGCCAGTTTACGTTTAACATTGGCACCCTAAGCCCCGCGGGGCTATTTTTGTTGGAACACCTTGGCGTCAACCAAAATGGGAGGCACCACGGCGGAGCCGTACCAAAACCAAAAAACATGAAACACATCAACAAATGGTTTTTTTTGAAAAATACCCTTTTAGCCTTGTTATTTACGGGCTTTACCTTTGCCCAAACAGAAGTCAAATTTAATACTGCCACTGCCCTATTGCTCATCCCCAATGCTGGCGTAGAGTTTCAATTGGGAGCACGTGGAAGCTTTCAGCTCGACGGACTGGTATCTTTTTGGGATTCTTTTGATGGGAAACCTTTACACATTGTTCAAATTTTCCCCGAATACAGGCGCTACAGCAAACCCAACATGCGCGGATGGTTTGTGGGCATCCACATGGGTTTCGGGATGTTTACGCTCACAAAATATGGCTATCCCGACCACGCCTATCAGTCGGGGCGAAACACCTATTACGGATTAAGTATTGGCTACAAAAAAAGTCTGGGTGAAAATTGGGCTATAGAGGCCTTTTTAGGGGGTGGTAATCAACATGCTCACTATAGAGGCTATGACAGCAACACCAGAACCCGTGTTGATATCAAGCCTGATGAAAACAGAATGTTTAATCTCAGTGGAGAATGGATTCCCTATCGCGGCGGATTCATGATCGTGTATAAAATACCTACTTTTGCCAAAGCAAAGAAACATGATTAAAAACATCTGTTGTATTGGCGCTGGATATGTAGGAGGCCCTACAATGGCGGTCATTGCCCGTCAATGCCCCGACATACGGGTTACAGTGGTGGATAAAAGCGAAGCGCGCATAGCTGCTTGGAACCACGAAGATCTAGATCAGCTTCCGATTTATGAGCCAGGATTGGCCGAGGTTGTTTCACAGGCTAGAGGAAAAAACTTATTCTTTTCAACAGATGTTGCCCAGGCCATTCACGAAGCCGAAATGATTTTTATTGCCGTAAACACCCCCACCAAAACCTATGGTGAAGGCAAAGGAATGGCCGCCGATCTCACATTTGTTGAGGCATGCGCCCGCGAAATCGCTCGAATAGCCACCACACCAAAAATTGTGGTTGAAAAAAGCACTTTGCCGGTACGCACGGCAGAGGCCATTCAAACCATCCTTCAAAAAACAGGAAATGGAGTTTCGTTTCAAGTACTCTCTAACCCTGAGTTTTTGGCCGAAGGCACTGCTATTGAGGATTTGTTTAAATCTGATCGTGTGCTCATCGGTGGTGAAAACAGTCGGGCAGGTCAACAAGCAATAGAAGCCTTGGTGGACATCTATTCTAGATGGATCCCTAAAGAAAAAATCGTAACCACAAACATTTGGTCTTCAGAACTTTCCAAATTGGTTTCCAATGCCTTTTTAGCCCAACGCATCAGCTCGATCAATAGTATTTCGGCCCTTTGTGAGCTTTCAGGTGCCGACGTAGCCGAAGTGGCCAGAGCTGTTGGAAAAGACCGTCGCATTGGCCCCTGTTTTCTCAAGGCCTCAGTAGGTTTTGGGGGCAGTTGTTTTCAGAAAGACATTCTCAATTTGGTTTATTTGTGCCAACACTATGGGCTAGATGAGGTGGCCGATTATTGGCATGGGGTTTTGCGCATTAATGATTATCAGAAAAATCGTTTTGCAAAAAAAATCCAAAAGAAGCTGTTTGGAAACATCAACAACAAAACCATAGCCATTTGGGGTTGGGCATTTAAACAAAATACCAACGACACTCGAGAATCTGCAGCAATATATGTAGCCCTTCAATTGCTCGAAGAAGGCGCAATACTAAAAGTCTATGACCCAAAAGTAAGCCACCAAAGAATGTTGCAGGACCTCCAACTTTTGTGTGAGACCAAAGGAAAGACAGAGGCGACGACGACCCGGTTATGCGCACGTTTACAGGCCGTTTCATCGGCCCAAGCCGCTTGCGACTCCGCCCATGCACTGGCGGTACTCACAGAGTGGGAAATGTTTAAAACAGAGAATTTTGAAAAGCTTTATGAAAGCATGGAAAAGCCCGCTTTTGTATTTGACGGACGAAAAATATTGCCCTATGAAACACTACAAAAAATAGGATTTGAATGTTATGAAATCGGAAAAAGCGAAACCTAAAGTAGGCATAACCTTCTCCACTTTCGACTTGCTCCATGCTGGGCATGTGAAAATGTTGGAAGAGGCCAAGTCCGTTTGCGACTACCTCATTGTGGGCTTGCAACTCGATCCCTCCTTGGATCGACCAGAGAAAAACAGCCCATCTCAAAGCATTATAGAGCGATATATTCAGCTTAAGGCCTGCAAGCATGTCGATGAAATTGTGCCCTATGTGACCGAACAAGATTTGGAGGACATTTTAAGAGCCTTTCGAATCGATGTTAGAATCTTAGGGGAGGAATATAAAGACCAGCCTTTCACTGGCCGTAGCTATTGCGAAGAAAAGGGAATAGCCTTTTATTTCAATCGTCGCGACCACCGTTTTTCCTCGTCGGGCTTACGGGTGCAAGTGCAACAAGCAGAACAAAAAAGAAAAAGCTAATGTGTGGAATTGTAGGATATTTAGGAAACAGAGCCGCCTATCCCATTCTAAAGCAAGGATTGGAGCGACTTGAATATCGGGGTTATGACTCTGCTGGCGTGGCCCTGTTACACGACGGAGCCCTCACGGTTTGTAAAACCAAAGGTAAAGTGAGTGATATGGATGCCAAGGCAGAGGCCTATACATTGGAGGGTCATTTGGGCTTGGGGCACACCCGTTGGGCGACCCATGGAGAACCCAACGACCGAAATTCGCATCCTCACCTGTCAAACAATGGGCAAATTGCTTTAGTGCACAATGGCATCATTGAAAATTATGATACCCTCAAAAAAGAATTGTTAAGGAAAGGCTTTGAATTTCATTCCGAAACGGATACCGAAGTATTGGTGAACCTCATCCAATATTTTCAGGACTCCGAAGACGTTAAGCTGGGAAAAGCCGTGCAACTGGCGTTGAATCAGGCTGTTGGTGCCTATGCCATAGCCGCTTTTGACCTTCGAAAGCCCAACGAAATGGTCGTTGCAAGACTTGGAAGCCCTTTGGCTATTGGCATTGGTGAGGACGAGTTTTTCGTAGCCTCTGACGCTTCTCCCTTTATTGCTTACACTTCCAACGCCTTATATTTAGAAGACGGTCAATTGGCCGTGATTCGATCGGGTCGAGAGGTTCGGGTGCGCCAAATTAAATCTGATTCTCAAATCGCTTCTCCCAAGATTCAGGCCTTGGCCTTGTCGCTTGATCAAATTGAAAAAGGGGGCTATGATCATTTTATGCTCAAAGAAATTTATGAGCAACCTCGCGCAATTCAGGACACCTTTCGAGGGCGACTGCTCACCAAAGAAGGGCGGATTAAAATGTCAACCATTGAAGACAACCTTGATCGGTTTTTAAAAGCCCCTAAAATCACCATTTTAGCTTGCGGCACTTCTTGGCATGCGGGCTTGGTGGGGGAATATTTGATTGAAGACATGGCACGAATCCCTGTGGAGGTGGAGTATGCTTCGGAGTTCCGTTACCGTAACCCCATCATCCAGCCCAATGAGGTGGTGATTGCCATTTCGCAATCGGGAGAAACGGCCGACACCTTGGCCGCATTAAAGCTGGCCAAAAGCATGGGCTGTTTTGTGTATGGCATTTGCAATGTGGTGGGGAGTAGTATTGCACGCGAAACCGCTTCGGGAGCCTATACCCATGCGGGTCCAGAGATTGGAGTGGCCTCCACCAAAGCTTTTACCACTCAAATCACAGTCTTAACCCTGATGGCCACAAAGTTGGCCAAGGCCAAAGGATTAATTTCAGAAAGTAAGCACCGTGAATTGCTATCGGCCATCGAAAGCTTGCCCAAGCAAGTTGAAGTTAGCTTTTCTGAAACGGAAAAAATAAAAAACATTGCTGCGGCCTATGTCAACGCCACCAACTTTTTGTATTTGGGGCGAGGCTACAATTTTCCTGTAGCCCTAGAGGGTGCTCTAAAACTCAAAGAAATCTCCTACATCCATGCCGAAGGATATCCTGCGGCAGAAATGAAGCATGGACCCATTGCCTTGATAGATGAAAATATGCCTGTGGTGGTTTTGGCCCCCAAAAGAGGGCACTATGATAAAATTTTGTCTAACATTCAGGAGATTAAAGCCAGAAAAGGCAAGCTCATTGCCGTTGTGAGCAAGGGCGATCAGGTTATTTCAGAAATTGCAGACCATACCATTGAAATTCCAGATGTAATGGAAGCGCTTACCCCCATACTGACCACAATTCCCTTGCAATTTTTGGCCTATTATATAGCTGTAATGAGGGGTTGTGACGTGGATCAACCTCGAAATTTAGCGAAATCTGTAACTGTTGAATAAAGGATATGAAAAAAGGCATTATCGTTTCGGGTTATTTTAACCCCATTCACAAAGGGCATTTGGAATATTTCAATAAAGCCAAGGCTTTGGCAGATGTGCTTTTTGTGATCGTCAACAACGATCATCAGCGGGCTTTAAAAGGCAGCAAAGAATTTCAAGATGAAGAGGAGCGCATGTTGATTGTGTCGAACATTAAGGCGGTGGACAAGGCCATTTTATCGATCGACAAAGACAGAACAGTTTGTGAGACTATTGCGATGATTGCACGCGATTTCGGACAAGAATATGAGCTTGGATTTGCCAATGGGGGTGATCAAAACAATGACACCATCCCCGAAAAGCCCATTTGCCAAGCCATGGGAGTTGCATTAATTGAAGGATTGGGCGATAAAATTCAAAGCAGCAGTTGGTTGTTAAAAAAATGATGCGCGTAACGGTAACTGGAAAGGGTGGGCAATTGGCCTCAGAGTTTGAAGCTTTGAAAGGTTCGGATGTGCTTTGGACGTTTCTTTCCGAAGCGGATTTAAACATCACAGACACTAAACTTGTTCAAACTTATTTTTCAAAAAACCCTTGTGATTTGGTCCTCAACTGTGCGGCCTACACCCAAGTTGATCAGGCAGAAGAATCCAAGGATCTATGCTATGCCGTTAATGAAGATGGGGTGAAGAACTTGTTGGAAGCTTGTACAAAAATGAACGCCAGGCTGATTCATTTTTCTACAGACTATGTTTTTGATGGGCTTAGCGAAAATCCCTATAACGAAAATGACATCCCTAACCCACAAGGGGTTTATGGAAAATCTAAGTTGGCTGGAGAAATTTTGATGCAACGCGCTAGCGTCAAAAGCATCATCATTCGAACGGCATGGGTGTATTCGATTTACGGACACAACTTTGTGAAAACCATGTTGCGGTTGGCTGATGAGCGTAAAGAGATTGGCGTAGTAGCCGATCAGTGGGGAAGCCCAACCTCTGCCACCGATTTGGCTAAAATGACCTTGAACATTATCGATAACCAAACCTATCAATGGACTGTTGCTGATCTTTTTCATTTTTCGAACGAAGGGCGCTGTTCATGGTTTGAGTTTGCGCAAGCCATATTGGGATCTAGCATAGATGTGGCGGTCATAAAACCCCTAGAAACGAAAGATTATCCCACGCGTGCCAAACGACCTCAGTTTAGTTTGTTAGACAAAACAAAAATTAAAAACCAGTTTGGACTTTCCATTACCCCTTGGGAAGTTGCGCTGTCCCAAACACTTCACCAATTAGAAATGGCGTCATGAAAATTTTGATTACAGGGGGTGCGGGATTTATTGGCTCACATGTTGTGCGGCAGTTTGTGCGGCAATATCCCCACTATGAAATCTATAATTTGGATGCGCTCACCTATGCTGGAAATTTGGAGAACCTTAGCGATATCGAAAACGAATCAAATTACCACTTTATCAAAGCAGACATAAGAGAGGCGAAACGCATCACAGCCTTGTTTGAGAAGCATCGTTTTGATGGTGTTATTCATTTGGCGGCAGAGTCGCATGTCGATCGCTCTATTGCGGATCCTATGGCTTTTGTGGAAACCAATGTTTTGGGCACCGTTAACCTGTTAAATGCCTTTAGAGCTGTTTGGGGTAGTCATTTTGAGGGAAAAAGGTTTTACCATGTGAGTACAGATGAGGTGTATGGCTCTCTGGGAGAAGAGGGCTTGTTTACCGAACAAACCGCCTATGATCCCAGGTCGCCCTACTCGGCCTCAAAGGCCAGTTCCGATCATTTTGTAAGGGCCTATGGAGAGACCTATGGGATGCCTTATGTGATTTCGAACTGTTCAAACAATTATGGGGAACACCATTTTCCCGAAAAACTGATACCACTGTTCATCAACAACATCATCGAGCAAAAACCACTTCCGGTTTATGGCGATGGAAACTTTACCCGCGATTGGCTTTATGTTCAAGACCATGCTCGTGCGATCGATCTTATTTTTCATAAAGGAAACGATCAGGAAACCTATAATATTGGTGGATTTAATGAGTGGAAAAACATTGATTTGGTGCGTTTGTTGTGTCAACAAATGGACGAAAAATTAGGAAGAGCAAAAGGACATAGTGAAAAGCTCATCACTTTTGTCAAAGACCGTCCGGGTCATGACAAACGCTATGCGATCGATGCTTCCAAAATTCATAAGGAATTGGGCTGGAGTCCTTCGGTGACTTTTGAGGAAGGTTTGTCAAAGACCATCGATTGGTATCTAAACAATTCGAATTGGCTTAGGAATGTCACCTCAGGAGCCTATCAAACCTATTATCAAAAACAATATCAATCATGAAAGGCATTGTATTGGCAGGCGGATCGGGCACGCGGCTATACCCCATCACCAAGGGGGTTTCTAAGCAACTTTTGCCCATTTATGACAAGCCCATGATTTATTATCCCATTTCGGCCCTGATTCAAGCAGGAATTCGGGAGATACTGATCATTTCAACCCCGGAGGATTTGCCAGGCTTTAGGCGCTTGCTCGGCGATGGCCAGTCGTTGGGATTATCGTTTAGTTATGCCGAACAACCATCACCTGAGGGTTTGGCCCAGGCCTTTATTATTGGGAAATCATTTATTGGATCAGATGATGTGTGTTTGGTTTTGGGCGACAATATTTTTTATGGCTATGGCTTTGAAAAGTTGGTGAAACAGGCTCGAGAAAACGTTGAGAAAGCACAAAAAGCCACTGTTTT